>AP026798.1:980696-1307594 GCA_033127725.1 Bombiscardovia nodaiensis | reverse complement strand
CCGAAGGTGTGCTCCACGTAGAGCTGGAGCTGGTTGTACTTATAGAAGGCGAGCTTATCAACCCAGGCTTTGAGCCAGGCCATGGTGGGTACCCGGCCGCGCGTTACGTCTAAGCTGTAGGAGCGCACGGGCATGACCGGTTGGTCCTCAATCTGCAAGCAGGGCAGGAGGGCCCCTCGTTGCCGGATAATCTGGCGCAGGGTCTGTACTCCGTAGCGCAGGCCTTCCCAGTCGCCTCCACAGACGCTGACAGCGGGCGAACCCTGCTTGATGCGCAGCTTATAGGCTTGGGGACTCAAGCTGGGGTCAATATTGAGCTCTATCCAGGCAGACCAACGAGCGCCTTGGGCGGAACTCCAGGTCAAGCCAGTTTGTTCGCGTATCTCTTGGGCGAGCTGGGCTGAGAGGAAGGATATGCGGCCCATGTGGTCTACTGCTCGTGGTCCCCGGTAGCTGATGCGCCCATTGGCTGGCATGAGCCGGTGGCCGCTTTCCATGCTCACCTGCTGGGGGATGGGAATGAGTGCTAGCTGCTCTGCTCCGGGGTCTGGGGTCGCGTGGGGGGTGGGTGTCTGCCGCTGATCTGTTGGTGTGGTCATGGTGTGTTTCTTTTCGCTAGGGGAGGTTTGCTGATGAATAGAGGCTTACAAAACGCCGAGCTCGCGTCTGAGTACGCAAGCGGCACCGCCGAGGACTGCCGCGTCATTGCCCAGGGCGGCTGGATGTACATGAACGTGTTCAATAAAACGAGAGTGGACCCGTTCGTTGATTGTATTTTCAAGCGCGGTGAGCATGGCCTCGTCGGTAATTTCAGAGGGGCCAGCGATACTGATGTCCGTGATGTTGGTCAAGGCTACGGGCATGGAGAGCGCTGCTCCCAAAACCTGTCCCGCCTGGGCCAGGATACCTTCCCGAGCTTGGGGCTGCGCCGCGATTTTGCCCGCCAGGAAGGGTACTGAGGTGAGCGTTTCCAAGCAGCCGCGCTTGCCGCAGGCACAGGCAATGCCGTTTTCGTCGACCACCACATGCCCTATTTCTCCGGCCACATAGTGGGAGCCGCGCACAATACGGTTGTCGATGAGCACACCAGCACCCACGCCTCGGGCAATCTGCACCAGGATCATGTTCGCGGGCCCTCCGGCGAAACAGTGCTCGCCAAAGACGGCGCTGTCGGCGTCGTTGGTCACGTAGGTGCGCAGACCCACCTGCTGGCTCAGAATTTGAGCCAGGTCCACGTCCGACCAGCCTAGGTTCGGTGCTGCCAGAACGGTGCCCTGCATGTTGACGGTGCCTGGCGTGGCGACAGCTAGGCCGAGCAGGGGTTCGGGGGCGCGAGCTTTGAGCTGCTGACACAGGGCGATGATGGGCTCCAGGGGGAGCGGATTGCTCTGGGGTAAATCCTGCTTGGCCCTCAGTATGATCTGGCCTTTCAAGTCGCACAGGATTCCCTTGACGGTGCCTGCCTCCGAAAGGTCAACGGCCATCACCGTTTTACCCTGAGCCTCAATCCCTACCAGGACAGCCGGTTTGCCGGGCTTGGAAGAGGGTTTATAGCCCCCTTCTACCAGGAGGGAGTCCTGAATCAGCTCGGCCACCACGTCTGAGACCGAGACTTTCGACAGGCCGGTGAGCTTAGCTAAGTCGGCCCGGGAGAGCCAGCGGTCGGGGTAGAGCGCACGGAGGACAGCCTGGCGGTTGCTCTTGCGGATATCTGAAGGCGAAGATACCCGCGGCTTCGCGCGCTTGGCCCGCTTCTCGCTCTCATCGACGGCCTTGCTGCTCGTCATGCTGTTACCCTCCTGTGCTGGCCTACGTTTGTGTCTACGTTTACTTTACTGAGCCCGTGGTAGCGCCCTTGGCAATGTTGCCTTCAATCACCATAAAGAAGATGACGACGGGCAGGGAGAAGAGCACCGAGGCTGCCATCTGCGAACCGAAGTCGGTGCCAGCTGGGGTGGTGAAGGAGGCAAGCCAGACGGGAAGGGTGTATTTGGTTTCATCCTTCATGAACGTGTAGGCAGTCAGGTAGTCGTTCCAGGCTGTGATGAAGGCGAAGACCGAGGTGGACACGACGCCTGGTGCCACCAGAGGGAAGGTGATGCGTCGCAGGATCTGCCATTCCGAGGCACCTTCCACGCGGGCCGACTCAAAGATTGAGGAGGGGATGGAGAGGAAGAAGCCTCGCATGTTCCATATAGAGAAGGGCAGAACGAGAGCGATATAGGCCAAAATCAGGCCGATGTACTTGTTGAGCAAGCCGAACTGGTTGAAGACGATGAACTGGGGAATCAGCATGGCAGTGCCGGGAATCATCTGCATGGCCAGAATCATCACCATAATGGTCCGCCGACCCCTAAACCGGTAGAGGGTGAGTGCGGCGCAGGCCAGGAAGGCGAAGAGAATGGAGACCACCACTGCGACGAAGGTGATAATGGCCGAGTTCTTCAAGTTGGTGAAGAACTGCGTCTGGAAGATGGCCGTATGGAAGTTCTCCACCGACCAGTGGCTGGGGATAAAGACAGGGTTTTTGGTCATGACTTCGTTGCGGGGCTTGAAGGCCGTGATGACCATCCAATAGACCGGGAAGAACCAGACGATGCAGAAGAGCACGGCGATGACTATGCGGCCGCATTTTCGCCAGTTGAAACGCCTTTGTGCGCGGACAGGGGCTGAGCTGGCTGTGGCTTTTAAACTTGTAGAAGTCATAGATCCTCACCTGATTTCAGGAGATTGCGAACGTATACGGCAGTCAGGGCCAGCAGCAGTACCACGGTGATGACCGAGATAGCAGCGCCCTGGGCAATATCGAAGTTGATAAAGGCCTTCTTGTAGGTAAAGACTCCGATGGTGGAAGTCGAGCCGTGGGGGCCTCCCTGGGAGACCAGCCAAATCTGGTTGAAGACGTTGAAATCCCAAATAATGGAGAGCATGGCCACCACGAGGATGGAGGGGAAAATCAGCGGCACTATAATCTGCCAGTAGGTGCAAATGGGGCCCGCTCCGTCAATCTGCGCGGCTTCGATGCTGGAAGGGTCCAGCTGGCTGGTGGCTGCATAGAGGGTGATGGCGATGTAGGGGACAGCCTGCCAGACCACGAGCAGCCAGATGCAGACGAAGGCCAGGCTAGTGTTGTTGGACCAGGCCAGGTCGCTCACATTGCCAAAGATGTGCAGGCGGGTCAAAAGCCAGTTAATCACGCCGTAGCCGGGCTGGAAGAGCCAGTTCCAGACGAAGGAGGAGGCCACGTTGGGCATGGCCCAGGCGAAAATCAGCACGAACGTTACCAGGTAACGCATGAAGGTGCCTAATTTGGCCATCATCTGCGCCACGCCCATGCCGATGAGCATGGAGCCGAGTACCAGGGCTGCGGTGAAGATGAACGTGCGCAGGAGGGCGGCCCAGAAGCTGCCGTCGGAGAGCACTGTGGCGTACTGCTCAAAGCCTTTGACGTTGAACTCGCCGGTGAAGAGAGACTTTTGATTAAAGTCGGTGAAGGAGGTGAAAATCAGGAAGATGATGGGGACAATCACCAGCGCTATCAAGATTATGCCGGTGGGGGTGAGTAGGAGGGCAGCAATTTTATTGTAGTTTTTCAGGCTGCTCTGGCGTCTGCTCTTTCGGGTGTGGAGGGCGGAGCCGCCGGGCTGAGGGGCCCCGGCGCTGGTGCGAGAGGCAGGCACAGATGCGGATTCAAATGTCATAGCAGTTTCCTAACCGATGTACGGGGAGGAGCCCCAACCCGTGGGCAAGCTATAGGTCGCTCGTCCACGGGCGGTGGGGCAATTGACGAGAGTGCTCAGTTCTTCTTGGCGAACACTTCGTCGAGGTGGGCGTCGAACTTCTGTGCGGCGTCTTTGGTGGAGGAGTCGCCAGTGGCGATGGACTGGGTGAACTCGTTGATGGACTTGTCGCCTTCGACCGTGGCCCAGTTGGGGGAGCCTGGCGTGGTCTTGGAGACCTTAGCTGCCTCGAAGAAGCCCTTCTGCACCTGGGGGAAGTCGGCAGAATTCATAGCTTTGTCGAGTCCTTCAACGGAGTTGGGCAGCCAGCCGTCGTGCTTAAAGACCCACTCCTGCTGGACGCTGTCGCTGGCCGCGATCTTGACCCATTCCAGGGCCAGCTTTTGGTTCTTGCTCTTGGCAGCGATGGCCCAGTCTGAGCCAGCGACCATGGAGGTTTGATTCTTGCCGGATTGGCCGGGCATGGGGAAGGTGCCCAGATCGTCGTCCTTCAAGTCCTTGTTGGCGGACTTGGCGGCTACGATGGAGGCGGAATTGCTCAAGATTGCGCCGGTCTTGCTGTCGGCCAGGAATTGATCCATCGAGGGGTCGAGTGTGTCGACGGTCTGTGAGGCCTTGGATGAGTACTTGTTTTGGAAGGCTTTCCACTGGTCCATACCCTTGACGGATTCAGCGCTAGAGGTGGAGCCTTTCCAGCTGCCGCCCTTTTGCACGGCCACTTCGCCACCAGCGTCCCAGATGAACTGCAGGGCTGAGTACCAGTACTGGCCAGGCAGGTAGAAGGGTACGAAATCGGCGTTGGAGGCGTTCTTGGCGGCGATCTTGTCGAGGTCGGCCGTGAACTCGTCCCAGTTCTTGGGCTCGCTGGTCACGCCCGCGTCATTCCACACTTTTTTGTTGTAGATGACCGCACGGGCTGCAGCGAAAGCGGGCACGCCGTAGAGCTTGCCATCGATGGTGGCCGGGTCTTCCAAGCCTTTCACCCAGGTGTTGCCGCCAGTCAATTCGCTCTTGTTGCTGGTCAAATCCATCAGACCACCGGAGGCAGCGTATCCAGCTACCTGCGTGTTGCCCATATCGATAATGTCGGGCGGCGTGTCGGTGGACAGGGCTGTCGTTACCTTGGTGCCAATGTTGTTCCACTGCTGGATTTGCAACTTGACCTTGGCGCCGGTCTTCTTTTCGAAGGCTTTGTTGATGGCTGCCAGTGTCTCGTCGGTGTAGTCGCCTTTCATGGCCCAGATGGTGACGGTCTTTCCTGCGCCGTTGCTGTCACCGGAGGCGCCTTTATTGTTTGACGCCCCTCCTCCCATCGAGCATCCTGAAAGTGCGAGCATGGTGGCTGTGGCTAACGCTATGCCGGCCACCCAAGTTTTCTTCGTCATAATGAGCCTCTTCAACTCTTGACTGACTCTAAGGCCAGTTCATTGTGTGCTTTGCGGCTGGGAGCTGCTGTGCTTCCAGCTTGGGGCGGGTGTTTGTAGGGTTTGGCTACGAGCACCTTCTGCTGTGCTGTGTATATCGACGTATCGTCCTCGAAGCCGATATACATTATTTAGTTATGTTTACTTACATATTATAGCTCAAAAAAATAAAAACGCTATTCGCCTTCAAAATTGGCGTAAATATTGCCCTGAGACCAGCTTGAAGGGCCTTGCTTGCCCGCAGAAAGTGCTCATGTTCGTTTGACATTAGGGGCTGCGGAGAGGCAGTCGTTCAGGCAGATGCCAGGGGTCATCGGTAGACTGATATTATGCCTCTTTCCTCAGCAGATGAATCCCAATCCTTCGAGCACCAGGGCGCCAGTCAGGCGAGCTCGCTCGACCAGTCGCGCCCTGCTGAGCCCCCGGTCTCTTCGGGCAGTTTGGAGCAGTATATCCCCGCTCTGGGCCAGGAGCGGAACCTGGACGGCGACCAGATGTACGAGCGCTTCTTCAGCTGGGTTGGTGACCAAGGGATTACGCCCTGGCCCCACCAGGAAGAGGCCGTCATGTCCCTGCTGGCCGGCGACCATGTGATTCTCAACACGCCCACCGGTTCAGGCAAATCCCTGGTGGCCCTGGCCATGCACTTTATAGCCCTGTGTACGGGTCGGCGCTCATACTATACGGCGCCCATCAAGGCCCTCGTGTCCGAAAAATTCTTTGACCTGGTGCGCACCCTGGGCCGAGACAATGTGGGCATGATTACCGGGGACACCCACATCAATACCGAGGCACCCGTCATCTGCTGCACGGCTGAGATTTTAGCCAATCAAGCCCTGCGCGAGGGGGAGGATGCTCGCATTGCCTGCGTGGCTATGGACGAATTCCACTTCTTTGGTGACCCAGAGCGCGGCTGGGCCTGGCAGGTGCCCTTGCTTACCCTGCCACAGACGCAGTTCCTGCTCATGTCGGCCACACTCGGCGACGTATCGGCCATCTCCGAGGCCCTGGAAGGGTACACCGGCAACCCGGTCGACGTGATCGCCGACGCCCCCAGGCCCGTACCCCTGTCCTACCAGTATGTGGACACGCCCCTGGCTGCCACGGTGGAATCACTGATCCAAGAGGGGTCAACGCCGGTGTACATTGTCCACTTTTCTCAGGATGCGGCCCTGGAGACGGCCCAGGCGCTCTCCAGCTCCGGTGTTTCCAGCAAGGAGGACCGGGAACGCATCAAAGAGGCCATTCAAGGCACGAAGTTTACGACAGGCTTTGGCAAGATTCTCTCCCGCCTCCTGCGCACGGGCGTAGGCATTCATCACGCGGGCATGTTGCCTCGGTACCGGCGGCTGGTGGAACAGCTGGCTCAGGAAGGCCTGCTGCCGGTCATCTGCGGGACTGACACCCTGGGTGTGGGGATTAACGTGCCTATTCACACGGTGGTGCTCACGGCCTTAACGAAGTACGACGGAGTGAAGATGCGTCGCCTGCGCGCCCGCGAATTTCACCAGATTGCTGGTCGTGCCGGCCGCATGGGCTTCGACTCCCAGGGGTTGGTGGTGGCCGAGGCACCCGAGTATGAGATTGAAAACGCGCGCGCCCTGGCTAAGGCGGGCAATGACCCGAAAAAGCTGAAGAAAGTCAAACGCAAGAAGGCCCCTGAGGGCTTCGTTACCTGGAGCCAAACCACCTTTGACCACCTGGTTGAGGCCCAGCCGGAGACGCTCAAAGCCCGGCTGAAGATCACCCACTCCCTGGTGCTCAACGAGGTGGCGCAAGGCGGCGACGCACGCGCTCGGGTGGACCAGCTCATTGACGACTCCCTGCAGACGCCAACGGAGAAAGAGGACCTGCACGCCCGGGCCGACGACATCTTCCAAACCCTGCAAGATACCGGTGTGATTGAGCTGCTTTCCGGTCCGAACGGCGAGCCTGACTACGACACGACCGTGGACTTGCCCGAGGACTTTGCTCTGGACCAGCCGCTCTCGCCCTTCCTTCTGGCCGCGCTTGAGCTCCTGGACCCGGATTCGCCCGACTATGACATGGACCTCATCTCGATGGTGGAGGCGACCCTGGAGGACCCCCGTCAGGTCTTGAAAGCTCAGCAGCGGCAGGCCAGGGACGCAGCCATGCAGGAGATGAAAGCCCAGGGGATGGACTATGAGGAGCGGGTGGATAAGCTCCAGGAAGTCACCTACCCTAAGCCCCTGGAAGAGCTCTTAGGGCAGGCCTTTGACCAGTACCGCCGGGATGTGCCCTGGGCCAACGACTACGAGCTCAAGCCTAAATCGGTCCTGCGAGACATGCTGGAAACGGCCTCCGACTTTAATTCATACATCGGCCGCTACGGTATCTCCCGTTCAGAAGGCACGCTCTTGCGCTACCTGTCCGACGCCTACCGGGCCATGACGCGCACGGTGCCGGACGCCAAGCTGGACGAGCGCTTAGACGACGTGATTGCCTGGCTCAAGCTGATTGTACGCTCGACCGACTCCTCGCTAGTGGACGAGTGGGAGGCCGCCGGGCAGCCGCAGGTGGGCGAGAGCGCTGGCATGGGTCAGGCACCGCCGCCAGCAGCCGACCAGGTGGTGGCTGACCGGCGGGCCTTGGAACTCCTGGTGCGCAACGCCTGCTTCCACCGGGTGGAGCTCGTGGCCTTCGACCGCCCCCAAGAGCTCGCAGCCCTCGACGCCGACTGGGGCTACGGCCTGCGGGCCTGGGAGGATGCCCTGGACGACTTCTACCAGGCTCACGAGGGGTTGAACACGGACGCCCAGGCGCGTTCCTCCCAGTTCCTGAGCTTGGACGAGTCCAAAGAGAGCACCGAGCATATTTGGAGGGTTCAGCAGACCTTCGACGACTCGGAGGGTGATCATGACTGGGGCCTGGCGGGCCTGGTGGACCTGGATGCAACCCAAGACGAAGGTCAGGTTGTCTTTACAGACTACCGGGTGGGGCCCATTGAGGACCTGCTCAGTCTGTGAAGGTTGGCGCAGTGGGCAGTGAGCTGGTGGGGCAAGCGGCTGCCAGGAGCGGGAGTTATCGCTTAAAGTAGGTGTGGGAAGTACAGAGGGGAGTGCAGATGGCGGATGATTTGTTTGCGGCGGCCGATATGCCCGACGAGCACACGCTGCCCCTGGCGGTGCGAATGCGGCCTAGGAGCCTTCAGGAGGTTGTCGGTCAGGCTAAGGCCATCGGGCCGGGCACGCCCTTGGAGCGTCTGGCTAGGGCCGGTGCCAGCAGCCAGCAGAAACTGACCGCGCCCTCTTCAGTGATTCTCTTCGGCCCCCCAGGCGTGGGCAAAACCACGCTGGCCTATATCGTCGCCCGGCAGTCAGGCCGCGCTTTTCAGGAGCTGTCCGCGGTGACTTCCGGGGTGAAGGAGCTGCGGGAGGTGCTCTCCGGGGCTCACGAGCGCCTGGTGGCCCAGGGGCAGGAGACCGTACTGTTTATTGACGAAGTACACCGTTTTTCCAAGTCCCAGCAAGATGCCCTCCTGCCGGCAGTGGAAAACCGGGACGTGACCTTAGTGGCTGCGACCACAGAGAACCCCAGTTTTTCGGTGATTTCGCCCCTACTCTCGCGCTCGGTGGTGGTCAAGCTCGAAGCCCTGGAGCCCGCCGACATCGGCACTCTGGTTGACCGGGCGGTCGAGGATGAGCGCGGGCTGCAGGGGGAAGTGAAACTGGCCGACGAAGCCCGTGAGCGTATCATTGCGCTCGCTGGTGGAGATGCTCGCAAGGCTCTGACAATTTTGGAGGCCGCTGCTGGGGCGGTCACCGGTGGGCAGGCCCGCAAAAAGGGCGCTCGCAAGCCGATTATCAGCCAGCAGCTGGTGGCCGACGTGATGGATGTGGCCAGCGTGCGCTACGACAGGAAGGGCGATGACCACTACGATGTGGCTTCGGCCTTCATCAAGTCCATGCGGGGTTCGGACCCGGACGCGGCCCTCCACTACCTGGCTCGGATGCTGCGGGCGGGGGAGGATCCGCGCTTTATTGCCCGACGGATTATGATTGCGGCAGCGGAAGAGGTCGGCATGGCGGCCCCGCAAATTTTGCAGACCACCGTGGCAGCGGCCCAAGCGGTGGCGATGATTGGCATGCCCGAGGCCAGGATCATTCTCTCCGAAGCTGTTATCGCCGTAGCCACAGCTCCGAAGTCGAACGCCTCCTATATGGCCATCGACCTGGCGCTGGCAGACGTGGACGCGGGCAACATTGGCCAGGTACCCTTGCACTTGCGCAATGCCCCCACCAAGCTCATGAAAGCCTGGGGCAACCATGACGGCTACCGGTATGCGCACGACTGGCCGGGAGCCGTAGCCCCCCAGCAGTATATGCCCGACGAGCTGGTCGGTCATGTCTACTATCAGCCCAATGATCGAGGCTATGAGCACGAGGTGGGGCCAAGGCTGGAGCGTATTCGTGCCATCTTGCACAGCGACGAGCCTGGAGCGCCTGCCCCCGCAGCCCGTAAGCCTAGCGACGAAGGCCAGGGGAGGGCTTCTCGGCCGGGCGAGGGCGAGCAGGAGGCGGGCCATACGAATACTGCCGCTTAACCGTCCAGGATTACTCCTGGCGAGTACGGTTTAAGCGGCAGCTCTCGAAGTTTGGTTGGTGCTCTTACAGTTTGGGCCGATTCTGCTCGAGGAGTCTATGGTTGACCGATACCAGCTCCTGGTAGAGCTCCTGTGGGTTGACGCCCGGCTCATCTTCGAAGAAGGCCGACCACCAGGCGTTGAGTTCGCTAATTTGCTTTTTGGCCAGCGAAACACCCTTGGGCGTTAAACCTATGACCTTGGCCCTCCGGTCAGCCGGGTTGTCCTGCCGGTGAATCAGTTCTGCGTCGAGGAGCGCTTTGACGTCGCGGGCCATCAGGCTCGGGTTGACGGCCATCATATCGGCTATCTGCCCCTGGCACAGTCCCGGGTGGTCATAGAGAAACATCACGATATCGCTTTGAGTGCCGCTCAAGCCGGGCATGGGCGTCTGCTTTTTGAACTCCGCCTTAGACTGCCGGTAGATACTCGCTATGTAACCGCTCAAAAGATGGTATTGTTGCTGTTTGGCCACGGTATATGGTCCGTCCTTCCCCAACAAAAGGCGCCGTGTTCCCCTCGGTAAACGCCTAGCCTATCCCTCTACGGCTCAACACCGGCAGAGCTGCCGGAAGTATGCCGTCAAATAGAGGACTTTGTACACTAACATTAGCGTTATTTGCGGACAGGATTCGGTTGGTTCGGGAGGGCAGTTATCTGGCGGATAAGGGCACTCGCAGGCCGGGGTTCGTGCCGATCGTGTCTCTAGTCTGCTGGGTAGCGCAGTCCCCACTGCGCTCTCAAAGTGTCCATCAGGCTCATCAGGCGGACCGTGTCGGCGTGGGGCATCTGCGGGCATTCGCTCTGGCCCGCCCGTATGGCCTGTGCGGCGGCGGCAACTTCATATTCGTAGCCGGTAAGTTGCTCGGGCACGGGGTAGTGGTGGACCAGCCGGTGGTCGCTACTATAGATGTCAATGGCTTCGATGTTGTTGATATTGGTGCAGACTATGTATCCTTGACTGCCCCAGATGGTGCCCGAGCGGTCACAGGCCACGCTCATAGAGGAGACGGCTTGACCCAGGCTACCGTCCTCGTAAATCAGGGTTGTGGCGTTGCTCTCGTCCACGCCCGTGGGGTACATGGCAGCTGTGGAGACAATGCGCGAGAGGGGCTTTGAGCCAAAGACCATGTCCAGGAAGTTCAATGCGTAGACGCCGACATCGAGCAGGGCACCGCCGCCCAGGCTCAGGTCGGTCATGCGTGGCTTGTGGGTGGTGGGGTAGCAGAGGCTGGCGCTGGCGGCCCGCACCTGGCCGATAGGGGCGGATTGCAAGATGGAGTCCAAAAGCTGGCGGGAGGGCATGTACCTGGTCCATATCGCTTCGGCGCACAAGAGCCCCAGGTTTCGGGCTAAATCGGTGACTTCTCGGGCCTGGCGGGCGTTGAGGGTGAACGCCTTCTCTACTAAAACGTGCTTGCCGGCCTTCAGGCAGGCGGTGGCTTGCTCGGCGTGCAGGCTGTGGGGGGTGGCGATGTAGACCAAGTCCACGAGCGGGTCGTCCAGGAGCTCCTGGTAGGAGCCGTAGGCCCGGGCGAAGTGAAAATCGCCAGCCAGTTTTTGAGCCCGGTCCAGGGAGCGCGAGGCCACGGCGTACGGTGTGACTAGCTGCTGGTAGCGGGGATCCTGGCTCATCTGGGCGAGCGTGTCCGCCATGTGCAGGGCTATGCGACCGGCCCCCAACACAGCGACAGTAACGGGCCTATCTGGTCTCGAATCCGCTTGATGTTCTTGCGTGCTCATGCTGGTAATCTCCTTTGAGTGATCGAAGCTAGCGGCTCTGCTAGCGTATGTTGCCGGACGGCTGCGAATATGCCTGAGTCAGGTACCGAAGAGCCGGACCCCTGCGCATGCACGGAATCCGGCTCCTCAAACGAATCTGACAGCTAGCACAAGGCCTTACAGGACTTCGATGCTCTCAATCATGACCGGCTCTAGCGGCTGGTCCGACCCGTTGGTCTGCACTGCGTCGAGCTTGTCAACCACCTTCTTGGAATCCTCATCGCTCACCTGGCCAAAGATGGTGTGGTGGCCGTCCAGCCAGGGGGTGGGGACCGTGGTGATAAAGAACTGCGAACCGTTCGTGCCGTGCGAGCGGCCAGTGCGCGGGTCGCGGTGGGTGCCAGCGTTGGCCATAGCCAGCATGTAGGGCTGAGCAAAGTTCAAGCTGGGGTCAATTTCGTCGTCGAACTCGTAGCCGGGGCCGCCGGTACCTGTGCCGAGTGGGCAACCGCCCTGAATCATGAAGTCCTTGATAATGCGGTGGAAGGTGAGCCCATTGTAGAAGGGATCCTTGCGGGTTTCGCTCGTGATCGGGTCCTTCCACTCCTTGGAGCCGGAGGCCAAGCCCAGGAAGTTTTCAACCGTCTGTGGGGCCTGGTCGTCAAAGAGGTCGAGGCGGATGTCGCCTTCGGATGTATGCATAATTACTGTAGTCATAATGCTATTGTCTCACCCCAGCCAGACGGATAATTCTAGGGCAGCGCTCCTGGAGTTACGCCAAACGCTTGGTCACTCGCGCCCCAAAAGGCATGAGCGCCAGCTGAGCCATTTTGATAGACTGCAAGCCAAAGGGAATGCCAATAATGGTAATCATATTGGCCAGCCCAGCTAGTAGGTAGCCCACGGCCATCCACCAGCCCACCAGAAGAATCCAGATAATGTTGGCCAAGGTCGAGCCGAGCCCGCCTCCGTAGGTGACCGTCTTGCCAAATGGGGAGAGGGTCAGTCGCGCCATTTTGAAGGCCTGCACACCCAGGGGTAAGCCCACAATAGTTATGCACAAGAGCAGGCCCACCAAGGCCCAGCCTAGGGAGAGGATGAGGCCGCCCAAAATCAGCCAAATAATGTTGCCAATCAGTCGCATATGTCCTCACTTATCCTTGCTGGCGTCCACTCTCTTTCAATAGCTACCACAAGCGTTTAACAGCTGTCCCGAGTCTCCTATTCCCCTGGACTAGCCCGCCCAGAGCGAAGTCGATACTGCTCAGGTTCGGCCTTCGCTCCCATCGCTCTCTCGCTTGCTCAGGGTGGCCGTCACCTCCCGCACACTGGACAGCACGTCTTCAATAATGCCTTCCGCCTCCCGCCTGCTAACCTGCGGCGGCCGACCTGTCTGTCTCTCCAGAGCGTCAATCAAGCGCATACCAGATTGCACCAGCCCCCGGGTTAACTCCACGCCAATTTCGGGGTGGGAAGGTGCCAGCTGCTGCCAGGCCGAAATGAGCGGACCATTCACCTGATGGTGGAAACGCACCATAGCGTCTTCGGAGGAGAGCTGCCCGTCCCCGCTGGCCGCCTGCTGTCCTAAGCTGTCGTCCGTATATTCGCCGTAGACGAAGCTCGCCCGCACCTGTTCGTTGCTCGTGGCAGAAAAAAGGTCCATCATCCAGGCGTGTCCGTGCTCGCTGGCCTGCCGCAAATTGGCCTTACTCCAGGCCTCAATCAGCGCTTGCGGGCTGCTCGCGCCCCGGATGGCCCGTTCGAGCGCCTGCGACCAGGTGGGCAGGCGGCGCTCCAAGACCATGTTGCACAATTGGTCGGCATTTTGGGCGTACCGGTACAAGGAGTTGCGTGCTATGCCGGTGCGCTCGCTCACGGCCGACATGGTGAGCCCAGTGCGCCCCTCCTGCTTGAGAATGGATTCAGTGGCATCCAAAATCTGCTTGAGCAGGCGCTGGCGGTGCTCGTTGAGCGTCGCTTCCTGAATCTTGGGCATCAACTGCTCCCTCTGCGCTTGCTTCCTGTACCCCTTTCCTTGCATTCTATGCTGACCACCCTAAGAGGGTCCTTTTTAGGGGAGAGATAGGGCCTGCGTACATCCCGACTTCTGCCTGTACGGGCCTGAACTGGACTGGTTTTCGCTCTCAAGTTGCAAGTTGGTCCGCGCTCACCTATAGTTTGGAGAAGGTTTGCGACACTGTGTCGCAAAAATTGGTCTTTCCAGGTCAGATTGTCATCCCGCCTTCTCGACCGATGAAAAGCCTGGGAAGCAACACAGAGGGGCACGAACATGCAAAAAGACACGCAGCAGACAGCCGCACCAGCAGCGGGGGAGGCCGGCGAGCCCAAGCCACCCTGGAAAGCCCTGTGGGTCCTGGCCCTTGGCCTGGCCATGATTGTCTTGGACTCGTCCATCGTCAACGTCTCCATCCCCGCCATCATTGACGCCATCCACATCAACCTGACCGATGCCCAGTGGATCACCGCCCTCTACTCCATTATTCTGGCCGCCCTCCTCCTGCCCTCCGGCCGCCTGGGCGACATGTACGGCCGCAAGCGCCTCCTACAAATCGGCACCGTCATTTTCGTGGCCGGCTCCCTCCTCGCCGCCTCCTCGCAGACCGGCACCCTCCTGCTCCTAGCCCGCGTGGTCCAGGGCATCGGCGGTGCCCTCGTCATGCCCTCCACGCTTTCGTCAGTCTCCGCCAACTTCCGAGGCAAATACCGGGCTGCGGCCTTCGGTGTCTGGGGAGCCGTCATGTCGTCTGCTGCGGCCATCGGGCCCCTCCTTGGAGGCCTCTTTACCCAGACCATCGGCTGGCGGTGGATCTTCCTGGTCAACCTGCCCCTAGGCGCCATCGTCTTCATCTGCTCCATCCCCTTCGTGCCCGAATCCAAGGCCCAAGGCAGCAGTACAGGCGGCAGCCTCCTGTCCGACGCGGGCGGCATCCTCCTGTCCGCCTTTGGCTCCGCGTTCGTGGTCTTCGGCCTCATCGAAGGCGAAACCTACGGCTGGTGGCACCCGGCCAAAGCCCTGACCATCGGTTCCGTGACCTGGCCCCAGAGCGCAGCCCTATCCGTCATCCCCGTCTGCCTGGTACTCGGCCTGATCCTGCTGGCCTGCTTCGTGGCCCTCGAACTCAAGCGCAAGCGTGGCGGCCGCCTGGTCATGCTCGACGTGACCCTCTTCAAAATCAAGACCTTCGGCTGGGGCAATTTCACCGCCGCCATCATCAACGCCGGTGAATTCGTGGTCATCTTCACCCTGCCCCTCTACCTGATCAACGCCCGCTCCCTGGACACCCTGCAAGCAGGCGGCATCATCGCCGTCCTGGCCCTGGGCTCCATCGTCTCCGGCGGCATGGCCCGCTTCGTCTCCGCCAAACTCGGCGCAGGCGGCACCGTCCAGCTGGGTCTGGTACTCGAAATGATCGGCGTCCTTGCTGCTATCGCCTGCATGGGCACCTCGATCCCCGTCTGGCTGCTCATGGCCGCGCTCGTCATCTACGGCCTAGGCCTCGGTTTTGCCTCCGCCCAGCTGACCAGCCTCGTCCTCTCCGGCGTGCCCATCGCCCAATCCGGCGAAGGCTCCGCCACCCAGTCCACCATCCGCCAGCTGGGAACCGCCCTCGGCGCCGCAGTCTCAGGCACCGCCCTCTCCGTGGCTGTTGGCCTCACCACACCCGGCAAGCTCGCCGCTATTCCCGGCTTGCCCAAAGGCCTCTCCGACGGTCTCGTCTCCGGAGTCAAATCCTCAGCTGGCAACATGATTTCCGGCATCCGCGCCCAAGGCAGTCACGGTAAGTTTGGGGCCCTCGGTCCGCAGATTACCGATGCCCTCACCTCCGGTTTTGTCCAGGGTGGACAGATGGCCATGGCCTTCGCCTGCGTACTGCTCCTGGTGGGCCTCCTAGCTTCCATCGCCGTGCGCAAGGCCGCAGAAGAAGCGCCAGCCCGCTAGAGCAGGGACAGCTAAGATAAGCAGTAACAGTCAAAAGAATCAGGGCCGACGGGAATGAACCGTCGGCCCTGAATTCATAATGTATGCAATCTATATGCTTATATGCGCACGTTCTCCGGCCACACCTGACTGTAAGGCAGCCCAGTCAAATCCTCCACCACAGCCTTCGTCTCAGGGGTCACATCCGCCTTCGAGCCGCCAGCTGCCAAGCGCGCCGTCTCCCGAGTAATAATCCCATCCGTGCGACTATCCAAGTGGAAACTCGACGAAATCCACCAGCAGACGAGCATTGTCAGCGCAAACCAGCCCAGCATCATCCCCGCCAAAGCCAGCTGAGCCGACCGGGGCGCGCTCGAGCGTGTCGCGTCAAAACCAGACCAGCCCAAAATCAGGCCAACAGTAATCGTAATGAGCCCCGAAGCACACTGGCGCAAGCAAGCCTGAATGCCGCCAAAGGTCGCCGACCGGCGCTTGCGAGTCACAATCTGATCCACGTCGGGAATCAGCGGGAACACCCCCCAGGGCATGAACCCGCACAGGGACTTACAGGCAAAGAAGAAAATAGCGCCGCAGACCGTAAAAACAGTCCAAACCGGCCCCGGCAAGTGCCCGGCAGTCAGCCAAATCGCACACAGCCAGGCGCAGCCAACCAAGCAGCCAGCAAAATCAATCGCATACAACTTGCGCGGTCCCAACGTATTGAGCCCCCAGGCAAACACGGGCGTCAAGGGCAGGGAGACAATCGTGCAGCTCAAAAGCATCGAGGCAAAAGCCGAAGACTGGCCCAAATTGTAAATCACGAAAAACACGAAGGTGCCGCCGAACACGTCCATCGCCGTCTGCACCAGTATATAAATCGCTAAATGCTTACGGAAAGCCGAAATCCGTAGGGTCGAAGCATAGGCCCGGCAAACCTGCGCCAGCCGGGCCAGAACCAGCCCCGGATGCTGCCAGAAGGCATGATGCCCGCTCTGCCCCTCCAGGTAGCCGTACCCAGCCTGCCGCGGCGACATCTCCCAAGTGTGCCGCCAGGCGTAAAACACCGCCAGCGCAAAAGCGAGCGTAAAACCAATAGCAAAAATCTGATAGGACGAAGCCTTCTCACCCCGCGCCGCCAGCACTGCCCCGCCCAGGAGCGGCAGGGCCGTACCCGAAAGCGTAGCAATGAAGGTGCGCGTGGTCGATAGCTTCGTGCGGCCACGGTAGTCGTCCGTCATCTCCGTGGGCAGCGCATTATAAGCCGTCTGGAAAATCTGCCCGGTCACAATCCACAGGGCAAACTCCACCATATACGCCCAGTGCGGCAGGCCCGGAATCCAAATCAGGATACCCGTCAAAATCAGCGGACAAGTCGCCAGCATCATCAGGTGGCGCCTACCGAACCGACGGCCAGCAGAAAAATGGAAGAGCGCGTCACCGAAGGACCCAAAGAACAGCGCAGAGGCTGCAGAAATGAAGGCGGCAGTGCCCAGAATCGACTGAGCTGACTGAATGCTCAACCCGCAAAAGCGTGTCCAAAACAGCGCCACATACGTGCCATTCAGCGTCATCATGCCACTGCCGTAAAAGTCACCCATGCCGAAACCAATCGCGTCCTTCATGGCAATAGGCTTCGACTCGTGCGCCTGGTCCGCAGGTCTCGCGTAGGGGAAGGACTTGCGGTCACTCGGCGGCTGTGGGCCTGCGGTTACAGGCGGCGCAGCTGGGGAGGCAGGCGACGATACGGACGACGAAGTGGACGGGGGAGTATCGGCACTCTCGGATGGGGGAACAACTGGTTCACGACTCTGTAAGACAGGCACGCCCTATAGCCTAGCAAGCCCCCTGCCAAGGTCAACCCACTTGCCGCCATTTGCCATCGTTTTCCTCTGATTGCTCTGCCTAGTGCATTGCTCTGGCACGGTTGCACACTGTGGCGGACTTGGGATTTGTGCGCGGCTTTTGGAGGAATCGAAGGGAAAACTTGTCTCACGCTGAGAGTCCAGTGCTTTCCTCTGGGCTCGTCTTTTTCGTGGTTTTGCTGAGGCTCTTGTGGTCGCTGGATCATGTTTTAGGTTCTCTGCCAGGGGCGGACGGGTGCTTGGTCTCTCAGCAGGGGGTCTTTCTTTCCCCTTTCTAGGATTCTTTCGTTTGGTTCCGGGGGCGCTGGTGGGCGTGGATGTTACTTGGTTGGCGCTCTGCTCGGTTCGTTTTGTCTTTTTTGGGGCGCTACTTGTGTGTGGATTGTTGCGTTTGGTTTTGGTGAGTTGATTGGGTTTTGATTGCTGCGTTGGACTCTTGGGGCGCTGTTGGTTGCGTTTGGTTTCGGGGCGCTGTTGGTGGGGTTGGTTGTTCAGCAAGGAAACTTCTTATTGCTTGGCAACCCAACCCCACCAACAGCTTGCTTGCGCATCGCGGGTTTCGGACTGCGTTTCGCTGGTCCGCTTCCTTGCTTTGTTTCCTGCGCCTCGGCCTTGAAGGCTGGGTTGGGCGCGAGCCGAATATTTAATTTCTGGAGTTTGTCTGATTAGGGCGGAGGGAGTGTTTGCCTGCTTTGCGTTTGCGGGCCTTCGACAGTTGGTAGCCTGCGAGAGTGACTGCCGTGATGGCGGTCAGGGTTATAAACGTTGCTCCGGTGAGGCGTTGCAATGGTATGGCGCCTGCTGCTGGGAGGGTGAAGAGGGGGGTGAAAGTGAATCCTCCAGATACGGTGTAGTCGGGTTGGGGTACGTCGTTGAGGGTCCAGTGGATGTTCACCTCTACATGTTCGTCGGGGTTGTGTTTTGGTGTGTTGGCTTTCCAGTTGTGGTTGGTGCTGTCGTAGGCCAGGTTTTCGCCGGGTTGGGTGGCGAAGTGCAAGCCGGTGACTTGGATGACACCGGGGCTGATTCCTACTGGAGTGTAGGAGTGGGCTGCGGAGGCTGGGCTAGTGGGCACAGTGCTGTTGCCGAGTTGGCCGGTTTGGTTGTCACCCCAGGTGGTGATGTTCCTGTCCTTATCTTGGGTGAGGGTGTGGTTGCTGCCGGGTTGGATGGTGGTGGTGTTGGCGGGCAGGCGGCTGGTGATGTTCACTGGTGTGGGGGTGCCGCCATTGTTGCTGCTTATGGGGGTAGGGGTGCCGGTGCCGAGTTGACCGTTGCGGTTGTCGCCCCAAGCCCAGCTGTTGCCGGTACTATCCGTGGCGAATGCGGAGTCTGAGCTGCTGCTAGTGTTCAGGCTGGCGATGGTGTTGCTGGCCAGTGTTGGTATGGGGGTTGGCCTGGCGCGGTTGAGGGTGTCGCCTAAACCGAGTTGGCCGTGGGTGTTGTTGCCCCAAGCGTAGGGGCGGTGCGCGGTGTTGAGGGCGTAGGAACTATATGCTCCGGCGTTGATGCTGGTGAAACCGCTGGTGGGCGGAGTCACTATGGTTGGGGCGACTTGGTTGCTAGTATTGCCGTTACCTAACTGCCCGTATTGGTTGGCTCCCCAGGTGTAGAGGCGGCCGCTGGTGGTGAGGATCAGCGCGTGTTGAGCTCCGACACTAGCCTGGCTAACGGTTTCGCCGAGTAGGCTAACGAGCGCGGGGTCAGCTTGTGGGCTGAGGGTGGGGTCGGAGTTGCCGAGCTGACCGGAAGTGTTGTTACCCCAGGTGTAGATGGTGTTGGTAATCGTGACGGCTAGGGTGAAGTCCAAACCGGGGTAGATGCGGGCGAAGGTGACTCCGGCGGGCACGCCAACGAGGACGGGCGTGGTTTGCGCGTATGGGGCTGTACTGATGCTGGTCCCGTTGCCTAACTGTCCGTACTGGTTGTTGCCCCAGGCCCACCAGCGGCCCAGGGTGTCGAGGGCGAAGGAACTAGTTGGTCCAGCGATTACTCGGGTGAAGCGCACGCCAGCAGGCATACTCACCAGGCTGGGGGTGGTGTGTGTGTTGGTGGTGGTGTCACCGAGTTGACCGTTCGTATTAGCTCCCCAGGCGTATGTCTTGCCGTCAGTGCTGATAGCCAGGGTGTGTGAACCACCGCTACTGGCCTGCGTAAAATGCAAGGGCAGGCTCTGCGGAGTAGCAGTGATAGTCACAGGAGTGTTCGTGTTGACTGGGCCAGACCGGGGGGTGAGGGTGAAACTCACTCCATCCCAGTGGGCGGTTAGGGTGGTGGGACCGCTTACTGGGTCGGTGCCGAAGTCCCAGGGTCTGGTGCCTTGGAACCAGCCGGTGAAATGGTGCCCGTTCCAGACGGGAGCAGGCACCGGCAGACTAGCCATATCCCCACTAACCACAGCCTGATCAGGCACACTCGCGGCCTGACCGGCTGCGTCGCCCAGGTCGAAGTGCACCTTGTAGGAGGTGCGGTACTCATAGTCCAGGAGCGCATCAGTTTGCGCCGCACCATTCAAGGTCCATTTGATACGAACCTTGACCTTACCCACCGGGTGGGCTGGAGCTTTTACATGCCACAAGTCCGTCACTGGATCATGCGTAAACCCACTCACAGCAGCAGTATCGAAACTAATACCCGTAATCTCAATCTTCGGATTCGCAATCCGCACTGGACTAGTACGACGAGCGACTGTGGAGCCGTCGCCTAACTGGCCACTGGTGTTGATTCCCCAAGCGTAGGCACGGCCGTCACTACCGATAGCGGAAGACATCGTATATCCTGCGTTGATAGCATCAGTTTTAAAATCAGCGCCCACAGTTCCAGCCGGGGGCAGCACCTGTACCGGACTGTGCCGTTGAATGATAGTACCGTCACCCACAGTACCCGCGGCTGCGGTGGAACTGGATCCCCAGGCCCAGGTGGTGTGATTACTGTCGATAGCGAGCACATGGCTTCCACCAGCTGAAACACTAATGAACGTACGACTACCACCTACATGCACCGGGCTGGTTCGATCTATGATGGTGCCGTCACCCAGTTGACCATATTCGTTGCCGCCCCAAGAGTACAGTTCTCCCGTTTCCTTACTAATACCGAGGGCGAAGACAAAGCTTGAGCTTGCGTTGCCTCGGGGAACGCTGATACTTTTAAAATGGCAGGGAGCGATTACTTTGCTTGGAGTAGTGACTTGATAGCTACTACTACCCACCCCCAGCATCCCGGTAATACCCCCTCCATTGTTATTTCCCCAGGCCCAGACGTTCCCATCCTGGTCAAGGGCCATAGTAAAATACTCTCCACTTT
Organism: Bombiscardovia nodaiensis; assembly: GCA_033127725.1. NCBI lineage: Bacteria > Bacillati > Actinomycetota > Actinomycetes > Bifidobacteriales > Bifidobacteriaceae > Bombiscardovia > Bombiscardovia nodaiensis. The sequence goes on along the minus strand of AP026798.1, from coordinate 1,287,000 downwards.
GAACATCAGTAAAGGGTACCGGTGGAATCACTTTCACTGGTGTAAGACGCGGAGGGATGGCACCGCCGTCGCCTAGTTCACCATTAGAGCCTCTTCCCCATCCCCAGAGGTTGCCGTCAGTATCAACCGCCAACGAGCTCAAAGAACTGGCAGCAACTTGCTTGAATCTGACCCCCGCCGGAGTCTGCACCCGTACCGGAGCATAACGATTGGTAGTGCTGCCGTCGCCTAACTCACCAGTCTCATTAACTCCCCATGACCAAATATTGCCGTTAGTATCGATAGCCAGGTTATGCCACAAACCCACCGCCAGACTAGCGGAATCGGTCCTGAACCGTACCCCATCAGGAATACGCACCCGTACCGGCAGAGCAGCATTGTTCATTAAGCCAACTGAGATTCCATTTCCAAGCTGGCCAACAGAGTTGGCTCCCCAAGCCCAAAGAGTGTCATCTTCGGTCACACCCAGCATATGCATACTACCCGTTAGCAGGCGTTTAAACTTGAGAGTAGTTTTGAAGGGCGGGTCAATGGCGACATCGTTGCCGCCTTCGATAGGACCGTAAGTAGGATTGAGGGAGAAACCTTGGGCGTCGCTTATCGGGTCAGCGTGCGCTTGGGGCGTGAGCAGGCATTGCCCCCCCCCCAGGATCAATAATGCGAATACTAAGGCTATCGCACTGGCCGAGCGAAAACGACGCATGTGAGTACTCCCTGAGAGTGAAGTGAGCTTGAGCGCTCGAGAACGAGTAAAAGTATTATCTTGCAGTTCCCCAACTGCCAGCAGGCCCCAGCCTGCCAAAAACTGCTTCACACTATACCACGTCTTCCCGTTTTCGTCACTTTTGCTTCTGAAAGAGGGCTAGGTGTGCTTCTTGTGGGACGGCCAAATTTCGTGCTCAGGGTCCCACCAGACGATGTGGAAGTGGTTGTCGATTAGGAATCCGTATAGGCGCTTTTTGCCGGAGAGACTGAAGCGGGCGATGGAGTCGCCTTCCCTCTCATAGTGGCTACCGAGGCGTTGCACTGCCTGGGAATTAGGGCATCTTGAAAAATCGTGATAGATCGTGAAATTGTGCATAGTAGCTGAGGTGAGTTCACCGACCGTGCTTCTCTCGTACTCTTTGAGTTTAGCCAAGAGCTCCGCATGGTCGGCAACTGTCATATTCGCTAGAGACCAGGGGCAATCACCTTCCAAATCCACAGCATCGAAGCGAAAAATGATGTGCATGCTGTTGAGCTGGGAGCGATCCTTCACAGCTGCGATTGGAACGCGGTATCGAGGACTGAGCTGACTTGATTCTGCGGACTGAGGCACATGCTTTGCGGGGTTGCTTAACTTAGGGCCGGGAACCTGCTTGGCTTCTCCTCGCAGCTTTTTCTTGCCTCTGTACCCCATGGCAAGCTCAGTCGGTCAGTCCGCTGTAGTACTCGCTCATAGCGGCATCCGTGATGGGCCTGTCGCACCATGCGCCTTGGGGGAGATCGCCGCGGGCCGCCCTCCAAGGATCTTCCTTGTGGGTCAAGCTGCTCAATTCCCAAGCGCCCATGTCGCCGTAGAAACGCAGCACGGCATCTACGGTTTCTTTTTCGTCCTTGCTCAGTTTGCCGCTGTCGCCCTCAATTTCGTCGGCATCTACCCGGAATTTACCGGTGTGCTGATGGTAGAGCTCTGGGCACACTGGGCCGTTAGCCCAGGCTTGGATTTCCTCAGGGAACAGGGGCTTTTCGTCCCAGACCAGAGACCAGGCTTGCGAGTAATAGCAGAGCTTCTGCAATTTCATTGTTGTCATGCCCCCGCCGCGTTCGAGGATGTACTTAGCGACATCGCCTACATTGGCCATCGTTGCCTCCTCTTAGATGCACTCCCGCCAAAGTGCCCATAAACTCACGCGTATAGCGGATTGCAAAGCTGTATTCCCATAAGCTGCTTATATGGTAATCGTAGCCGTTCCTGCTGACACTGCTCGTTCTTGAGAAGACAGCAGTTGGAGTCTGTTTTTAGAGCTGAGCCGCTTGCTCAGTCTTGAGGAAAACCGGCATTGCAGAGAGTTTCTACGGGTAGGCTCGCGGGTAGGGTTGGGGGCATGAACGAGATGGACCTTTTTGAGCAAGTAGAGTACGGGCAGGCCGATTCGGGCAAGCAGGATTTGAAGATTGCCTTGGCGCAGATTGACACCTGCGTGGGCGACTTGGACGGCAACGCTGCCAAGGTATTGGACTTTGCGGGTCGAGCCAGCAGCCAGGGCGCCCAGCTGGTGGTCTTTCCCGAGATGACCCTGACCGGCTACCCGATTGAGGACCTGGCTTTTCGGGCCACCTTCCGCCGGGCAGCCTGGGACACGGCCAACCAGCTGGCGGGCCAGCTCCAAGCCCAGGGCCTGGGGGAGCTCTTCGTGGTGGTCGGCACTGTGGGTACGGACCACGAAAAAGACTTGCCGCGCAACCGGATGGTCGTCCTCCACCAGGGCGCGGTCTGGGGCGCTTACGACAAGCACTTCCTGCCCAACTATGGGGTCTTCGACGAGTTCCGCATCTTTTCGGCCGGCCAGCGTTCGGTAGTGCTCAACATCTGCGGGCAGCGGGTCGGCGTGGCCATCTGCGAGGACATCTGGCAGGACGGCGGGCCAGTGCAGGAACTGGCTGGGCGGGGCATCGACCTCTTGCTCACCATCAACGGTTCGCCCTATGAGGAGGGCAAGGGGCATGTCCGCCGGGAGCTGGCGGCTCATCGGGCGCAAGAAGTGGGCGCTCCCGTGCTCTACGTCAACCAGGTGGGCGGGCAGGACGACCTCATTTTCGACGGCGGTTCGTTCGTTATGAGTCAGAGCGGGCAGCTCCTGGAGCATTCGCCGCAGTTCGTAGAGGACTTGAGCTACTGGACCCTGCCGGCTGATCAGCAGGGCCAGGCACCGACTGGTTCGCAGATGGCCCCCGACTTGGACGGCGACGAGGAAGTCTACAAGGCCTGCGTCTTAGGGCTCAAAGACTACATGCGCAAGAACCACTTTACGGGGGTGTGCCTAGGCCTCTCTGGCGGCATTGACTCGGCTCTGGTAGCTGCCATGGCTGCTGATGCCTGCGGCGGGCAGAACATTTGGGGCATCTCCATGCCCAGCATGTACTCTTCGGACGGTTCCAGGGACGACGCAGCCGACCTGGCCGAGCGCTTGGGCGCCCACTACGATGTGCAGGCCATTGAGCAGCTCTACAAGGCCTTCCAACATCAGCTGAATGTGACCGGCGTGGCGGCGGAGAACTTGCAGGCCCGTATTCGAGGGGTCATTGTGATGGCCTACTCAAACTCTAAGGGCGTGCTGGCCCTGGCTACGGGCAACAAGTCCGAGCTGGCTTGTGGCTATTCCACTATTTACGGCGATGCAGTAGGCGGTTATGCGCCTATTAAGGACCTCTTGAAGACGCGCGTGTGGCAGCTGGCCCGCTGGCGCAACGCCCAGGCTCAGGCAGCGGGGGAGCGCGAGCCTATCCCAGTTGCTTCCATTACGAAAGCGCCCTCGGCTGAGCTGCGCGAAGGGCAGAAGGACTCCGACTCCCTGCCCGACTACCAGCTGCTGGACCAGGTCTTGGAAGCCTACATAGAAAAAGCGCACGGTAGGGCCGACCTCTTGGCCGACGGCTTCGATGCCTCCACGGTGGACACGGTGATGCGCTTGGTCGACCGGGCCGAGTGGAAGCGCCGCCAGTACCCGCTGGGGCCTAAGGTGACGGCCCTGGCTTTCGGCCGCGACCGCAGGCTGCCGGTGACCAACGCTTTCGCCGAATGAGCGGAGCCGGGCTAGCGCGCCGATAAGCCATGGATTGAGCCGTAAGCCGCGGCTGTGGAGCCGTATTTCCCCTTAGAGTAAAACTCGCAGTAGGAGTGTGAGCCATGAGCGAGCAAGAGCAGTGGTATTTCAATACGCAAACTGGGCAACCCGAGCTGGGCAAAGTTTCTCCCCTCGAGCAGAGGATGGGTCCTTACCCCAGCCGGGAAGCAGCGCAGGAAGCCTGGAAAATAGCCAAAAAGCGCAACAAAAAGTGGGATGAAGACACCCGCAAATGGAAGCAAGCCTGGGACGGACCGGCCGCTGGAGACGACGAGAGTGAGGAGGACGAAGGCAGTGATTGGAAGCTTTGACCCACGAATGTGACCAAGCTCACTCTCAAAAGGTCCAGCTTCGTAAGGGGTACCCCATATAATGAGTGGTGAAGGCAGCAGCGTGAAGGCGCGCCACTGAGAATTCAATAAGGAGCAGCAATGACAGCAGTTGACACTAAAACGGCCGTCTCTCCCGAGGAACTCCAAGCGAAGGCTTGGGATGGTTTCAAAGGCGAAGACTGGAAAAAGGACATTGATGTCCGCGACTTCATTCAGAAGAACTATACGCCCTACACCGGCGATGAGTCCTTCCTGAAGCCAGCAACGGATAAGACCAAGTACTTGTGGAAGTACCTGGACGACAACTTCCTAGCCGTAGAGCGCAAGCAGCGCGTCTACGACGTAGACACTCATACCCCAGCTGGAATTGACGCTTTCCCGGCTGGCTACATTGACGGCAAGTCCGCCGATGACACCCAGGACAACATTATTGTTGGCCTGCAGACCGACGTCCCCACCAAGCGTGCCATGATGCCTAATGGCGGCTGGCGCATGGTTGAGGTCGCTATCAAGGAAGCAGGCAAGGAGCCTGATCCTGAGGTCAAGAAGATCTTTACCCGCTATCGCAAGACCCACAACGACGGTGTGTTCGATGTCTACACTCGCCGTATCAAGGTTGCTCGTCACAACAAGATCCTCACCGGTCTTCCCGATGCATACGGCCGTGGCCGCATCATTGGCGATTACCGCCGTGTGGCTCTCTACGGTGTCAACGAGCTGATCGCCCGCAAGAAGGCCGACAAGGATTCTATTCCTTACCGCAACGACTTCACTGAGGACGAGATTGAGCACTGGATTCGCTTCCGCGAGGAACATTCAGAGCAGATCAAGGCTCTCAAGCAGCTGCTGACGCTCGGCCAAGAGTACGGACTGGATCTGTCTCGTCCTGCTCAGACTGCCAAGGAAGCTGTGCAGTGGACCTACATGGGCTACCTGGCTTCGGTCAAGAGCCAAGACGGTGCCGCTATGTCTATCGGCCGTCTGTCTGCTTTCTTCGACGTCTACTTCGAGCGCGATTTGGCTGCTGGCCTGATCGACGAGACCGACGCTCAGGAGATTATCGACAACATCGTCATGAAGCTGCGCATCGTTCGCTTCCTGCGTACCCTCGATTACGATCAGATCTTCTCTGGCGATCCTTACTGGGCAACCTGGTCTGATGCAGGCTTTGGCGACGATGGCCGTCCGCTGGTCACCAAGACCTCCTTCCGCCTGCTCGCCACCCTGACCCTGGATCACCTGGGACCTGGGCCTGAGCCAAACATCACCATCTTCTGGGATCCGAAGCTGCCCGAGGGCTACAAGCGTTTCTGCGCTCGTATCTCCATCGACACCTCCGCCATCCAGTACGAGTCCGACAAGGACATTCGCGCTCACTGGGGCGACGATGCAGCCATCGCTTGCTGCGTGTCACCTATGCGCGTAGGTAAGCAGATGCAGTTCTTCGGCGCTCGTGTGAACTCTGCCAAGGCTCTCCTCTACGCCATCAACGGTGGCCGTGACGAGATGACCGGCATGCAGGTGATTGACAAGGGCATCATTGAGCCAGTCGCACCTGAAGCCGATGGCACCTTGGACTACGAGAAGGTCAAGGCCAACTACGAGAAGGCTCTGGAGTGGCTGTCTGAGACCTATGTTGAGGCCTTGAACATCATCCACTACATGCACGATAAGTATGCATATGAGTCCATCGAGATGGCTCTGCACGACAAGGAAGTCTACCGCACCCTCGGTTGCGGCATGTCTGGTCTGTCGATTGCTGCCGACTCCCTGTCTGCTATCAAGTACGCCAAGGTCTACCCGATTTACAACAAGGATGCCAAGGGCACTCCTGAGTACGTCGAAGGCGGCGACGACGACTTGGTCGTGAACTACAAGACCGTGGGCGAGTTCCCGGTCTATGGCAACGACGATGACCGCGCTGACGATTTGGCCAAGTGGGCTGTGTCCACCGTTATGGGCCAGGTCAAGAGGCTCCCGGTTTACCGTGGCGCTGTCCCCACCCAGTCGATTCTGACCATCACTTCCAATGTGGAGTATGGCAAGAACACCGGTTCCTTCCCCTCTGGTCACAAGAAGGGCACCCCGTACGCACCAGGTGCCAACCCAGAGAACGGCATGGATTCGCACGGTATGCTGCCGTCCATGTTCTCGGTGGGCAAGATCGACTACGACGATGCTCTCGATGGCATCTCGCTGACGAACACCATCACCCCTGACGGCTTGGGCCGCGACGAGGATGAGCGTATTAAGAACCTGGTCGGTATCCTGGATTCCGGCAACGGCCATGGCCTCTATCACGCCAACATCAACGTCCTGCGCAAGGAGCAGCTGGAGGATGCCGTTGAGCATCCTGAAAAGTACCCGCACCTGACCGTGCGCGTCTCCGGCTACGCTGTCAACTTCGTGAAGCTGACTCGTGAGCAGCAGCTGGACGTCATCTCTCGCACCTTCCACCAGGGATCTGTGACTGACTGATTTCAGCCGATGGTCAGCTTTCGCTGACCCAGTCCTAGGCTCCTAGCCTAGGAAGATGTTCAGGGGCGGGGCATAAGCTCCGCCCCTCTGTTATAAATACTCACTGTCAGATATAGTGGTTGACTAGTGATGGTAAGGCTTAACTCTTGCAGGGAGGCAGTTGATGGCCCAAGACATTCAATTCAGGACGACGAAGCCCCATATGTTGAAGGAGTCAAAGGTCTATCAGAGCCAAACGCTCATGGGCGGGCTCTCAGGCTTCGAATCACCTGTCGGCTTGGACCGGCGAGACCGTATAGATGCCCTGCGCACCGGGGATATTGGCTTTGTACACTCTTGGGATATCAACACATCTGTAGACGGTCCGGGTACCCGCATGACCGTCTTTATGTCCGGCTGTCCACTGCGCTGCCAGTACTGCCAGAATCCAGACACCTGGAAGATGCGCGACGGCAAGCCCGTCTACTTGCAGGCCATGATTGACAAAGTGGCCCGGTATGAGGACCTTTTCAAGGCCACTGGCGGCGGTATCACCTTCTCTGGCGGCGAGTCCATGATGCAGGCAGCTTTCGTCTCCCGAGTATTCCGCGCAGCCAAAGAGATGGGCGTCCACACCTGCCTGGACACGTCCGGGTTCTTAAACAAGAACTACACTGACGAGATGATCCAAGACATTGACCTGTGCTTGTTAGACGTAAAGTCGGGCGATGAAGCGACCTACAAGATTGTCACCGGCGGCACGCTGGCACCTACGATTGACTTCGGTAAGCGCCTGGAAGATGCGGGCTCGAAAATCTGGGTTCGTTTCGTGCTGGTTCCGGGCTTGACTGACTCAGAAGACAACGTTGAGAAGGTGGCCGAAGTCTGCGAGCAGTTCAAGGGAGCCATAGAACACATCGACGTACTGCCTTTCCATCAGTTGGGTCGACCGAAGTGGCACGAAATGCGCATTCCCTACCCCTTGGAAGAGAAGAAGGGACCTTCTCACGCCTTGCAGGACCGGGTCAAGAACCAACTTGAGGCTCATGGTTTCGTGGTCTACTAAAGCACTTTCAGGCCTTGCGATAAGCTGTGTACAGCTACCTGTTTACTCGCACAGAAAGAGGCATGAAGGCCGTTGACACCAGAGCGCGAACCACAGCTGTTATCGGAGCCCCGAGAAGGGGTGCCAGAAGTTATTGACACCGGCGAAGCCTTTGAGGCCATGTGTCGCGACTTTGCGCAAGCTGAGGGGTCTGTGGCAGCGGATGCGGAGCGAGCCTCTGGTTTTCGCTATGGGCAGGAAGACTACCTGGTGCAGTTCAAGCGCACTGGTGCCGGAATTGCCTTGGTTGACCCAGTGGCCCTCAAGGCTACCGGAGCGACTTGGGACGACTTTAATCAGGCCCTTGGCGATGCGAGCTGGATTATCCACGACAGTAAGCAAGATTTGCCCGGTTTTATGGACTTGGGCATGAAACCTCAAGCCCTGTTCGACACTGAATTGGCGGCCCGCATGTTGGGCCTGCACCACGTAAATCTGGCTGCAGTCACCGAGCACTACCTGGGGCTGACCCTGGCGAAAGAGCACTCTGCCGCAGACTGGTCCTACCGGCCCTTGCCACGCGACTGGCGTAACTACGCAGCTCTGGACGTAGAGCTGCTCATCGAACTGGAAGCAGCCATGTGGCAGGACTTGCGCAGCCAGGGCAAAGATGAGTGGGCCCGGCAGGAGTTCGCTTGGTTGCTTGAAGTGGGTGGACAGCGCAAGGAGCCCAGCGAGCAACCCTGGCGGCACATTTCGCATATCAATGTCTTAAGTCGCGACAGGCGAGGGTTGGCTATAGCCCGTGCCCTGTGGACCAAGAGAGACGAGCTGGCCCGCGCCTACGACATAGCTCCCAGCCTCTTGCTCAGCGACGAAGCCATTATTGAAGCCGCGCAACGCAAACCCCACAATGGTCGGCAATTCCGTAGTATTCGAGCCCTCAATGAGCGAGTCCGTATGCATACGGGCAGCGAGCAAGACAAGATGTTTGAGCGCTACGCTCCCATCCAGCGCTCGGTGCGGCCGGGCGTGTGGAAGGCTGCTATCCTCCAAGCTCTCCAGTTGGGGCCCTCTGACTTACCGAAGCCGCCCAAACCTCGCCGTGACGATGACGAGGAGAGCAAGGCCCCGCGTTCGATGAAGGCCTGGAAGCACCATCCGCAGCGCTATGCCCGCTTGAACGCTGTCCGTGCCCTGGTGGGGCAGGTGGCACAAGATACGCACACGCCGGTCGATATTTTGCTCAAGCCCCAGTACCTTCGGGACCTGTGCTGGACCGACGAGCCGGCGCTCAGGGACGTGTCTGAGTTTTTGGCCCAGGAGGGAGCTCGTCCTTGGCAGATTTCCTTACTGAGTGCGTCCGTAAGTCGAGCTATGATGTAACGGTTGCTTACGTCGGATGAAACTGACAGATAGAGGCAGACCAAACGGTTGTGATGAATTGGAGCGCAGCGTGAAAATCAGCGTTAGGAATCTTGAGCCCACAAAAGTAAGGCTCACCATTACCGTCGAAAAGGACGAGTTTGACCCGTATCTGGATGCGGCCCGTAAGGAGATTGGCAAGCAGGTCAACGTACCTGGCTTCCGTAAGGGGCATGTACCCGGTCGGATTATTGACCAGCGAATTGGCTTTGCTAGCGTAGCAGGCGAGGCTGTGAACTCGGGAGTGCCAGAGCTGTATTCTAAGGCTTTGAGCGAAAAAGAGCTTCATGCTATGGCTCAGCCCGAAATTGACGTGAAAGAAGTACCTGAATCGGCCAACGACGACACCAAGCTCAAGTTCACGGCAGAGGTGGAGATCCGCCCGCAGTTTGAGCTCCCTGAGCTTGAGGGGATGGAGATTGAAGTTGCCAAGCCTGAAGTGAGCGATGAAGATGTCGACAAGCGTTTGGACAACCTCCGTCAGCGTTTCGGCACGCTGGTATCGGTGGATCGTCCAGCCCAGAAGGGTGACTACGCTTCCATCGATCTGGAGGCTGTGATTGACGGCAAGTCTGCCGACTCTCAGGAAGGCGTGTCGTACGAGCTCGGTTCCAACACCATGTTGGACGGCTTGGATGAGGCTCTGGACGGCCTGTCTGCTGGCGAAGAGACTACCTTTGAAGGCACGTTGGAGGCCGGTGAGCACCAGGGCGAGAAGGCCCAGATTAAGGTCAAGGTCAACTCGGTGAAGGCTGAGGAATTGCCTGAGCTCAACGATGACTTTGCCCAGGAAGCCTCTGAGTTCGACACGCTGGAGGAGCTCAAGGCTGATGTGCGCAAGCAGTGCGAGCAAGATGCCGAGGGCCGTCAGGCCACGGATGCGCGTGATGCGTTCATTGCCAAGCTGGAAGAGGACCTCGATATCCCAGTGCCTAAGGGCCTGAAGGAGTCGATGGTTGAGGACCAGCTCAAGAATGCCAATAAGGATGCCAAGTCCGCCTCCAAGGAGGAGAAGGAAGAGGCAGAAAAGACGGTAGAGAAGGAGCTGCGCGACCAGATGGTACTGGACGCGCTGGCAGAAAAGCTTCAAGTCAGCGTTACTCAGGTAGATGTGACGAATTTCCTGGCTTCCATCGCCCAGCAGTATGGCATGGATCCTTCTGCTTTCATCAACGCCATTGTGCAGAACGGCCAGCTGGCCTCTGCTGTGCAAGAGGTCGGTCGTTCCAAGGGTATGCTCGCGGGCATGCGGGCTGTCACCTTCAAGGATCCTGATGGCAAGGTCCTCGACCTGTCTCGCTTCTTAGGTGAGGATGAGGCGCAGGGTGAAGACGTGGCGGAGCAGGACGAGAGCGTCCAGGCCGCTTCCGCAGCTGCGGCAGTAGCCGATCAGCTCACGCACGCTGAGGAAACTGAAGTAGCTGAGGCAGAGGACTGATTGCAGGTCTGATTTCGTACACAAAAAGCCGCGCTGGGCGCTGATTCAGGGGTTATTCCTCAAATCAGCCCTGGGCGCGGCTTTTGCGCAAGTAGCACAACCAGGCCCAACGGTCAGGCTGAAGCGGTAGGCTTGCAAAGTATGGAATGTACATCAAAGGAGACACGGTGAGCAATTCTCTTGCAACTATGCCCGTCATGGAGGAGGGGGAAGTTCCCTCGCCAACTGATCCAATTTTCAACCGGCTACTCAAAGATCGTATTATCTGGCTGGGCGATGAGGTTAAGGACGCCAATGCGAACGTCATCTGCGCGCAGATGCTGATGCTGGCTGCTGAAGACCCAAAGAAAGACATCTGGCTCTATATCAATTCGCCAGGCGGTTCAATTACTGCTGGCATGGCTATTTATGACACCATGCAGCTCATTGAGCCTGATGTGGCCACTGTGGCTGTAGGCATGGCTGCGTCAATGGGTCAGTTCCTGCTTTCGTCTGGCACGAAGGGCAAGCGCTTCATCACCTCGCATGCCCGCGTTCTGATGCACCAGCCTTCGGGCGGTGTCGGCGGTACTGCTACCGATGTGCGCATCAATGCTGAGCTGATTATGGACATGAAGAAGACGCTTTCCCAGCTGACGGCCGATCAGACTGGCCACACGCTCGAAGAGATTTACCGGGACAACGAGTACGACCACTGGTTCAACGCCCAAGAGGCTCTGGAGTATGGGTTCGTGGACAAGATCGTGACTACTCACGGCACTATGCAGACCAACAAAGGGGAGTGAATTTTGGCATCTGAAGAAGCACAGTTCGTAGCTCGCGCTCAGCGCTTGGCTGGCCCCGTGGGGATGGCTGCTGTCAGTCCTCAAAACAGGTACGTTCTCCCGCAGTTCGAGGAGAAAACGCCATACGGCTTTAAGCGGCAGGACCCCTATACCAGGCTCTTTGACGACCGCATCATTTTCATGGGCGTGCAGGTGGACGACACCTCTGCGGACGATATTATGGCCCAGCTGTTGGTCTTGGAGAGCCAGGACCCTAACCGGGATGTGGTGATCTACATCAATTCTCCCGGCGGTTCCATGACCGCTATGACCGCCATTTACGACACCATGCAGTACATCAAGCCAGATGTGCAGACCGTATGCCTGGGCCAGGCTGCTTCGGCGGCTGCAATTTTGCTGGCGGCAGGTACCAAGGGCAAGCGGCTGATTCTGCCCAACGCCCGCGTGCTCATCCACCAGCCGGCTATGCAGCAGGACTTCGGCAAGGCGACGGAGATTGAAATCCAGGCCAAGGAAATGCTGAGAATGCGCAATTGGCTGGAGGAAACGCTGGCTAAGCACACCGGTCAAGATGTGGAAAAGATTCGCAAAGACATCGAAGTAGACACGATTTTGACTGCTGCCGAGGCCAAGACCTACGGCATGGTCGACGAAGTGCTGGAGAACCGTAAGTAGTCTCGTACTGTTCTCTGGGCTGCCCTATCAGCAAAGTCCTCGAGTTAGTTCGCTAGCCCGGGGACTTACCTATCCCCATTGGTGCGAGTCCGCGCCACATTCGACCACATTGGCTGCTGAAATTCACTTGGACCAGCTGCCCGCGTAATATGGACTGGGAGAAGCAGTAAGGAAAAGGAGCCAAGGCATGGGTCGAGTCGTCAACTACAATGAGGGCCTCTTTCGCTGTGACTTCTGCGGAAAAAACGAGAAGCAAGTCCGCAAGCTGATTAAAGGCCCCACTTCAGCCATTTGTGACGAGTGTGTGGCCCTGTGCGTGCAAATTCTCTCGCAAGACAAGGCTGAAGAGGCGCAAGCTCAGCCCTTCGAGTTGCCGGCTCCCAGTCGAATCGTAGCCCACTTGGACCAGTATGTGGTGGGGCAAGATGCGGCGAAACGCACCTTGGCCGTGGCCGTGTACAACCACTATAAACGCATTCGTATGGAACGGGAGCGGGAGCGCGCGGCTACCCGGCTCAAAGAAGAAGCCGGTGAGTCTGCGACCCAGGGATCAACTCTGCCCCCTGCGGCACTCCCAGGCTCGGGTGAGCCTGACTTGAACCAGGTTGAGATAGATAAGTCGAATATTTTGCTCCTAGGCCCTACTGGTGTCGGCAAAACCTACCTGGCGCAGTCCCTGGCGCGCATTATGCATGTGCCCTTCGTCATCGTAGATGCCACCACGCTGACTGAGGCGGGTTACGTGGGAGACGACGTGGAAACTATCTTGCAGCGCCTCCTACAGGCTGCTGACGGCGACATTGAGCAGGCTCAGCAGGGGATTATTTACATAGACGAAATCGACAAGATAGCGCGTAAATTTGGCGAGAACACGTCCATTACCCGCGATGTGTCCGGTGAGGGCGTCCAGCAGGCGCTCTTGAAAATCATTGAGGGCACGCTGGCAAACGTGCCGCTCGAGGGTTCGCGCAAGCACCGGGAGCAGGAGAGTGTACAGATTGACACCCGCAACGTGCTCTTCATCTGTGGCGGGGCCTTTGTGGGGTTGGAAGACATTATTCAGGAGCGCCTGGGTATGCACGAGTCGGGGTTTGGGGCTCACTGGCACGACCAGGAAATTGCCCGTGAGCAGCTCTTGAAGCAGGTGAATGCTGACGACCTGGAGAACTTCGGCCTCCTGCCTGAATTTGTTGGTAGACTGCCTGTCGTCTCGAGCTTGAGCAAGCTGGACCAGACCCAACTCCAGCAGGTGCTGACGCAGCCCAGCAACGCCCTGGTCAAGCAGTACCAGCGCATGTTCTTGGACGACGGGGTGGATCTGACTTTCACCGATGACGCGGTTGAGCGGATTGCTCAGCAGGCCCTCCAGGCGGGGGTCGGGGCGCGAGGGCTTCGTTCGATCATTGAGAAAACTCTGGAGACAGCTATGTACGAGATTCCAGAGCGCGACGATGTGGCGAGGGTGCTGGTGGATGACCAAGCTGTGGACGGGACCAGACCGGTGGTCTACGTGGCCAAGGGGGACTTGCAGGAGTCAAGTCAGCATCTGCGCAGTGCGTAAGACTACGGGGACTAATATGTGTGTCCAGCTGAGTCAAGCTGAGAGGAGATGAGCGATGAGCCAGCGGAAAGCTGTAGTAGTGACCCACCAGAGGGTGCGCTCCAGCAATATTGTGACTGAGGCCTTGAGTCAACTCAAGCGCGATGGCTTCCAGGTCTCCATCATCGATAACAGCGAGGCACCGGCCTTTGGCGAACCGTACCAGAAGGTTGATCCCGACACTGAAATTGTGATCGTGCTCGGGGGAGACGGCACAATTTTGAGGGCAGCCGAGCTTGTCAACTGCACGGGTGTCCCTATTCTGGGTGTGAACTTGGGGCATGTGGGGTTCTTGGCTGAATTCGAGAGCTTCCAAATCGGCGAAGCCATTGGCAAAGTGGCGGCGCACGACTACTCCATTGACGAGCGTATGGTGGCCCACGTAGATCTGTGGCTGCCCGGAGCCAGCAAGCCGCTCACTGACTGGGCTTTGAACGATATGACCTTGGAACGCTATGACCGGGGCAAAATGATCGAAGTCAGCCTGAAAGTGGACGATGTGGAGATGTCCTCCTACGGCTGTGATGGTGTGATTGTGGCTACACCGACCGGGTCAACGGCCTACGCATTTTCCGCCGGAGGGCCCATTGTCTGGCCGGACGCCCAATCCCTGCAAATGGTGCCCATAGCGGCTCATGCTCTCTTTGCTCGTTCGCTCATTATTGGACCGCGCTCAACGTTTACGATTGATCTACTCAATGACTCAGCCTCCGACGGGTGGATTTGCTGCGACGGTCGCCGCCAGCTCTCGGTGCCGTGCGGCTCAAGGGTCACGGTTCGCCAGTCGCACGACATCTTTCGTCTGGCCCGCCTCTCTGGCGTCTCCTTCACCCAACGGCTGGTGAGCAAGTTTGACCTGCCGGTAGTCGGCTGGCGGGAGCAGAGGAGCAAGACCCAGCCCGGACAGGCAGCGGGGGAGGGCAGCCATGCTTGAAGAACTTGAAGTGAAGGACCTCGGCCCAATTACACAAGCGCGACTGACCCCGGCCAGTGGAATGACTGCTATCACTGGTGAAACTGGTGCCGGTAAGTCCATGCTTCTCAATGCTATAGGCCTTATCTCGGGCGCACCAGCGCAATCCGCCCGGGTCAGGCCGGGCAAGGAATCCTCCTGGGCCCAAGGTGTATTTAGCTTGGATGAGGGCGCACCGGCCCTGCGCCTCGTAGAAGAGGCAGGATTTGAACCGGAAGATGGGCAGATTTTTTTGGCCCGGTCCGTGCCCGAGGAGGGACGCTCACGGTCCCTACTCAACGGCCGCACGGTGCCCCGCTCGCTCTTGGGGCAGCTGAGCGAGTACTTGGTCACTATCCACGGACAGTCGGATCAGCTGCGGATGGCTTCGCCGGCTAAGCAACGCGATTTCCTGGACAGTTTTGCTGGGGACCGGCTTGAGCTCGAAGCCTACCGTGTCTGCTGGCAGCAGCTGCAAGAGTTGGAAACGAAGCTGGCCAAGCTCAGTGACCAGCAGGCGGGGGCTATCCAGCAGGCTGACTACCTGCGTGAGTCTATCAACCGGATTGATCGGGTGGACCCGCAGCCTGGCGAGGATGAGAGCCTGAAAGAGCAGCGTGAGCGCATAGAACACGCCGCGCAGATTACCCAGGCCGTCACCGGTGCCCTGGCGGCTCTGGACTCTACACAGCTGGACGTGGACATTGACGCCCCGAGCGTGGCCGGTCTGATTGGTCAGGCCAGTCAATCCCTGGCCTCGGCTGGCGTGAGCGGTCTCTTTGAGGAGAGCATAGAGCGCCTGCATTCGATGAACGCCGACCTCTCAGACCTGGTTTTCAATCTCTCCCAGCTCATTGACCCAGACTCTCAGGAGGGCGATCTAGACAAGATCAACGCCCGTATTCACGACCTCGAGGAGCTCAAGGGGCGCTGGGGGCCCACGATTGAAGATGTGTTGGGCTGGCGGGAGCAGGCGCAGTTTGACCTGGAAGACATGGACGCTTCGCCTGAGCGCCTACAGGCCCTGCAGGAGGAGTGTGACCAGGCCCGCTCAGCCGCACTCCAGGCCGCCCAGGCCCTGAGCGTGAAGCGGGCGGCAGCGGGCAAAGCTTTGGGGGAGCAGGTGAGCCGGGAGCTGGCAGCTTTGGCTATGGCCGGTGCTGGTTTACAGGTCCGCGTTCGCCAGCGGGCGGCTGCCGATTTGGATGCCCATGGGCTGGACGACGTTGCCTTTCTCTTTACACCCTTTCCCGGCTCCCCGCAGCTGCCTATGGGCTCGTCTGCTTCTGGCGGTGAGTTGAGCCGGTTGATGCTCGCTATGGAGCTGACTGCCGCTCAAGCCAAGGGCACCAGTCCTTCCCCGGGGCATTCGCGCCCTAAGAGCAAGAAATCGCCCGAGAGTGGGGGCCAGCTGCGCCCTGCACCTGGGGAGCGGATGACCTTTATTTTCGACGAGGTCGATGCTGGAGTCGGTGGTAAGGCAGCCGTGGAGTTGGGTAAGCGCCTGGCCCAGCTGGCTCAAAGTGCTCAGGTGATTGTCGTGACGCATCTGGCCCAGGTGGCTTCTTGGGCAGACCGGCAGTTCGTGCTGGCGAAGACGACGGGTCAGGATGCGGCTAGCACGAGCGTGGAGGAAGTGACTGGCATCCAGCGCGAGCAGGAGATAGCGCGAATGCTGGCTGGCAGCGAGTCGCAGACCTCCTTGGACCATGCCCGTGAACTCCTGGCATCGAGCCGCCTCTAGGGCTGTGCTGAGACAAAACATTTCACCATCGACGAGGGACTCAGACTATGGCAGACAGCAGGCAGCAGGTTGGAAGAGGAGCATCACAGACAGCGAACGTTGGCAAGGCTGCTATTTTCGATTTAGACGGTACGCTCTTGGATTCTATGGGCATTTGGCAGGAGATCGACAGGCGGTTTTTTGCCCGCCGCCAGATTGACATGCCAGCAGACTATGCCTCCGCAGTGGCTTCCATGCAGACAGGCGCTATTGCGAGATATACGATTGAGCGGTTCGGTTTGCGCGAAGAGCCTCAAGCCCTCGTCGACGAGTGGAATGACGATGCGCAGTTGCTCTATGCGACCGCTGTGCAACCCAAGCCGCACGCCCTGCAATACCTGGCTTCGCTCAAGGCCAGCGGAGCCAAACTTGCTGTGGCCACGAGTCTACCTCCCCGCTTGCGGCAGGCCGCGCTCGAACACGCGCAAATGACGGCCTGCTTTGACCACGTCTGCAGTGTGGATGATGCTCAGAGCATTGGCAAGGAAGAACCGACGATTTACCTGCTGGCTGCCCGGCAACTGAGAGTTGAACCAGCTGACTGCACGGTTTTTGAGGATCTACTGGTAGCGGTTCGCTCGGCCCATCGGGCCGGGATGAAGGCCTGGGCCATGTATGACGAGTCGTCAGCTCAGGATTGGCCAACCATTGAGGCTGAGGCCGACGGTGCTATCTACGATTTCGCGCAGGCCCCTGCCACCCTCTAAAAGCAACCGCAGGAAGGGACGAGCGGCTGCAGCTGTGCCGCCCTCGACAACTGTTATGCTCCTGACTTGCACACTTCGCCAAACTGTTATATAGTGTTATATGACAGTAAAACAGTGCATATGGCGCACCCGGTATCTGCGCTAGGCCTGCCCTGTCACCACTACAACAGAAAGGGGCTTGGGTGAAACTGATCATCTCATCCGTGTCCGGTAGACCCATCTATCAGCAGATAGAAGACCAGATACGAGCTGCCGTCTTGAGCGGTGACTTGGCAGCAGGCCAGGCCTTGCCTTCCCTGCGCACCTTGGCCAAGGACCTGCGCATCTCCGTGCTGACCGTAACTCGCGCTTACAACGAACTCGCCCAAGAGGGAATCCTGGAGAATATTCAGGGCAAGGGCACGTTCGTGATGAGTTCGGGGAGCGAGCGCATGCAGGAGCAGCTGGCCGAGCAAGTCCAGGCGGGCCTAGAGCGGGTGGTACAAGAAGCGCGCCAGGCTGACATCGGCATAGGGGAACTGCACACCATGTTGGACCAGGCAGCGGCTCTGTATCCGTCTTCTAGCGAGCAATGATGGCTGAGAGCGAAGGAAAACTAGCATGAATCAGAGCAGTCCGGGCGGGATCCAATACGCCCTACGAGTGAACGGTGTGAGCAAAAGCTACCCGCAGAAGTCAGGCACAGCGGCCAGCTCATTCAGCTTGGACGACATTACCTTCGACTTGCCCTTAGGCTATATTATGGGCCTGATTGGGCCCAATGGTGCCGGCAAGTCTACCCTCATTCGGCTCATACTCAACATGACCAAGCGCGACCGGGGTTCAATCGAAGTGCTCGGTATGGACAACATCGCCCGAGAAGAGGCTGTCAAATCCCAGCTGGGAGTAGTGTTCGACAGCTCGTACTTCATCAATCTGTGGACCGTGGCCAAGTGCGGCAAGGCTATGGCGCCCCTGTATCCTTCCTGGAAGCAGGAGGCCTTTCAAGGCTACATAGAGCGTTTTGGACTCGAGCCGAAGAAGAAGGTCAAGGAGCTTTCGCGCGGCATGCAGATGAAGCTCATGCTGGCCGTAGCCTTGAGCCACGACGCCCGCCTGCTGATTTTAGACGAGCCCACGTCTGGATTAGATGTCTTAGCCCGTGATGAACTGATGGACCTCCTGGCAGACTACATAGCCGACGGCCAGCACGCGGTCCTCTTCTCCACCCACATCACCTCTGACCTGGAGCAGGTAGCCGATTTCATTACCTACATCAACGAAGGCTCCCTCTACTACACCGGCCCGCGCGACGAATTTGAAGATGCCTTCCAGCTGGTCCACGGGGCTCCCGGCGACTTGAATCCCTCACAAAAGGCGCTGGCAGTAGGCATCTACGAATTTGCTACGGGCTTCGACGCGCTCGTCGCTAGCGAACACCTGCAAGCATTCGTGTCGGCCGGAGGAGCTCAAGCTCCAGGTGGACAGGTCAGTGGAAGCGTTCAGGAACGGTACAGCGTGGAGCGACCGGCCTTCGATGACATTATCCGGCTTACGTCCAAGCAAACGCAAGTCAGCCCTAGGGGCGGGCAGCAGGCGGCAAGTAGTAAGCAGCAGGTATCTGGAGAGGAGACTCAGTCATGAATGAAATCGTAAGCCAAGTCCGGCTGGACAACGCCCGCAACGAATCCTACGGCAGGGCCAACGGCATTCTCGGGCTCATCTACATACCAGCCCTGCTTGCCTTGGTGGTTGCTATCATTCTGCCTAAAGACAGCGATTTTGGTAGCTACTTGTTTGGCGGCTTCTGCTCCGGCCTAGCTATGGCAACTGCCGTATACGCTATTTGGCCCTTTTTAATGACTGAGCAAATGGGTGATCAGAGACTGGACGGTTTAGTACCTATTAACCGCGTTCATCAGGTTATAGGTCGCTACATTACCGCTGCCCTCGTGGTGGTCGCGTTTGTTGTAGGACTGCTGACTATGCCCGCGATTTTTGCCATCTTCGCTCTGTCAGTCGACGTGTCGGTGCCGGGGGTGCTCGGTGTCTCTGCCCTGTTCGTGCTGCTGGTTTCCGACATGCTGCTGCCCTTCCTCTACAAGTTCAGCGGGGTAGCTGTATTCAAATATATGATGTTCGCCATCCTGGGGATACTGGTCCTGGCCCTGCTGGTCTCTCGCATTCACGTAGATTGGCTTGCTGTCCTCAATTCCATTGTCGACTTTCTCTCGGCAAGCACGGTTCGGACGGTCCTACTGGGCGTGCTCGTTGCCGTAGTTGCTACAGCCATCTCTATGGCTTGCTCCCTGCACATTTACACCCACAAAGACATCTAGAGTTTTCTAGCTGTGTGCTCATGCCCAGCGAGCGGTGAAAGTATGAAAGTGGCGTGTCACTGCCCAGCGATTGTATAAAGACCCGCCACTTTCAGCTGTGAGAGAACGATGAGCGTACAGCTGTTGAGCGGTCCAAATTCGACCACATGGTGACCGTGGCTGGCGGGAGCCGGGCTTGAGGAGTAGATTGATTTGCATCGGCACGGTGCCGTGTCAGGTGAAGAGGGTTTGCTGCCGGGGAGTGGCAAGGCCATAAGGTTTACCCGTCAACGGGTGAACGAGTGGGAGGTCAATATGCTCAGTGGACTCGGTGGGATACTCATCTTCCTGGTCGTTATCTTGCTTGTCGCTATCGAAGCAGCTTGTGGCTACTTCCGTAAGCCTGCTCTGGGAGCTATACTCCCGATTGCTTGGGTAGCGTTCGTATTTTGGCTCTTTACCCAACATGCACTCAATTTCAGCGTGCGCGATATTGGCTCGCCCATCATATTCTTCCTCTTCTTCCTCCTGGCTTATCAGGCCGGACAGGACCGCAGAAAGAAGCAGGAGCAGACCATGGCAGCCCAGCAGGCCTCGCTCAGTAGTCCCGATAATCAGCCTGCTCAGGGTGGGCAAAGTGCTCTAAACGTGCCCCCAAGCAGCCTTGACCTGCGTACGAGTCCGGCTCCTTCCCCACAGACGGATGCTGCAGAGGTCATTGAGCACTAGCTCACTGGCCTTGCGCTCAAGGAAGTTGGAGGATCATAGTGGACGGCATACTTGATCTGGCAATGCCTTTTTTCTTGATACTCTTGTATGCTCTCGAGTGGGCTTTCGGCTACTGGCACCGGCCTGTCTTAGGCTGTACCATTCCTGCTCTGTGGATAGTGATTGCCATTGCGGCCTTGTGCTTTAGCGACGAAAAACTGAAATACCTGGGCGTGTTCATTATCTTCTTCATCATGCTCCTGCTCTTATTCTTAGACGGATGGAACCGAAGTGCTGAGCGGGTAAAAACCCGAGCAGACTTGTTCCCTGCCCTGAGCCTTCCAGAGCCCACCACGCCCAGTTCGCCAAACAAGGACCAGCCTGATAAGTTCAAGACAGGACCTTCTAACGGCAGCATTGATTAGCGATTACGCCAGTATTGTGGACTGAACAGCAAGTTGCCCGCCGTGGGATGCGGCGGGCAACCTGCGTCTTTTGCTGGGTCTTGCGCTTACTCGAGTTCCAGGGCACCAGTGTAGAGCTGGTAGTACTCGCCGTGCTGGGCAATGAGCTCTTCGTGGTTGCCGCGCTCAATAATGCGCCCGTGGTCCAAGACCATAATCACATCGGAGTTGCGCACGGTGGAGAGCCGGTGGGCGATGACGAAGGTGGTACGTCCCTTCATCAGGTTGTCCATGCCCTTCTGCACAACCTCCTCAGTGCGGGTGTCAATCGAACTGGTGGCCTCGTCCAAAATCATGGCGGGCGGGTCGGCTACGGCCGCTCGTGCGATGGAAATCAGCTGCCGCTGACCCTGGGAAAGGCCTGAGCCGTCGCCCTCGAGCACAGTCTGGTAACCGTTCGGAAGCATACGGATAAAGGAGTCCGCGTTGGTGAGCTTGGCGGCTTGGACGCACTCCTCATCAGTAGCGTCGAGGCGTCCGTAGCGGATGTTGTCGATGACTGTGCCGGTAAAGAGGTTCACATCCTGCAAGACGATGCCCAGCGAGCGGCGGAGGTCAGGCTTACGGATGTTTTTCACATCGATGCCGTCGTAGAGGATTTGCCCTTCTTGAATGTCGTAGAAGCGGTTGATCAGGTTGGTAATTGTGGTCTTGCCGGCGCCGGTAGCACCCACCAAGGCCATCTTCTGTCCGGGCTTAGCGAACCAGGTGATGTCGTGGAGGACGGGCTTAGCTGGGTCGTAGCCGAAGGTCACGTCGGTAAAGCGCACATCGCCCTGGAGGAGGGTATAACGGCCATCGGGGGAGGTGATGGCGTGCTCCTTGGCTTTCAGAGCCACCTGGCGGGCATCGCCCCTGAGCTTGGCGGCAGCGGCCAGGGAGCGGGTGCCATCGTCGTCGGCTGCACGCTTCCAGGCCCAGTGCCCGGTCTCGTGATCAACTTCCGTCATGGTCCGGCCGTCGGGGCCGAGCTCTACGGAGACCAGCTGCACGCTGCCGTCGTCGGATTCCACAGGCTCGTCCATCAGGGCGAAGATGCGAGAGGCACCGGCCAGAGCCATCATGACCATGTTGAACTGCATGGAAACTTGGCCAATGGGGTTGATGAAGGAACGCGAGAGGGTCAGCAGGGAGATAATCGTGCCCAGGGTGAGCGGACCGGCTCCGGCTAGACCGAAGTTCCCCCAGCCCATAACGCCTGCCAGGCCGCCTAAAATCGCCAGAATGACGTAGAGCATGTAGCCCATGTTGCCAACCACTGGCATGGTCACATTGCCGTAGGTGTTGGCTTCGGCCGATGCCTCAAAGAGCTCCTGGTTGCGGGCCCGGAAGGCCTCAGCCGTGGCTTCCTCGTGGTTAAAGACCTTCACCACCTTTTGCCCGTCTACAGCCTCTTCTACGAAAGAATTGACCGAGCCAATAGCCTGCTGCTGCTTGACGAAGTAGAGGCCGGAGCGGGTGACGATCTTGCGCACAATCACAATCAGCAGGACTGTAAAGGCCAGGGTGAAGAGGGTGAAAGGCACCGAGAGCCAGAGCATAGACACCAGCGCGGCCAAGGCAGCCACTACCGAGGAAAACATCTGTGGGAAGGACTGGGAGATGGCCTGACGCAGGGTATCCGTGTCGTTGGTGTAGCGGCTCATGGTGTCGCCGTGGCCGTGGGAGTCGAAGTAGCGGATGGGCAGGTGCTGCTGGTGGGCGAACATCTGGTCACGGATGTCACGCAGGGTGCCCTGCTCAACCTTGACAATCAGCCACGACCAGAGCCAGGCCGCGAAGGTGCCCACGGCATACAGGCAGCCCATGAGCACGAGGATGTGCACCAGGGGAGCCCAGTCGGGGTTATCACGGCCGACCAGGGGCAGGATGTACTGGTCAATCAGGGTCTGCAAAAAGAGTGCGGAAGCAGCTTGCGCTGCAGCTGAAATCAGGATGCACACGACGATGACCGCCACCTGCCACTTGTAGCGGAAGATGTAGGAGAAAATACGCTTGGTGGTGCCAGGAGTGGCCTTCTGCATGGCCGGTTTTTCCTTTTGCTGTGCTGTCATGTCCTTCTTCCTCATGCTTCCTGCTCTTCCTGGCTGCGGTTGCGGGTCTGCGACTCGTAAATCGAGCGGTATTCGTCGCAGGTGGTCAAGAGCTGCTCGTGGGTGCCCCGGTCCAGGATGCGCCCGCCGTCCATCACAATAATCAAGTCTGATTCTTCGACGGAGGCCACGCGCTGGGAGATGATGATCTTCGTGGTGTCTGGGATTTCGTGGGTAAAGGCCTGACGAATGAGCTGGTCGGTCTTGGTGTCCACAGCTGAAGTGGAGTCATCCAAAATCAGAATCTTCGGGTGCTTGAGTAGGGCCCTAGCGATGCACAGGCGCTGGCGCTGGCCGCCGGAGACGTTGGAACCACCCTGGTCGATGTGCGTGCTGTACTTGTCGGGAAACTCCTGGATAAAGCTGTCGGCCTGGGCCAATTGGCAGGCGTGACGGAGCTCGTCGTCGCTGGCTTGTGGGTTGCCCCAGCGCAGGTTCTCGGCGATAGTGCCCGAGAAGAGCACATTCTTTTGCAAGACCATAGCCACCTGGTCGCGCAAAACCTCCAGGTCGTATTCGCGCACGTCGTGACCGCCGACTTTGAGGGAGCCAGAGCTCACGTCGTAGAGGCGGGGGATGAGCTGAACCAGGCTGGACTTGGCCGAGCCGGTGCCGCCCACAATACCGATAGTCTGGCCGGATTGGATGGCTAAATTGATGTCGTCCAGGACCGGCTTTTCGGAAGAGCCGGAGTAGCGGAAGCTCACATGCTCGAAGGAGACGGAGCCGTCAGCCACACTCGTCAGGGGGTGCTCCGGGTCTACAACTGTGGACTGTTCAACGAGTACTTGGCAAATACGCTCAGCCG
Source organism: Bombiscardovia nodaiensis (assembly GCA_033127725.1). Lineage (NCBI taxonomy): Bacteria > Bacillati > Actinomycetota > Actinomycetes > Bifidobacteriales > Bifidobacteriaceae > Bombiscardovia > Bombiscardovia nodaiensis. The sequence goes on along the minus strand of AP026798.1, from coordinate 1,263,604 downwards.
AAGCCTGGGAGATGATGACCATGGTGACAATCATGGCGACCATGTTCATAGCCATCAGAATCTGCATGGTGTAGGTGACTAAAGCCGTTAAGTCGCCGGTGGTTAAGCCGTTGGCCGCATTGTTGCCAGAAGCGACGATCTGCCGGGCACCCAGCCAAGAGATGAGAATCAGGGCCGCGTAAATGCAGAAGTTCAAGAGCGGAACGGTGAAAGACATAATGTGCTCGGCCCGCATAAAGGCCCGGTAAATGGCCGTAGAAATCCGGCCAAACTTCTTCTCCTCGTGGTCTTCGCGGTTGTAGGACTTGACCACGCGGATACCTTGTAAGTTCTCTTCGACCACGTTGTTCAGGTGATCGTAGGTGTGGAAAACCTTTTCAAAAATAGGGTGGACCCAGATAGACAGGCCAATCAGGCCGATGCCCAGGATGGGGATGGCTGCCAAAAAGATCATCGAAATCGAAGGTGAAATGCGGAAGGAGAAGAACCAGGCCACAACGACCATAATGGGGGCCCTGACTCCCACGCGGATAATCATCTGGTAGGCATACTGAAGGTTGGTGACATCGGTGGTCAGTCGCGTGATAATTGAGCCCGTAGAGAAGCGGTCAATATTGGTGAAAGAGAAACGCTGGACTTGGTCAAAGAGGTCGTGGCGCAAGTTTTTTGCAAAACCGGAGGAGGCAATAGCTGCGTACTTGCCTGACATGAAGCCAGAAAAAAGGGAGACAATGGAGCAGCAGGCTAAAATTAAGCCAAACTTCACAATGTTGGGCATGGACTTGGCCTGAACGCCATTGTCGATCAGCGCCGCCATGATGGTGGGGATCACAATCTCCAAGACACTCTCAACAAACACGTAGGCAGGGGCTAGCCAACTCGCCTTCTTATACTCCCTGAGTGAGTGCAGTAGCGTGCGTACCAGGTGTTTTGGTCGTTCCTGCTCGCCGCTTACCACGGTCCCCGCTTGTGTGGCCTCGGTCACATTTCCTCCTCTTTCACTGCTGACTTGTATACAATCTGCACTATGGATTGCTGTACAAGGCCAGGACATACCCCTACTATCAGCGCCAGATCTGGACTCTAGTGCTCGAATCTGTGCGTGCCTGCACAGACAAACAGCCGACTAGTCGCTCCAGTGGCTGCCGGTGAGACGGCAGGGATACAGCGCTTTCGATGTAAGCCAGTATATGCGCTGAATATTAATTCAAATGTTATATATAAAGTATATGGAGCTAGCAGACAGCGAGAGCCCGCGTGTGTAGGTGTGAACGCTGCATAATATAAGGAGCAAATATGAGTGTAGACAGTACAGAGCAGGCTGCTCACACCTTCCAAATGGGCTTAAGCGAGGCCGACCCTCAGATAGCTGATTTGCTGGAAGCAGAACTGGGTCGCCAGCGCGGAGGCTTGGAGATGATCGCGTCGGAGAATTTCGTGCCCAAGGCGGTGCTCCAGGCCCAAGGGTCGGTGCTGACCAACAAATACGCCGAAGGCTACCCAGGCCACCGCTACTACGGGGGCTGTGAGTTTGTGGATCAGGTGGAAGACTTGGCTAGGCAGCGGGCAGCCGACCTCTTTGGGGCTCAATACGTCAACGTGCAACCCCATTCCGGCGCGCAGGCCAATGCAGCAGTCTACCAGGCGCTCGCCCAACCCGGCGACACCATCTTGGGACTGGCCTTGGACCACGGCGGCCACCTGACCCACGGCACCAAGATGAACTTTTCCGGCCGTTTCTACCATGCCGAAACCTATACGGTCAACCCTGATACCTTCCTGATCGACCCCGAACTGGTGCGCCAGCGGGCACTCGAGACGCACCCTAGCGTGATTATCGGCGGTTGGTCGGCCTACCCGCGCATCGAAGATTTCCGGGCTTTGAAGGAAGTTGCCGACGAAGTAGGAGCGAAACTGTGGGTCGATATGGCCCACTTCGCCGGTATGGTCGCTGCCGGACTTCACCCCAGCCCGGTGCCATACGCTGATGTGGTCTCCTCCACAGCGCACAAGACGCTCGGCGGCCCGCGTTCTGGATTTATCCTCGCCAAGCACGAGTATGCCAAGGCTCTCAACTCCGCAGTCTTCCCCGGCCAACAAGGTGGACCACTCATGCACATCATCGCTGCTAAAGCGGTAGCCTTTAAGCTCGCAGGCACCCCCGAGTTCAAGGACAGGATGCAGCGCACCTTGGAAGGCGCTAAAATTCTCGCCGAACGGCTCAACGCCCCCGACATCGCTCAGGAGGGCATCAGCGTCTTGACTGGTGGCACCGATGTTCACCTGGTGATGGTGGATTTGCGCCACAGCAAGATGACCGGCAAAGATGCGGAGGACTTGCTGGCCCGCATCGGCATTACGGTGAACCGCAATACCGTGCCCTTCGACCCCCGGCCCGCCTCTGTGAGCTCAGGCTTACGCATAGGTACTTCTGCCCTGGCTACACGAGGCTTTGGGCCGGCCGAATTCGAGCGCGTCGCCGATCTTATTGCTCGGACCCTGCGGGACGGCTCGGATGCTGACCTGGAGGCCATGAAGGCGCAGGTCGATACCCTCGCCGAGTCTTTCCCCCTGTACGAGGGACTGGACCAAGTGAGCTGAAAGCGGCGAATTTTGGCTCAGAAGGGTCTACAATCGAAGCAGTCCTCAGCGCCTGGCGGCTGGGGCAGATGGAACTGAAACAAGTATGAGGAGAGCCAAGCAAGTGCAAGCAAGCGTGGATGGAGACCAGAGCCTCGACCCTCACATCTTTCAAGAGGTGTGCGGGCTGGCTGACCGTGCGGCCCGTGCCCAGCGCCAGCTTGCTCGCAGCCAAGGCCAAGCCAGGCAAGGGTTGCTGTACGCGCTCGCGGATGCCCTGATTGAGGGCGCTGACCGTATTGCCCAGGCCAATGAAGCGGATGTGGCCGAAGCCTTCGCCGCTGGCATGGAGGCTGGCCTGCTTGACCGCTTGCGCTACAGCAGGCAGCGGGTGGCTGATTCGGCACTGTCCCTGCGAGCTGTGGCAGACTTGCCCGACCCGCTGGGCCAGATGGTGCAGGGACACCAGATGCCCAACGGGATGCGACTGGAGCAGATGCGCGTGCCCTTGGGCGTGGTGGCCGTCATCTACGAGGCGCGCCCTAATGTGAGCGTGGATGTGGCTGGCCTGTGCTTAAAATCCGGCAACGCTGTGCTCCTGAGAGGCGGACACGCAGCTCAGCGCACCAATCAGGCCATTGTCGACGTGCTCCGGCAGGCGCTCGAGGCGCAAGGGTTTTCGCCCGATCTAGTAGCCAGCGTGGACCAGTACGGGCGTGCTGGTGCGCGCTCGCTGATGGAGGCACGCGGGCACATAGACCTGCTCGTGCCCCGGGGCGGTCGTGGGCTGATTGAGAGTGTCGTCGCCCACGCCAGGGTCCCCACCATCGAGACCGGGGCTGGCAACGACCATATTTATGTGGACTCCTCGGCGGATTTGGAACAAGCTATACCGATTATTGTCAACGCTAAAACGCAGCGGGTGGGCGTGTGTAACGCGGCGGAGAAGCTCCTCATTCACCGAGACATTGCCCAAGATTTTTTGCCACGCATTGCGCGGGCCCTCGTCCAAGCGCGTGTGGAGCTGCGCCTGGATACGATTGCTTACGATATGCTCACTGCTGGCTCTGGCAGCCCAGACGGCCTCCCGCTCAACCTGCTGAGTCGAGCCCAGGAGAGCGATTGGGACGAGGAATACCTAGCGCTGAAAATGGGAGTGAAAGTTGTCGACTCCATCGACCAAGCTATAGACCATATCAACGCGCATTCGAGTGGGCATACTGAGGCAATTGTGGCCCAGGAGTATGGGGCGATCGAGGAGTTTACCAGTAGGGTAGATTCTGCGGTCGTCATGGTCAACGCTTCCACGCGGTTTACCGATGGAGGCATGTTTGGTATGGGAGCAGAGCTGGGAATTTCCACGCAAAAGCTCCACGCCAGAGGACCTATGGGTTTGCAAGCGTTGACAACAACCAAGTGGATTGGCTACGGAACGGGGCAGGTGCGCGCGTGAACGAAAAAGTCGAAGAGCTCAAGGCTAAAGAGGCTGGCAACCCTAAAATTTGGTTGCGCGTCGCCTCAGAGCGGCTCAGCCAGTTGCGCTATGTCTACCTGGTGCAAATTGAGGACGGTATCCCCAGCGCAGACCAGCGGGCCTGCCTGGAGTACGCGGATGCCGTGCTCATCGGCTGGCCCGACGAAGATGCACAGCAGGTGGCTGACCTGGGGGAGGATGAGCTGGACCAGGTGCGCCAAATCGTCTCCCAGATGGAAGACAAGATTCCATGCTTCCGCTCTCAGGAGCGCGATGGCGACATAGACCAGCTTTCGAACAGCCTGGTTACACTCACCGAGTGCGTAGCACAAGTGCGTCGACACTATCAGCCTGACTTCCCGCTGCCCACCTACCGGGAGATTCATCAGGTGGTGCAGCAGGAGTGGAACGAGGATATGAGCCGAATTGATCCAGACCAGGTGACTTCACCTCAAGAGGTTAAACAGATGCAGGCTGAGTCCCAAGGCGAAGACCCAGCGCCCCACGTAGGTACCGGGCTGAGCCAGGAGCTCCCGGGAGAGCAGGGGAGCGCAAGCCAGAAAGACACCCATTCAGCATGAGTTCTCATCACGCTTCCGCCCCTTCATCCGGGCAGACCGAACAGCGACACATGGCACAGCTCAGCCCGGAAACTACAGGTACGGGCACTGAGGCAGGGCACAAGAACGGCCAGAGCCCTGCGCACTCCAAGCACTCCCATAAGCGGCGCAGAGTGGGCATTATGGGTGGCACCTTCGATCCCATCCACAATGGGCACTTGGTGGCCGCCTCCGAGGTGGCTTCGGTCTACGACTTAGACGAAGTGATTTTCGTGCCCACTGGTCGGCCGGTGTTTAAACTCTCGAAAAAGGTGACAAACGCGGAAGACCGCTACCTCATGACCGTCATCGCTACAGCTTCCAACCCCAAATTTACGGTGTCTCGGGTCGATATTGACCGTCCGGGTGTCACCTATACCGTTGACACCTTGCGCGACATCCATAAACTGCGCCCCGACTGCGACTTGTATTTCATCACGGGGGCCGATGCTCTCGCTGAGATTATGCGTTGGAAAGATGCTAATCAGATGTGGGATTTGGCGCACTTTGTGGCCGTTTCCCGGCCGGGTTACTCCTCAGACCTCCAAGAGCTCTCCCTGCCTCAGCAGGCGGTGGATATGATTGAAATTCCGGCTTTGGCCATCTCGTCCACGGACGTGCGCAAGAGGGCAGCCGAGGGCATGCCGGTCTGGTATTTGGTGCCGGACGGGGTAGTGCAATACATCAACAAGTACGGTCTCTATAGCTCGATGTAGGCGTTTTGAGCTTGGCGGAATACCGTAACGCGCCAGCGCCCTGTTCTGTCAGACTCGCTAGCTACGATGGAAGTGTTGCTTCAACGACACCAACGTTTGGAGATATGGTGAGCACAATCCTCAAAGGTAGGCCTGGCAAGAACCTCATCCTGGTTACAGGCAGAACCCATCCCAAGTTAGCGACTGATGTAGCCGAACAGCTCGGTATCGAAGTGCTTGAGACCACGGCTTATGATTTTGCCAATGGCGAGATGTACGTGCGGTACACGGAGTCGGTGCGCGGAGCGGACGTGTTCGTCCTGCAAAGCCATGCGGATCCGATTAATAAGTCTATTATGGAACAGCTCATTATGATTGACGCACTCAAGCGAGCTTCTGCGCGTTCCATTACAGCTGTCTGCCCGCTCATGGGCTATTCTCGGCAAGATAAAAAGCACCTGGGCCGCGAGCCTATTTCCTGCCGCTTGATGTTTGACCTGTTCAAGACGGCTGGCGCTGACAGAATCATGTCGGTCGACCTGCACGCTGCCCAGTCGCAAGGTTTCTTCGACGGGCCTGTGGACCACTTGATTGCTATGCCGGTGTTGGTGGACTATGTGCGCGACCGCCTGGATCTGTCGAATGTGGCTGTCGTCTCTCCTGACGCGGGTCGTATCCGCGTAGCCGAGCAGTGGGCACAGCGCTTGGGCGGGGTTCCTTTGGCCTTCGTGCATAAGACGCGCGACATTACGCAGCCCAACAAGGCCGTGGCGAACCGGGTGGTCGGCGACGTCAAGGGGCTCGACTGCGTGTTGGTTGACGACTTAATCGACACGGGTGGCACTATTGCTCAGGCCTGCTCGGTCCTGCGTGAGGCTGGAGCCAATTCCATCACCGTTGTGGCGACGCATGGCGTGCTCTCTGGCCCGGCTGTAGAGCGGCTGAAAGCCTGCGACGCGCGCGAGGTTGTGTTGACGGACACTGTGCCTATCCCTGAGGAGAAGCGCTGGGATGGTTTGACTGTGCTCTCTATCGCTCCGCTGCTGGGTTCGGCTATCAGGGCAGTGTTCGAAGATGGTTCGGTAGCCCGCCTCTTTGACACCTACCCAGCCCACCACGGACAAGGCTTCCTCTTCGCCTGATGAGCCTTTCTTGATTCGCTTCGTCAGCTATCAGCGTGGCGAATCGAGAGGGTGTGGCATAATTAAATCTTGGCGGGGTAAAACCTGCCCTTCCCCCATGGTGTAATGGCAGCACACGGGTCTTTGGAACCTTTAGTCTTGGTTCGAATCCAGGTGGGGGAGCTTGCAGCTTGCCGATCCCTTCGGGGCAAGCCCTAAGAACAGGTCGGCGGCCAACCGAAAGGAAGCAGTTTGGCAGTCAAGACGATTGAGACCTGGCTTACAGATATGGACGGTGTTCTCGTGCATGAGAACACCGCGCTGCCGGGTGCAGCGGAATTTATTGAAACCTTAAAGCAGAATAATAGGCGTTTTCTGGTACTGACCAACAATCCCATTTACACCCCCCGTGATCTCTCCGCCCGGCTTGGGCGTTCGGGCATTGATGTGCCAGAGGAAAACATTTGGACTTCGGCCCTGGCGACAGCGGACTTTTGCGCCCGCACCATTCCTCGTGGTTCAGCTTATGTCATCGGTGAGGCGGGACTGACGACAGCCTTGCATGAGGCGGGCTATATCCTCTCCGACACAGACCCTGACTATGTGATTTTGGGGGAGACGCGGACCTACTCCTTCGAGTCGATTACTACGGCTATCCGTCTGATTCTGGGGGGTGCCCGCTTTATCTGCACGAACCCCGATGCCACAGGCCCCAGTGACTCCGGCATTTTGCCAGCTGCTGGTTCAGTTGCGGCTCTGGTGACGAAGGCCACCAACCGGGAGCCCTACTTCGTAGGCAAGCCGAATCCTATTATGTTCCGCACGGCCCTGAACCGGGTTGGCGGTCACTCGGAGACGACCGCTATGATTGGCGACCGCATGGATACCGATGTTGTGGCAGGTGTGGAGGCTGGTCTCAATACCTTCCTGGTACTCACCGGCATCACCCATCGCAAGCAAGTCGAAACCTTCCCCTTCCGGCCGGATCAGGTTGTTGACTCCATCCAGGATTTGATTCCTATCGCACAGACTGGGGAAGTGGAAATTTGATCACATCGGAGAGCTTGTCTGCGGCAATTATCTTGGCCGCTGGTGAAGGCACGCGAATGCGTTCCAAAAAGCCGAAAGTGCTGCATGAATTAGCAGGGAAAACTTTCCTGCAACGGGTCATGAGCTCGGTTGGACACCTGCAACCGCAGATTCTCTCCTTGGTGGTACGCTATCAGGCGCAGCGTGTTGCCCAGGCGGCACGCTCTTACAATCCAGATGTGCAAATCGTTGAGCAGGATGATATTGCCGGAACAGGCAGGGCTGTGCAGTGCGCGCTCAATGCCTTGCAATCTCGTTTGGACGCGGATAGCACGGTCTTGATTGCGGCCTCCGACATGCCCCTTCTCGATGCTTCGACCCTGCAAGGGCTTCTCGATTTCCACAGGAGTCAATCCGACAGCGCCACCGTGCTGACCACGAGCTTGAGCAACCCCGACGGATATGGGCGCATTATTCGTGACCAAGACGGTCAAGTGCTGCGCATTGTCGAGCAAAAAGATGCGACAGGCACCGAACTGGCTGTGCAGGAAGTGAACACGTCGGTCTACGTTTTTAATGTCGGTGTATTAACGAGCGCTATTGCTGGACTCAACGATCAAAACGTGCAGGGGGAGTTTTACCTGACCGACGCGCTGGAGGCTGCCCGCTCCTTAGGACGAGTGGGAGCCTACTCTGCTCCGGATCCTTTAAGCGTTGAGGGTGTGAACGACCGACTACAACTCTCCCACCTGTCCAAAGCGCACAATCGGCGAATCTGCGAGAGCTGGATGAAACAGGGCGTTACGATCCTAGACCCGGAGACGACCTGGATTGAGGACGACGTGGAACTGGAGCAAGATGCTCTGGTCCTGCCAGGCTCAGTCTTGCAAGGGCATACGACGGTGGCCAGCGAGGCTGTTATTGGCCCCTACACTACCTTAATTGATGCCGTGGTGGGGCAGGGGGCGAAGGTAGAGCGCTCCCGCGTTGAGAAGACCACCATCGGTGCTGAGGCGTCAATTGGCCCATGGACTTACTTACGCCCAGGCAACGAGCTCGCTGAAGGTACGAAGGCCGGCGCTTTTGTGGAGATGAAGAAGGCGCATATTGACCAGGGAACCAAGGTGCCTCACTTGAGCTACATCGGCGACACACATATTGGGCCTGGCAGCAATGTGGGTGGCGGCACTATTACGGCCAACTACGATGGTGTGCATAAGAACGCCACGCAGATAGGAGCCGGAGTGCATGTGGGGGCAGGAAATCTCTTTGTAGCCCCAGTGAGCGTGGGGGATGGGGTGACCACGGGCGCAGGTTCGGTGATTCGTCACGAAGTACCCGCCGACGCTATGGTCTACTCTGAGAATACGCAACATGTGGTGGAGCAGTGGAAGCCAGCTTGGCTTCGAAAAGATGGTAATGCAGAAAGTTAAATCTGTGCGTTTGAGCTATTGAACGCCAGCGAGGTGAGAACCAGCGGGACGAGGTGTCTCGCTCGAAAGAGAAGGTGAACCAGTGCCAGCACTACAGAGTTCAATAGACGCAGTACAAGTAGCTGCAAAAGCGGCCAATGACGCCAAGGGGCTGGATATCGTAGCCTTCGACGTGAGCGAGCCCATAGCTATTACCGATGCATTCCTTGTTGCAAGCGGCGACAATGAACGGCACGTACTGGCAATAGCAGACAGTATTGAGCGTGCACTCCATACTCAGTTCGGGCTCAATCCTGCTTCGCGCGAAGGCTTGGAAGAGGCTAAGTGGATTTTGTTGGATTACTCTGATTTCGTTATCCACATTATGCACAAAGACGCTCGAAAGTTCTACGATATGGAGCGCCTGTGGAAGGATTGCCCGCCTGTTGATTTGGGCCTTGATCATCCGCTCTTCACCACAGACGCAGCGGCGAACTCTTCCCAGAGCGCTTGATGGGGTCGAGTATGCAGGAGGGGCAGGCTCCCAGCATTCAGGGTGCCGGTTCCATTATTCTGGTACGCCACGGCCAAACTGACTATAATGCAGCAGGTAAGATGCAGGGGCAGATTGACATACCGCTCAATGCTACGGGACTGTGGCAAGCCCGGCAGAGTGCGCAGGCGCTCAGTCAGGAGTACATACTCGGGCATCCTGAGCGCAAGCAGATTGTCGTCGCTTCTGACCTGTCCCGCGCTTACAAAACCGCACAGGTGTTCGCTCGACCATTGGGGCTCGCGGTTGAAACCGATCCGCGGGCCCGTGAGCGCAGTTTTGGGCAGTGGGAGGGCTTGAGAGCTGCAGATGTCAAGGAGCGCTGGCCTGAGGACTATCGCTCTTGGATGCTTTCTGACGGCGGTGAACTCAAGCACGGTGCTGAGTCGAAAGAGGCTGTTGGACAGCGCGGGCTTGGGCTCTTGGCCGACTGGAGCTCACGAGCCGGTAGGGACACGGATCTTTTCGTCTTTTCCCATGGTTCCTGGATTGTCCAGACCGTTCAAGCACTATTTGGCTTCAAGGGGCTGGCGGTACAGGCAGCCAACTTTGGCTCCTTGCGCAATGCCCACTGGGTTCGGTTAGTGGCCCAGCCAGTGGTGGATGGCCGTGTGATGTGGAAGCTCACCGATTTTAATCGGGGACCGAGCACAGCTCAGGTGGGGGATTGGAATCGTCCAGACGAGTCTATGCTGCCGTAAGGGGTGGCTCGGGGCAGGGCGCGTTCAGCTCTTCCTCAGGCAGGTAGATTATGCTGGCAGTGGCTGTTCGCAGGTTCAGGTCTTGTGCAAACCAGTGAGATGACCTCCATTGGAGCATAGGGGCTGTTACACTCGGCTGCGCTGGTAGTGCCGAGTAGATACTTGTGACGCACGCACGAGGTGAGAGGAGTAGTTAGGCGTGAAGAAATTCTTCAAAGGCCTGTCATGGGCTCAAGTTTTCGCTGGTGCTCTCGCCGCGGTCACGTCATTTTTTCTCTCAGCTAAAATCGGTATTGCTGGCTCAGCGATCGGCGTGGCTGTTGCCTCCATTGTGTCAGCGGTAGCTTCGCAAATTTACAAGAACGTACTTGATGCTTCCAAGCACAAAATCCAAGAGACTGTCATAGGACCTGACGGGCAGGAGCACACCATTGAGGTAGATGATGATGCTGATGACGATACTGGTGTTGATGCTGACTCAGACGATGGGGATGCCGGAAGCGAGAGCGCGGTAAGTTCCGAGAGTGCAGTAGAGCGGACGAGCTACCTGCCTGCTGTCACTTCCGCTGGACAGGGAGCTCATGAGGGGCAGCTAGAGCATACCCAGCTGCTGCCGCAGATACGGCAGGCTGCGTCGCAATCGACAAGTCAGCCTTTGGAGCATACGAGTGTCCTTCCTCCTGTGCGGGCGGGCAAGGACACGGGGTTGCAGGCAGGCAGTGATACAGGTAACCGGAGTGTCCGTTCGGCTCGTTCCTACAGCTCCTCGGCAGCCTCAGGGCAGGCTCGATCTGGCAATTCAACCGGCGCGAGACGGTCGACTATAAAGCGGTCGAAGCAGGATCAGAGCAAAAAACAGATGGTTTTGGTCGTGTCTGTGGTCAGCGCGCTAGTGGCTGTGGTGCTCACGGCTGTGATTATTAGCATCGTAACGCAAGGCGAAGGTACCGACCATGTCGTTCGCGACATCGTTCGGCCGAGTCAAACTGTGCAAACTCCGGATCCGCGGGTAACTGACAACAATTCAGCGGTCCCCAGTCAATCAGCCACGCCCAGCCAAAGCCCGACCCCTCAGGAGACTTCTGCCCAGCCAAGTCAGTCACCAACTGCCAGCTCTACGCCCTCGTCGAGCCCAAGCGAAAGTGCAAGCAGCAAGCCGAGTGATCAGGCAACGCCGAGTGCCCAGCCCAGCCAAACTCCTTCCTCAACTCCAAGTAGCAGCGCCAGCCCGTCTGCTACGCCCAGCCCGAGCAGTTCGCCCGGACAGACAGAGGGGACCTCGCGTTCTCAAGATACATCCACTCAAAACCGGTGATCGAAGAGCTCTCAGGAGCAGGCACTGGCTCGCGCCAGTCATATCGCTGGTGGGCAGGCACCGGGTAGAATCAGGCCATATCGCTAGTGGTAGGTTAAGTCGTTCCATGCAAGTACCTTGCTTCGCGTCTACTTCCGTAAATTTTGGGCACTTTCGAACTGTGCCTGAGTGACCAAAAATGTTGGCATATCCGCTGCCGGCGCTCGTCGCAGGATTGCTTATACGACAATGGCTTTTGCGGCTACTGAACATCTGGTAGGGCCCCGGTGGTATAGTACAAGATGTACTTTGGCGAGGGATAGGCTCACTGTCTTATCCGTTATCGACTCAGTGTGATTTTTATGTCCTCATTCAGCAGGTTGTAAAATCCGGTGCGTTGGTACGCCAGGTGAAACCGTATTGATTAGCAATGAGGAGACATCATGGCAAACACAATTACTCTCGAGGGCCAGGTTCGTGACGAATTTGGTAAGGGTGCGGCCCGCCGTATGCGGGTGGCTCAGCAAATTCCAGCAACGATTTACGCTGGTGGCGCTGAACCCGCTTTCCTTAAGCTGCCTATGAAGGAAACGACCTTGGCTCTGCGCCGCGCCAATGCCCTGTTTACGCTCAAGTTCGGTTCTGAGAGCAAGATGGCTGTGGTCAAGGACGTGCAGCGTAACCCTGTTAAGCGTCAGGTTGAGCATATTGACTTCTATGAGGTGCGCGCTGGCGAAAAGGTCGTCGTTGATGTACCGGTCTTCATTAGTGGCGAGACCAAGGGTGCTGCCGTGGCATTCATTGACATTCAGAACCTACAGGTGCGTGCGGATGTTACCAACCTGCCTGAGCGCATTGACATCAGCGTTGAGGGTATGGCCGATGGCGAGAAGGTTCTGGCCAAGGATCTGAAGCTGCCCGAGGGCGCTGAACTGATTATCGATGACCCCGAAGATTCTGTGGTCACTGTTGAAGTGCCGAAGGAAGAGTCTGTTGAAACACCGGTTAGCGCCGTTGCTGCTGAAGGCGAAGCTGCGCCTGCTGCCGATGCTGCCGCAGAGGCTCCCGCCGATGGTGACAAGGCCGAGTAAGCCAGCCATCCTCCTATTAGGGGTTTAGCGCAACGTAGCCGTCTAAGCTCTGGTATGCCTGTTGAACTGACACATATGTTTTACCGTGTCAGTTCAGCAGGCATTATGCATTGTGGGCACAGCAGCCTCCGCTATTATTTCGTTCACCATCCTCATCCCTCTTTCCCTCCTCTTCATTGCAGAACTAACCCATCTGCGCTTCCTCTCCCGATACCCTTCCATCAGGTTCACCGCCCCCCGCCTCTGTCCCTTCCACGCTTCTGCTTCATTTACCATTTTGGGCACTTTCGCATGAAAAATGGCTATAAATGACGATTTTCCGTGCAGAAGTGCCCAAAATTGCCAAGTGATGACCGGTAGAGGAGATGGTGGGTGGGTAGGCGGTGGGTATGAGTTTCGATATATGAGATAGATATGACCGATATGTGGACAGATGGGACTGATTCGTCAGCTTTCGTGTTTACTATGCTTGATATATGGCGAATCGCCACAAGCGAAGGACCAAAAGTTTATGCCAGTCTCCTAAATTGATAGGAAGAAGTATCGTATGACCGCTCAAACACATCATGACCCAACTTCGCTCAATAACCTTGCAGCTACTTTTCCGGTAGAAGCCAATGTTCACCCTACTTCTGACGAACAGCGAGAGGCTCTGATTGACAAGCCTGCTTTCGGGCAGCTTTTTTCTGACAACATGGTCCGCATGACTTGGGAGCAGGATACAGGATGGTCGCAGCGCAAGGTAATGCCGTATGGACCTCTACAGCTTGATCCAGCTGCAGCTGTCTTACACTATGCGCAGGAAGTGTTTGAGGGGCTGAAAGCGTATTATCACAGCGACGGGTCGATTTGGCTGTTCCGGCCTGACGCTAATGCTGAGCGTTTTCAGAATTCGGCTCGTCGGCTTTCACTGCCGCCCTTGAGTACGGACGACTTCCTTGGATCGGTCGCGGCATTGGTGCAACGCGATGTGACGTGGGTGCCGAGGCGGCGGGAGTACACGCTATATCTGCGGCCATTTATGTTCGCTTCCGAGCCCTACCTGGGTGTGAGAGCTCCGCATCAGGTTGACTACTGCGTGATAGCTTCGCCGTCAGGCCCGTACTTTACAGGTGGGGTAAAACCGGTGAGTATCTGGGTAGAGAATCGTTGGTTTAGGACGGGGCCAGGCGGCACAGGCTTCGCTAAGTGTGGTGGCAATTATGCGGCTTCGTTAGTTGGCGAGGGGCGCGGGTCGGAGCATGGCTGCGAGCAAGTTTGTTTTGTAGATGCTGCGACAGGCACCTATCTTGAGGAACTTGGTGGCATGAATATGTTCATTGTTCATAAGGATGGGCATTTGGAGACGCCAAGTTTGACTGGATCAATACTGCCAGGTGTGACGCGGCGATCACTCATTGAGCTGGCGGGCGACGAAGGGCATGAAGTCGTTGAGTCAATGATAAAGATGAGCGATTTGCTTGAGGATATCCGCTCTGGTGAAGTGACAGAAGTGTTTGCCTGCGGTACAGCTGCCATCATCACACCCATCAGTCGACTAGTTTCTGACGAATTCGACGTGAGCCTCGGCGAGGGTCAACCCGGTCAATTGACAATGCACTTACGCGAGAGGCTCTTAGGCATCCAACTTGGGGAAGTAGAAGACACGCATGACTGGATGTGGCGAGTCTGCTGAGTAGGGACAGCACAGCTTTGGGCACACGAGACGTAAACAACAGTGTGTGTGCCCTTCTGCCTTTTGCGTGTGCCCTTCTGCCTTATGGGAAGGGCGAATACTTTCCATGTTGAAGCGCACAAGGGCTGACGGAATTAAGACGATATCGAACCGGCAACCTGCTAATGGCACAAGTACTATCAGCGACGAGTTGCCATCGCTTGGGGTGGTCGTCGCTGTATGTGCGAGCTAGGCCTTGAGGGCGGGCGCCGACTATCATGCAAGTGTGCGGCTCGTGCTAGTCGTGGCCTGCTGGCTCTCAGACCCGCCCAGCAGGTGTGTGTCTCTTGCCAGCAGGAGCCGAATAGCGCTCTCACCTGGGGATTGTCTCCTTCGCTGGCTTGTGGTACTTGCGGTACTCCTGCCATATGTAATTTTTCTCGCACGATACTGCCTCGTTTCTGTTGTAACTGTTGGAAAGAGAATCGCACTAGAGTGAACCCCAGGAGCGATACCTCTGTCTCTCTATCTTTTTCGTTGAGAATGATGTCGGTGAGTTCACGACCTTGTGTCATAGTAGGATTGACATATTTTACTCTCCCGTCAAGTTCGCCGGCGATGTGTCTACCGTCGGAAGTTATCCATAGAAAATCTAGGCGGATTTGCTTTCCCTTGCGCAGCGGGCTAGCTATAGAGATCTGCTGTTGCGCCTGCTGGTAGCCCCACCCGTCAAACAGGGCACAGGCTATGGATTCGCCGCCACTTTCGCTCAGCCCGCGCGCGTGAGTAAACACGTAGAAGGCCCTGCGCTGACCCCACGAGTGAGGGAACTGCTCGGCGTAACGAATTAGCTGCTGTTGCGTAAGGCCGAATTTGCGCATCGCGACATCGCAGATGGCCATAGCGTTGCAGTAGTCAAGCCTCCGAGCGCAGTCATAAACAGTTTGGAGCAGGGGAGTAGCAGCGACACCTCTCCTAAATGCAGGTCGGTTGAGACGCGTGTAGTGGAACTTGATGCACCCCTGCCGGCGAACGTGGGTATGATTCGTTACGGCGACGTGCATTTGCCCCCGTAAAAAGACCGTATCGGTTAGCCCCCACAGGAGCGCAGCGGATAAGTAGCAAAAAGTCCAATCAGAATGCTGCTTGGCCGTGGCTCGAATGATGTGGAGTGCCTTGTCTGAGTATGAGAGCTCGCGCCAGTAAGCAGCAGGCGCATACAACTGTGGCTGGACCAGCTGCACTGTGCCCTTACGCACGCGGCGCAGAAGTTGCATACGCTCGCCACAGGATTGTGGGCGTATGCAAGTGCGCGATTGTCTGCAGCGCGCGCGCCATGACTCGTATATGTGCTTACTATTGCTCATAAATCTGAGTCTATGGTGGTATCCAGCATAACTTCAAGCTGGAACGGTGAATGTGGTCGAATGTGGATAACTCCCCGTAGGACAAGCTTCCGCGCCTTTAAGACCGCGGTTTAAGCGGATATTTTTTTGTGATGAGAAAAGGCGGGCCTCCACAAAAAATCAACGAGCCCAATATTTCAAGAAGTAAACTAACAACCTCGTCGCTCATTTTATATTTTGGGCACTTCCGCACGATAGTGAGGATTTTATATCGTTATAATTGTGCGGAAGTGCCCAAAATTGTTGGTGGCGTATGGGGTTACAGGTGTGCGAGGTTGGGTGCCGGGCGCAGTCTTGGGCGGAGGAGGAGAGTGTGAAGAGGGGATGCAATTTTTATGATTCTTGCACGGTAAGACGGTTAGGAGTACTGGTGTCCTTGTATTCAGCGATTGCTTGAGTGGCATGTGTTGAAGATGTGATTCGAATGCAGAAACTTCTGCTTTGCGTTCTCGGATCAATGCTGGTGATTAAGCTGTGACTGCCTTTATCTGTGACTGCACTGAAAAGGTCAAGGAGATCGGCTCCTTTGATAAAATGGAGTTGAGAACTAATCTCGCAACAGTAATTGCTTGCTGAAATTCTGGTGAAGAATGAACGCCATCAGCCGGCCGGAGCACTAATCTTTATGCACTTGTATACACTTGTGCCCGCTTGACCGATCATGATTCAGTCAAGCGGGCACAAATTGTCTAGCTTGTTAACACTCGTTACATAGCGTTGATAGCAGTTGCTAAGCCGGACTTGCGATTAGCGGCCTGGTTGCGGTGGATGACACCTTTACCGGCAGCCTTATCGAGACGGCGGGCAGCTACTGCGAAAGCTGACTGAGCACCTTCCTTATCGCCATCGCTAATGGCCTTGCGGACGGAACGAACGGAAGTCTTGATGGCGCTCTTAACTTCCTTATTGCGTAGATGCGCTGCCTCGTTGGTGCGAATCCGCTTCTTCTGCGATTTAATGTTTGCCAATGTTACTCCAAACGACATATGTGCTATACCTGTACAGACAGAAGTTCATTCTATCATGTACCGAGGAAAATGTAGGCGCCGCACAGCAAAATCATAAAATTGATCAGACTGTTTATTTTACCTCCGGGTTTGCGCAAGGAAGCTCCATGCTCACAGTGCTGATAGTAAAACCGCGGTGTTCGTACATGCTGATTGTTCGCTCGTCAGAGGCTGGTACATCGAGCACTAGCTTAAATACGCCCACGCGCTGGGCCCAAATTTCTGCTTCAGCTAGCAAAGCGGAGTGAATGTAAGCGTGCTCAAATCTCGAGTCAATGCATAAATGTTGAATATATCCAATCGGTCGGCCACTCAGGCGATCCTCTTGAATCCGCAACGCAATGAAACCAACAATGCGACTGTTGATACTGGAGCCAGCTGAAGGACCGGGATAGTGTGATTCAGTATTGGGCGATTCTGCATGGGCATCGGGGGATAAAGTCGTTGCGTTTGTTAGTTTTAAAAGCTCGCTGTTGTTGTCAGCAATAGCTACCATGATGGTTTCAGCGTCGCTACCTGCCGTTCGTGTTAAATCCTGCGCGAGACGTTGCCGTGCGAATACGTGTACATCAAAGGAGCTTCTGCCGAAAGGGGCGCAGCCTTGTGCTTCGGACTGTGCGAGCTCGAGTAAGCGCTCGTCGTCTTCGTGCTTGCGATACGGTCTCAGTCTCATTCGGTCTCCTTACTATAAATACGCTTATTCTATGCCATCTACGCCAGATTAATAAGTGCCGCCGCATTTCCATTCATATTTCGCATTACTGGATTGGCATTCTGCAAATCGATGCAGCCGGTATTTTATACTATGGCGATCGTTTTACTCTGAGCTCTGTGATGAGGGCAGTACCACCCCATGGTGAGTAAGCGACAAAAGCTAATCCAGCACAGAGTCTCAGCTATTTTTCCGAATTTTGGGCACTTCCGAATGAAGATAGCCGACTTATAACGTTATAAGGATGCGAAAGTGCCCAAAATTGAGAAGTTGAGGCGAGGAGATTTGAGGATGGTGAGGAGGGGAAGGCGGAGAGATGAGCGCAAATCTTGGGGGGGGGGCTGGCGGGAGAGTACAGCGTAGGAGATGCTGTGGAACTTACGTTGAGCGGGTGAGAAAAAGAGTGAGGGGGGGGGCAGAGATAGTGGATGGATCTGGCATTAATCAGTAATTATAAAAGCCTAGGCCTTAGGGTAGCATTGGGTTTTCAGACATCGTTAGGAGAGGAGCCTGTGGTTACCTTCACAAACCAGCCGGGATACACTGACCAGGCGCTGATTCGCAACTTTTGCATCATTGCGCACATAGACCACGGCAAGTCAACAGTGGCCGATCGCATCCTCCAGCTCAGCGGTGTCGTTCCCCAGCGCGAGATGCACGATCGTTACCTTGACCGTATGGATATTGAGCAGGAGCGCGGGATTACGATCAAGTCGCAGGCGGTGCGCGTTCCCTGGTCCAAGGGTGGTACTGAATACACGCTAGGTATGATTGATACGCCTGGACACGTTGATTTTACGTACGAGGTTTCGCGGGCGCTCGAGGCTTGCGAGGGCGCGGTACTCTTGGTCGATGCGACGCAGGGGATTGAAGCGCAGACGCTGTCGAACCTATACATGGCAATTGACCACGACTTAACGGTGATTCCGGTTCTAAATAAGATCGACTTGCCTAGCGCTGAGCCTGACCGTCATGCAGAAGAACTCGCCAATCTTCTGGGCTGTGACAGCAGTGAGATTATGCGTGTTTCAGGGAAAACGGGCGAAGGTGTGCGCGAACTGCTCGACCGTATAGTTGACGAGGTACCCGCTCCCTCGGGCGACCCGGAGGCACCCGCGCGTGCGCTCATTTTTGACTCGGTGTATGACTCTTACCGGGGAATTGTAACTTATATTCGTATGGTTGACGGCGAGCTAAAAGCCCGGCAAAAAATCCGTATGATGAGCCTGGGCACCGTACACGACCCGATAGAGTTGGGCGTTATCAGCCCGGATATGATCTCCACTCGGGCCCTGGGCGCAGGCGAAGTAGGGTATGTTATCACCGGGGTCAAGGATGTGGCGCAGTCGAAAGTTGGCGACACCATAACCGCGGAAGCCGATCCTGCGCGAGAAGCTTTGCCGGGCTACCGCGACCCGCAACCAATGGTCTATTCAGGGCTTTTTCCTATTGACAACGCAAAGTTTCCGGAGCTGCGCGAGGCTCTTGATAAGCTCAAGCTCAACGACGCAGCACTGGTGTACGAGCCTGAAACTTCCGTGGCGCTCGGTTTTGGCTTCCGCTGTGGGTTCCTGGGGTTGCTGCACATGGAGATCGTTAATGAGCGACTCAGCCGTGAATTTGGGCTTGACCTGATTTCGACCGCTCCGAACGTGACCTACCGGGTGACTATGGAGGACGGCAGTCAGCATGTTGTTAAGAATCCCAGCGAATTCCCAGACGGCAAGATTAAGCGGATTGTCGAGCCTCTCGTGGCTGCGGACATTATCACTCCTAAGGAGTTTATCGGTTCCGTTATGGAACTGTGCCAAGACCACCGTGGGCAGATGGGCACTATGGAGTATCTAAGCCCTGAGCGGGTGGAGATGCATTACAAGATACCCCTTGCCGAGATTGTGTTTGACTTTTTTGATCAGCTCAAGAGCCGGACGAAGGGGTACGCGAGCCTTGACTATCACGAGGCAGGCGAGCAGTCGGCGGACTTGGTAAAGGTAGATATTCTCATTCAGTCAGAGAAAATTGACGCTTTTAGCGCTATTGTTCACCGTGATAAGGCCTACACCTACGGCGTAATGATGACGAAAAAATTGCGGGAGCTGATCCCTCGGCAGCAGTTCGAAATTCCTATTCAGGCGGCTATTGGGTCGCGTATTATCGCGCGCGAAACGATTCGGGCCTTGCGTAAGGATGTGTTGGCGAAATGTTACGGCGGTGATATTACGCGCAAGCGCAAGCTGCTTGAGAAGCAGAAGGCCGGTAAAAAGCGCATGAAAATGCTGGGCCACGTTGAGGTTCCGCAGGAGGCGTTCATTGCTGCGCTCAGTACTGGCGAGGCTGAGGATCGGGACAGCAAGGATAAAATTCGAGCTGCGCAGAAGGCTCAGTAAGCAGATAATTCAAGGTCCAATAGAATGAGTGTATATTCACTGCATTATCTGCAATATTGGTCTTGACTGCTCCCGAGGGTTCGGGCATGTCTAACAGGTGAAAATAAGTCAGTAATGGCTTGAGTTCCCCCCCCCCCCCAACCCGTCTCAATGCGCTCGTCTCGCTGCTGCCTTTCTCAATTTTGGGCACATATGCACGATTTTGGAGCTGAAACAGGGTATTTTCGTGCGAAAGTGCCCAAAATTGTGAGAGAGAGTGAAGAGGGGTGGGGGATTGCGGTGAGTGCGCGTGCAGATTGTGGGAGCGGGCTGTGGTGAGGAGATAATTTTGTCCAGGGCCGTAACGGATAGCTTCTGCCTTAATCGGGAGCTGAGTATTGAGGGCACTCAGACGGCGATAATGATGGAATATGGTAGATATAACATCTGACGAGGAGATGCAGAACGATGACGGTAGATATGACGGGTGGAATACCCTTCGAGCTCTATGTTCATGTACCATTTTGCCTGAAACGCTGCGGTTATTGTGATTTCAACACGTACACGTCTACCGATTTGGGGGCGGGAGCAAGTCGGGAGCATTACGCGGATTTAGTCATTCAGGAGATGGAGTTGACCAAGCGCTGGCAGGAGGCGCATGGGATTGAGGAGCCTGCTCTCTCAAGTATATTCTTCGGCGGCGGCACACCCACCGTGCTGCCGGCTAAAGATTTGGTGCGTATAGTTCGTGCTGCGCATGCCATCTGGGGAATACAGACCGGTGCCGAAATTACTACCGAGGCTAATCCTGATACCGTCGACGGCTCCTATTTAGAGGAGCTGGCTGCTGGCGGTTTTACCCGCGTTTCGTTTGGCATGCAGTCAGCCGTGCCGCACGTGTTAGCGACCTTGGACCGTACGCATACACCCGCCAATGTGACGGCGGATGTTCGCGCTGCTCAGCGCATCGGCTTGGAGTGCAGTGTTGACTTGATTTACGGGACGCCCGGTGAGAGCTTGGAGGACTGGCGGCAGAGCGTGAACGCAGCTCTTGACTTGGATTTGACGCATATTTCAGCGTATGCGTTGACACTTGAACCGACTACGAAAATGGGGCGGCAAGTAGCCTCTGGCAGCTTGCCAAATCCTGATGACGATGATGAAGCGGACAAGTATGAGCTGGCCGACGCGCTGTTTCATGAGGCAGGGTTTGAGTGGTATGAAATTTCGAACTGGGCTCAACCAGGCCACGAGTCTCGGCACAACTTAGGGTACTGGCGCAATGTGGATTGGGCCGGCATAGGTCCCGGGGCGCATTCGCACTATCACCGTGCAATACCGGCCTCTATCCGGTCGGAATCCGCTGAGTGCACGAGTAGTCTTTCATGGCGCAAGACCGGCGAGGTTCGGGCAAGGAAACATTTAGGAGTATCGGTAGAATTGGAACCTCTCTTAACCAGTGGAGACTTCGGCGAGTCAGCTGGCAATTCTGCTGGGGAATCGTATGGTCTGAGGGCTTGGGATATCAGGCATCCCAAGCAGTGGGCTCTGGCCCTTCAAGCTGGGCGTGAGCCCTGGGCGGGGAGCGAAAGTATTGGCAGAGACGAGAATTTGGAAGAGTGCGTCATGCTGGGACTACGCTTGCGGGAAGGGCTTGCTCTGGGGCAAGTATCACAGCTTTTCGGTCGGCAATTGGAGGCGAAAGCGTTTGCGGAGCAGCTTCCAGCGGATTTGTTTACCCTGCACGGCGACCGCCTGATAGCAACCAGGCGGGGGCGTTTGCTGAACGACGATTTAATCGCAGCTGTATTGGATGTGGTGTGAGTATTCGGGAAGGCCAGAAAGGGCGAGAAATGGCTTTATCTGAGACCGGATGCACCAGACAGTAGCACTTGCGTTGGTGGAGATACAGAACTTATGCCTCGTAGTGCATATATATACTTGCATAAATATGCATAAGCTATCCGAGACGAGTGAACGGCGGTCGGGCCATCAGCTAAGATAAGAAGCAGTTTTAATGTTGGGCACGGGGATTGCGCAAGTAGCGTGCTCAAGAGGTTCAACAGTTGTGTCAAGGACATGGAGGCGCAGTGATGGCTAATCGTGCAGAACGGCGTGCACGGGCGAAGAGTTCCCGCACCGGCGAGAACAATCAGTATACTCGCGGCGGAATGAAAAGTCGGCGGGGAGTCATCGACGAGATGTCGCTACAAGAAAAGTCGCGTCGACTGGCCAGCGGTGAAGATGGTGAGTGGAAACCTACCGGCCATCATGACTTTGAGCCGAACTCCGAGCAGGCCGACCCCAACCTGCGTGACCCTAAAATAGCGACTAAGCCACATTCTGTTCGTCAGTGGCTTCGAATTATCTGCTGGGCACTGATTGTGCTGTCAGCTATCGCATTTCTCGTAGCGATGTGGCTGCCCAATGTTCCTACCTGGGCCACCATCACTATCTGCGCTGTGTTTGCGCTCGGAGTTATCAGTTTGTTCTTTGTAGGCGGTTCTTACAAGGAGAATCCGCGACTTGACGCATATGGTACTGCTGTGTAGCGGAGTTATTTGCGCATTGCTTTATTGCTGTCGGTTGTGATCTCCAGTTGAGTTGTACCGAGCAGCAGATGTGTTGCCGCGCCTGAATAATGAGGGCTTAAAGTCCTCGTAATCATGCAGGCGCGGACATGAACTGTGCATCTTGCTTTTTGCTAACCCCCCCCCCCCGAAAAAGCCGTCCGAAGATACGTTCTCTCGCTTCATTTTTCATATTTTGGGCACTTTCGCACGAATTATCCTCTTTTAGGGAGCTTTTTCGTGCGAAAGTGCCCAAAATATGAAAACGAACACGATATGAGGGCTGGGGATGAAGGAGGTGCGGAGTGCTGGAAGCCTGCGGACGCTTGTGTGTTTTTTGCTAAGGGTTGAGTTGGCTGTTGTTGGCGTCAGGGCATACGGCGTGAACGACTTGCGCGGTTACGAGAGCCTTGTATGCTCACGAGTGTGCTGTGCGTATACGGCGGCCGCGTGTGCTACGAAGCCTTCTTGCGGTTATGAGTGTGCTGTGCACTCACTGGGGCGCGCTGAGTAAGTAGAACGGGGCTCGGCTCGTACAGTTACGGTTGATGGAGCGGGCTGTTACTAATGGACATGAGTTCATGAGGAGCTGTTATTGTGGGCAGAGCAGGCGCTTACCTATCTGATTTTCAACGAACGCAAAGGGCGTGACAACGAGCAATGAGTATCCATCGCGGTCCATTACAAGCTGGCGAGAAGGTACAACTAACTGATCGCAAGGGCAAAATGCTGACCGTCATGCTTCAGGCAGGCGCGGCGACTCAAACTGACCGAGGATTCCTACGGCACGACACTATTATCGGCCAGCCTGAAGGCTCGATTGTTCATACTGTTTCAGCTCAGGATATGAAGCGAGCGCGCGAAGAAGCCGAGAATGAGTCCAGCGAATCTGGGCGGCAGCAGGTGAATCGGGAAGCGGGCGAAGAGTCGTCGGCCTTTGAAGCGATCGAAGGCGGGAGCAAGGATGCTGCTCGTAAGCCTTGGAAGTCGGCACGATCTGCGGGAGGCTGGCCCTATACCGTGCTCAGGCCGCGGATGGTGGATTTTGTGCTCTCTATGCCCAGGGGAGCGCAAATCATGTACCCCAAAGACATCGCCCAGGTTCTTGCACTGGGGGATATCCGCAAGGGTATGCGCGTGCTCGAGTCCGGAGCTGGATCGGGGGCTATGAGCCTGGCCCTGCTCGATGCCATTGGTGCGACCGGAGAGTTGACGACCGTGGAAATTCGGCCGGAGTTTGCTCGCGTCGCTCAGGGCAATGCTACCGTGTATTTCGGCGCTCAGCCTGAGTATTGGCAGTTGCTCGTGGGCGACTTCGACCATGTTGTTCCCGGCTTGCCCGAGCATTCGTTTGACCGCATAGTGCTTGACATGCTTGACCCCTGGAATCGGCTGAAGGTAGCCTGGCAGGCCCTAGCTCCTGGGGGTGTGTTGACTGCGTACGTGACGACGACAACTCAGCTCAGTCGATTGGCAGACGCCCTGCGAGCTTCGGGTGCCTGGACTGAACCGCAAATTGGTGAGAGTTTTGAACGCGCTTGGAAGGTTGACGGCCTGGCGGTGCGCCCCCAGCATCAGATGATCGGTCACACGGGCTTCTTGCTGGTCACGCGCGCCATGGCCCCTGGGAACGTGGCTTTGCACAAGCGGGAACACGGTAACAAGGATGTGTATACGGATGTAGACGCACCGGCACATGCTGACCAGTCTACTCAGCCGGAGGGCGCTCCCGAAGAGCTGGCAGGTCTTGAGCTGCGTGACATCTCCGACCGTAAGCTGCGTAAAGTACTGCGCGATTTAGAGGAGCAAGAGGCGCAGGTCCAGGCTGCTAGGCTGGATAGTGAAGAGTAGCCGCTGCACTCGCATGAGCGTCAATAGGGCTTTACTAGAGAGTAGGCCGTACTGGCAGGGCAGGGCAGGGCAGCGAGTAGGCGCGAACATTACTGGATTGCGACGTGAGGAGCTGTGGTGAGTGAAACACTTGAGCAGGTAGGCCAAGAGGCACAGCGCTACCCGTATACGCTGCTGCTAATGCGGCACGCACAAGCTGAGTCGGTGGGGGCTGAAGGCGACCGGTCGCGCCCCCTGAGTTTGCTGGGTCGCCAACAGGCTTCGCGTATGGGACGTGCGCTCACGCAGGAGCGCCTAATTCCTGATCGTATCGCGTGCTCTGGTGCCCTGCGCACCCGGCAGACGCTGGAACGCATGCTCCCCGATTTTGGCGACGGACCGAGTGTAGATTACCGGGAGAGCTTGTATAGTAGCGGTTTGCAAGCGGTTTGGGATGAGCTTGGGCAGACGAAGGCCGATGAACATAGGCTCCTGATTCTTACGCACGAGCCGACTGTATCGGCTGGTGCCCAGCTCCTGGCTGATACCGAGTCTGCGGAGAGTAGTCTTCTGCAGCTGGATTTGGGGATGTCGCCAGCGAGCATAGCCCTCTTCGCAAGCTCGGAGCCAATCGCGGCTTGGACCCCGCACAGCGCCCGCTTACTCGCGCTCTTCGGCCCACGAGATTGTTAAGGTGCCTATCAGCCTTGAGATGCTCGGTGCGTAGCAGTGTAGAGGTTGCCGGTCGGTGGCAGAACGCTCGTGTATAAGTTTTTTCTATGGCCAAAGGGGATGGCTATAAAAGCGCCTTATGACGACACCACAATTGAGTTGATTACCAGGCTCCGAGCTACCGCTGCTAGGCTGACTAGCAGTTGTACGAGCAAAATTTGGAGGCCCTATGTCTGTCGTCACTTCCCTGGTTGGTTTCCCGCGCATTGGCGCCGGGCGAGAGCTGAAGCGAGTTATTGAACGGTATTGGAAGGGGCAAGCTAGTATTGAGCAGGTGCGGCAAGTTGCAGCGGACTTGCGTAGTAAGCATTGGAGGCTGCAGGCCGATCGGGGCATTGACCTGATTGCCAGCAACGACTTTTCATACTATGACCAGATGCTCGACACTGCTATTTTGTTGGGTTTGGTCCCTGCACGTTACAGGAATCTTGGTCTGGGAGCCGAAGACACGCTCTTCGCTATGGGGCGTGGTTATCAGGGGCCCCAGGGTGACGTGACCGCTCTGCCGATGAAAAAGTGGTTCACTACCAACTACCACTACCTGGTGCCCGAAATTGAAGAATCAGCACAGGTCAAGCTCAGTTCGAGCAAACCTTTTGATGAGTACCTAGAAGCGCGGGCTCTGGGCATTGAAACGAAGCCGGTTCTGATTGGGCCATACACTTTCCTGAAGCTTGCTCGCGGGCCGCAGGGAGAAGTGCTCCACTACGACGCTGGGCTGATCGACGCTGTGGCCGCTGTATACGCGCAGGTTTTGCGGCGTTTTATCGAGCTTGGAGCCCAGTGGGTGCAACTGGATGAGCCCTACTTGGTCCTAGATAAGGAAGAGGGCGACATCAGCCTGTTCAAGGGGCTCTATGCTCGCATTCTGCCTGCCCGCTCCAGCAGTCAGGGCTCAGTGAAACTGCTTTTGCAAACCTATTTTGGGCATGTGGGGGACTGCTACGAGACGCTGAAGCTCCAAGGGTTCGACGCTATCGGCTTGGACCTGGTTGAGGGCAGAGACGAGAATCTGGCGGCGCTCAACCGCTATGGAGTGAGCGAAGGCACGACCATCGTTGCTGGCGTGGTCAATGGGCGCAATATTTGGCGCAACAATTACGCGACGAGCCTAGGGCTTATTGATGCAGTCCGGCAGGTGACACCTCGTCTGGCGCTCTCCTCATCATGCTCGCTCCTGCATGTGCCCTTCAGCCTTGAGGGCGAAAACGGACTGGACGAAACAGTGCAGGCGCACATTGCCTTTGCTGTTGAAAAGGTGGGTGAGTTGGAGGAACTCGCGCAGTTGGCTGATGCGGGTGAGAGCGACCGGCGCGAAAGCCAGGTACTGGCAGCCAACCAAGCCCTGTTTGACGGCAAGCGAGTGCAGGCAGACGCAGCGGTAGCGGCTCGTATTGCTGGTTTGAAAGCAGAGGACTACGCCCGGCAGCCAGAGCGAGCGCAGCGGCAGGAACTACAGCGTACGGAGCTTGGCCTGCCCCTGCTGCCAACGACCACCATTGGATCTTTTCCCCAGACCCGTGAAATTAGAGCTGAGCGTGCCCGTCTGCGCAAGGGGGAAATCAGCCAGGCTGAGTACGACCGCTATATCGCCGACTGCATAGACCAGGTGATAGCCAAGCAGGAGCAGATTGGCTTAGACGTGCTGGTTCACGGCGAGTTTGAGCGCAACGACATGGTGGAGTACTTCGGCCAGCATCTCAAGGGCTTTCTCTTCACGCAGGGCGCTTGGGTGCAGTCCTACGGTACGCGCTGCGTCAAGCCGCCCATAGTCTGGGGTGACATTTCGCGTGCAGAGCCGATTACTGTCCGCTGGAGCTCTTACGCGCAGTCGCAAACCCAGCATCTGGTCAAAGGAATGCTGACCGGGCCTGTCACGATTTTGAACTGGTCGTGGCCCCGGGAAGATGTCAGCCACGAACTGCAAACTCAGCAGCTGTCTCTAGCTATTCGAGACGAAGTTCTGGATCTGGAAGCCGCAGGCATTCGCGTGATTCAGATCGATGAGGCCGCCTTGCGCGAAAAGCTGCCCTTGCGCCGGTCAGACTGGCATACGCACTATCTCAATTGGGCTATTCCTGCCTTCCGCCTGGTGCATTCGGGAGTGAAGGCGACAACGCAAATTCATACGCACATGTGCTATTCGGAGTTTAACGACATTATTACCGACATCGATGCCATGGACGCGGATGTGATTTCCTTCGAAGCTTCGCGCTCTGACCTGACGGTGCTTGACGCCATTCAGGCAGCGCATTTCGAGACTGAAGCCGGGCCAGGCGTGTACGACATTCACTCGCCCCGTATTCCCAGCCAGGTGGAGATGGAAGACCGTATCCGTTTGATTCTGAGCAAAATGGACGTGTCAAAAGTTTGGATTAACCCTGACTGTGGATTAAAGACGCGAGGTGAGGCGGAAACTTGGCCGAGCTTGGAGCATATGGTGGCTGCGGCTCGAGTGGTGCGTGCCGAACTTACACAGGAGTGAGCTAGCAGGGTAGCAGGGTAGCAGTGGCTTGTCTGCTCGCAGGTCAGAGCCTGTCGGGCGTTGAGAACAGGCGCAAGGATAGGCCAGGCTGCGAATGTTGGAAGAAGGAATTAGGATGCATGAACCGATTTTTTCGCTGGAAGTGTTTCCCCCCAAGCGCAACGCTTCTGTAGGGTCGATTTACGACACTTTGGACGGATTGGAGGGGCTCAAACCTGACTTCATTTCCGTCACCTACGGCACTGGCAAGCACTCAGATCGGACGGCGACTGCGCGTATTTGTGGCACCATCTGCCGCGAGTATGGCATTGCCTCGGTGGCGCACCTGACTGCTCAATACGCTGACCAAGAGGTGGTTGATGAAGCCTTGGAACTCTTTGAGGAGGCGGGAGTCACTGCCGTTTTGCCGCTCCGGGGTGACTGCGTGGAAGGGCGAACACCGGCTGGCGTGTTTCAATATGCGTCGGATTTGATTGCCTATGTGCATGCAGCTAAGCCGCACATGAAAATTTACGCGGCCTGCTATCCTGAGACTCACCCGGAAGCGCAGTCGCCTGAAGCTGATATTCGCCACTTAAAAGAAAAGGTAGATGCCGGGGCCAGTCATTTAATTTCTCAATTATTCTACGATAACGATGATTTTATGGATTTTTTGGACCGGGCGCGCTCTGAGGGGATTGATGTGCCGATCGAGGCTGGCATTATGCCGGTAACTAGGGCTGGGCAGGTGCGTCATATGAGCCAGACCTGTGGCTCGCGCATTCCTCCTGCTGTGGAGCGCATGCTCGACACGTGGGCCGACAACCCGCAGGCCTTGTGCGAGGCTGGAATCGCATATGCGTCCGAGCAGATTGCCGATCTTGTGGCGCAAGGCGCGGATGGCATTCACTTATACTCTATGAATCACCCGGTGGTCACCCGCCGTATTTGGAGGAATGTCAGGGCTCTCTTTACAGAGGTAGGAACTGCTGACTGTCTACCAGCCTGAGTGCAAGAGCGTTTCTCTTCCTCTTGTACAAGCACCATCTCGCCCGCTCTGAACCCCCATCAGCGTTGCATTATTCATATTTTGGGCACTTTCGCACGATTATGACCTCATTTGGGGCATAAAACGTGCAGAAGTGCCCAAAATTGGAAAAACGGGGCGGGAGAAGGGGTGGGGGAGGGAGGTGTTGTGTGTTGAGGATATATTGGAGGAGAGTGCTTACGGGGTGGAGTTTGACGGTGGTGGATGCGCGAACGTGCGCAAGTGTGGAAGCGCGGGGCGTGTGTGATGAGTTTGAGTGGGGTGCTCAAGGATAGTGCTAGGAGGGTGTGATGGGTGCAGAAGCTGTGAGCGAGAGTCAGGGTTGGAGTTCCGTGCGACTCATCCGCGCTGGCCTGCGTCACCTGGGCCGTGCCCGCCGGGAGCTCTCCCAATTGGCAGATATGGGCTTGGATGACGGTGGAGTAGACGCTCTTTTATTGGCTCTGGGGCAGGCGTGCGACGCGGATAGAGCCTTGGAAGCTCTTGTGCACATTCTCGCTAGCCCTGACGAGATGGCAGCGCCCAACGAGCCCGCCGATTCTGTACAATCGCTGGCCTATGAATATGCAATAGGGCTCAATAAGTTATCTGGGGGCAAGGCGCAGCCTCGAAATACTGCTGGGAGCGCCCCAAAGCCGCGAGCTACTACCGCGCATGCCAAAACTCGATGGTTGGCCGAGCATCCACAGGCGTTGGCCAGGCTAGTGGCTGTGCTGGGAGCTTCGCAAGCGATGGGCAATCTGATGCGCAACCGGCCCTACTTAGTTGTAGCGGCTTTCCAGCAGATACCTGTCGGCCAGGAGACAGCGGATGCCGCTCATCCCAAGCAAGTCGGTCAGCCGCGTATACTCGCACTTTTGAAGGAGGCCGATGCACAGGGGCACAAGCTCTCTTTTGCCGACGGCGTTACTCTGCTCAGGGCTGCCTACTACACCCGCCTGGCGGCAATTATGGCCCAGGATTTGAGCTCAGATGACCCCACAGCTCAGCAGCCTGAGGTGAGCCTCGCCCTCTCGCGCTTAGCTGATGAAGCTCTGGAAGGCGCGCTCGCCATAGCACAAGCGCACGTACCTGGCTCTGAAGCCTGCCGTTTTGCGCTCATCGGCATGGGCAAGCTGGGTGCCCAAGAGCTCAACTATGTCTCTGACGTGGACCTGGTGTACGTGGTAGAGCCCGCGCCCGGCGAGCACCCGCTCAAAGCACAAGATTTGGTGAATCTAGGTACGCAGGTGGCCACCAACCTCCAGCGCATTTGCCAGTCGGTCATTTCCGGTGTGAATGAGCCGCCCCTGTGGAAGGTAGATACGGCCCTGCGCCCAGAAGGTAAAGATGGTCCCTTGGTGCGCAGTCTGGATTCCTTTGAAGAATACTATGCAAATTGGGCGCAAAACTGGGAGTTTCAGGCCCTTCTCAAAGCCCGGTTCGTGGCCGGAGATGTGCAGATAGGCCAGGAGTATCAGACCATGTGCGACGAGCTGGTGTGGAAGGCTTCAGCTCGGCCCAACTTCGTCTACGACTGCCAGCAGATGCGCTCGCGGGTGGAGTACCTGATACCTGCCAAGCTCAGGGACCGCGAAATAAAGCTCGGGCAGGGCGGTTTGCGCGACGTGGAGTTTACGGTGCAGATGTTGCAACTCGTACACGGGCGAACGGACAGCAGCCTGCACGAGCGCTCCACGCTAGAAGCCTTACGGGCGTTGGCGGAGGGCGGCTATATTTCCTCCCACCACGCTCAACGCTTGGCAGCTGATTATCGTTTTGAACGCGTCTTGGAGCACCGACAGCAGATGTGGATGCTCAAGCGTACCCACCTGTTTCCTGACCTCGGTGTCAACAACCGCGGCGGCCTGGAGCGCCGGCGCAAGTTGACCTTGGAGGATTTGGACGGCAACGATGACCTCTACCGGTTAGCCCGAGCCTTCCGCCTCCATCCTGATGAGCTGGTGGAGCGCTACGACCGGGCCCGTCGGGAGATTCGCACCCTTCACCTTTCGATTTACTTTAGGCCCATGCTCCCCATCGAAGCCCAGTTGGACGACGATGAAGTCAGCCTCAAACCCCAGGCCGCAAAAGAGCGGTTCGCCTCTATTGGCTTTGCGGATCCTGATGCCGCCCTGCGTCATGTGGAAGCGCTTACCAAGGGTCTGACCCGGTCAGCCAAGATTAACCGCATTCTTCTACCAGCCGTTTTTGCCTGGCTGGGCAACGGTCAGGACCCTGACATGGGGCTCTTGGGCTGGCGGACTCTGGAGGAGCGGTTCGGGACGAAAAGCAGCTACCTGGCCTTTTTGCGGGACTCTACCTCGGCCGCCCGTCGGCTGTGCCATGTGCTCGCCAACTCGCGGTACTTGAGTCGCGCCCTGTGCCAATCTGTGGAGTCAGTCACCTGGCTGGGTGATGACAAGATGCTCAAGCCGCGTTCGCGTGCTTCCTTGGACACCTCCTGCCGGTCCTTCCTCCTGCGCCACGCCGAGCAGATGGGCGACTTTGCTACGGCTTTGCGGGCTATGCGTCGCCGCGAGATTGAGCGCATAGGGCTGGGCTGGCTGTGCCGGGTCTGCGATGAGAGCGAGTGCTTGGCGGGCATGAGCGATGTGTACGATGCCATGATTGAGGCAGCTCTCGCCTGGTCCGTCCAAGCCCAGGAGCGCGAGCAGGCTCTAACGCAACCTGCAGCTTCTATCGCTGTCATCGCCTTAGGTCGTTACGGCGGGCGGGAGGTGAACTTTTCTTCTGATGCCGATGTGATGCTTATCTTTGACCCCGCTGCAGGGGCGACGCCAGAAGAGGCGGAGGCCTTCGCCCAGGGGGCCTGCGACAAGCTTCGAGCCATTCTTTCCAGTGGCACGCTCAGCCTAGAAGCCAAGTTGGATTTGGACTTGGATTTGCGCCCGGAAGGCCGGTCAGGTCCCCTGATCCGATCCCTGGATTCCACCAGGCTCTACTACCAGCAGTGGTCTAGCGTCTGGGAGCGGCAGGCCTTGCTGCGAGCGCGGTATGCAGCCGGAAACCGGGAGCTGTGCGAGCGATTTTTGCATGGCATTGCCGACCCGCTTCGATACGCGCAGGCACCAGTGAGCGCTGGTGAGCTAGCTGAAATTCGCAAACTTAAGGCGAGAATGGAAGCCGAGCGCCTGCCTCGTGGCGTGCGGCGGGACCGGCACTTGAAACTGGGTGCCGGGGTCTGTCGGATGTGGAGTGGACTGTTCAATTGCTCCAGCTGGAGTACGCGGGCCACTACTCGCAGTTGCAGGTCACCTCAACCATGCAAGCTCTGGAGTCTCTCAAATCCTTGGGACTCATCGACAAGCGCGATGCGAAAGCCCTGCAAGTTGGCTGGCACTGGTGCACGAGTGCCCGCAATGGCAGCTACCTGTGGTCTGGCCGTGCTCAGCAGGCGGATATTTTGCCTGATGACACCTACACGCTAGGCGCTATGGGCGTCTACCAGGGGTATCCTGCGCACCGGGGAGCTGAGTTTGGCGACCAGCTCATAGGTGCCATGCGCCGCTCCCGCGAGGTGATGGTCAAGCTCTTTTACGGCAAGTAAGTGGCGGGCGGTTCATGCGTATACAGCATGTAGATTGCTGCCGTGTCGTCTGTCTGCTCCTTGCATTAGCGTAAAACAGGTCACACAGGGTGGCCACCTTGCAGGGAAAGGTGAGCCGTTGTCTGAATGCAGTCACAGCCCCAATTCTGGGCATCATATTTCTTCCGAACAGGTTGTGCAATCGGCCCAGTCGCCCGCTTCAATGGGTGATTTACGGGGGTCGAGTTTGGTAACGCTCGACGATATGAGACTTGAGCACATCCGATCGTTGATTCAACGAGCAGCCTATATTGATGGGCATCGGCAGCAAGTGGCTAAGACCTGCGCAGGCAGAGTCTTAGCCACTCTTTTTTATGAGCCCTCCACCCGCACTCGCCTGAGTTTTGAGACGGCCATGCTGCGGTTGGGCGGGCAGGTCGTTGGTTTCGCAGGTGCTCAGCTCTCGTCGGCTTCAAAAGGTGAAACCATTAGTGACACCTTGAAAGTGGTATCCAATTACGCCGATCTGGTGGCCATTCGCCATCCTAAAGAGGGAGCGGCGCGCGTGGCTGCTCAGGCGGCGAGTGTACCAGTTATCAATGCTGGCGATGGCGGACACATGCACCCCACACAGACACTGGCCGATTTGGCCACCATTCAGGCGCGCCTGGGCCGTTTAAGTGACCTGACTGTGGGCCTTTGCGGCGACTTGACTTTCGGGCGCACTGTGCATTCGCTGGTCACGACCCTGGCCCGCTTCGGAGGTATCCGGTTCGTGCTCATCAGTCCAGACGAGCTCAGGTGCCCCCAGTACGTGCTCGACCGCATCGATGCGGCTCCCACCTGCTCTTACCTATGCACGCGCGACTTGACCAGCGTCATCGGCGATTTAGACGTGCTCTACATGACTCGCGTCCAGCAGGAGCGCTTTTTCAACGAAGATGACTACCTGCGTTTGCGAGACACGTACATTCTGGATGAGGCTAAGTTGTCTGGTGCCCGCCAGCACCTGGCCGTGCTCCACCCCTTGCCCAGAGTCAACGAGATAGCTGTGGAAGTGGATTCAGACCCGCGTGCAGCCTACTTCCAGCAAGTGAAGGAGGGCATGCTGGTGCGCATGGCCTTAGAAGCGGCGCTCCTGGGCGACCCCCTGCCCGGATACGAGGATGAGATGGAGGAGAACTGATGGAAGTAACCAGCATACAAGATGGCATTATCATCGACCATATTCCCGCTGGCCGAGCCTTGAGCGTCATTCATTTTCTGGGGCTTGACCCCACTCGCACGCGCATGGCCTTGATTATGAATACCAGGAGCGAACGCTACGGGAGCAAAGATATTATCAAAATTGAGCAAGAGGCGACTTTCCAGCTCGACATTCTGGGTTTTGTGGCACCTCAGGCGAGCATCAACATCGTCAAGGCAGGCAAGATTGTGAGCAAGCGCACACCCGGGCGCCCCCTTTCACTCGTAAACGTCATAAGGTGCTCGAATCCGCGCTGTGTCACGACAGTGGAGGGTGGTATTGACCAAGGCTTCCACCTGGACACTACCGGCGGTCAGCCAGGCGTCTACCGGTGCGATTACTGCGATGAAGAGGCGGAGCTTTCGTGATGGGACGTGCCGACACTCATCCCACGCTCACCCTGCGCCGCCTGCGTCTGTGGAAGAGTGGCCAACTCGTTGACCTGAGACTGCCCTGGCCCACGCCTGATACTATCCGCCAGCTGGGAAGCCTCCTGAATGGTTGGGAGCAATTGGCACAGCGAGAGCAGACAAGTCACTTCGAAGTAGACATGGAAGGGGCTCTACTGGCGCCAGGCCTGGTGGACCCGCACGTGCACTTCCGAGACCCGGGGCAGACGCAGAAGGAGGACATGCTTACCGGCTGCTGTGCGGCAGCTGCGGGCGGTTACACCAGCGTGCTCATCATGCCCAACACCCAGCCAGCCATGGACAATCCAGATACGGTTGACTTTTTGCAAGACTACGAGCGCCGACGCGGTTGCCGACTGCCTGTTGGCTACCGCTTGTGCTTGGCGGCTTCGCAGGCTCGGGAGGGAAAGCAGCCTACGAGTGCTGATCTGTGGACAAGGTACATGCCTGGTGGACCAGCTGCGCACAGGACGCTGGCGGCTCGCCTGCACCCGGTAGTGGCAGTCAGTGACGACGGGGCAGCTGTGGCCGACGGTATTGCGCAGGCAGTGGCCGAGCAGGCCGCACAGGTGGGATTGCCGGTTTTGGACCACTGCGAGCACCATGTGCGCGGCCAGGTCAACGCTGGCCCGGTGGCGGAAGCGCTCGGGCTTGAAGGTGTGCCGGTCGCCACCGAGTTGAGGATCGTTCAGCGAGACATTGAACTCGCTCGAAGTACTGGCGCTCACTTTCACCTGCAACATGTGAGCACTGCTGCGGCCTTTTCAGCCATCCGTCAGGCCAAGGCCCAGGGGCTGCCAGTCACCTGTGAAACGGCTCCGCACTACCTGGCCCTGTGCGACGAAGATCTGCTGGAACGGGGAGCTATGGCGAAGATGAACCCGCCCTTGCGCTCGCGCTCGGACCGGCAGGCGACCCTAGAGGCTGTGGCCGATGGAACGGTCGATATGATAGCCACTGACCACGCCCCGCACACAGCCAGCGAAAAGGAGCGCGGACTAGCAAGTGCGCCCAACGGCATCATCGGACTGGAGACAGCATACGGGGTCTGCCACCGGGCTTTGGTTGACGCAGGCTGGATTAGTGGGCGCCGCTTGATTGAACTGATGAGTCTGGCTCCTGCCCGGCTCATGGGCGAGCCAACCACTGACCCGGAAGTTCTTTTGCAGCAGGAGCGTCAGGCGCAGGGTGCTCAAGAGTCGACTGCGGGTAGACCCTTGATTGATGTAAAGGCTGCTGACCAACCGGTGAACTGGTGCCTGCTCGTACCCGAAGAGTCGTGGGTGGTGGACGCCAGCCGATTCCACTCAAAAGCCCGCAACACCCCCTTCCAAAGTGAACGCCTGACCGGAAGAGTGGTGATGACCATAGTAGACAGCCAGCCAGTGTTTTCGAGCGTCCCCACCCGCTTTTTCCAGGCACACTCGAGCGATCAACAGCAAGCTATAGCATAGGAGATTCGTTAAGTATGGACAAACTGATTGAGGCCATTGGGCGAACCGACAACCCGAGCGTGGTGGGCTTAGACCCGCAGCCCCAGCTCCTGCCCCGCCAGCTCCTCGAGTCAGCTTTGAGCCGGGCGCACGGGGAGCTCAATGAGGACTCTAGCCAGGCGGAGATAAGTCCTCTAAAAAGCGAGCAGGTCTGGGCTCGGCAGCTGGCCCAAGCATACTGGCGCTTCAACCTAGCCGTTCTTGAGGGTGTGGGTGACCTGGTGCCCGCTGTGAAGGTGCAGATAGCCATGTACGAGGCGCTTGGACCAGCTGGCTTGGAGGCGTACGTGGCAACCTGCGCGGCCGCCCAAGAGCGCGGACTGTATGTGATTGGTGACATCAAGCGCGGCGACATTGGTTCCACTGCTGCCGCTTATGCCTGTCATCTGTCCGGCTTGCCTTTGACCTACCAGCAGGCTCAGGAGGAGCTTGAAGGGGTTTCCGAGGCACCGACCCCAGCCCAGGGGAATGCTCAGCTGTCGATTTCTGCCTGGCACGAACACGCTATCACGGTCAATCCTTACCTAGGCTCAGATGGTATAGATCCCTTTGTGCAGGCGGCTCAGGCCAGTGACTGCGACCTGTTCGTTCTCGTGCGTACCTCCAACCCTTCCTCGCAGCAGATTCAGGAGTTGCCCGTGTGCGACTCCTCCCACAGGCAAGAACTCTATATGAGAGTGGGCAAGCTGGTGGAAGCCTGGGGGCAGGACACTCGCGGGCAGAGCGGTTATTCGCGGGTAGGGGCCGTTGTGGGTGCTACTCACCCGCAGGCTGGAGCTCAACTACGGGCCGCCATGCCGTCCACCTTCTTCCTGGTGCCCGGTTTTGGTGCTCAGGGAGGTTCAGCCGCCGACGTGGCCCCAATGTTTGACGCTCGTGGGTCTGGTGCTATTGTGAACTCCTCCCGAGGCATTATTGCTGCCTGGAAGCAGGAGGGGATTGAGCCTTCGGCCAGTGTTGAGGCAGCTCTCGGTCAGGTGGCATCCAGTGCCCGGCAGGCTGCTATCCGCATGAAAGTACAACTTCAAGAAGCCCTGAAGGAGCGTTCGTGAGCACAGCGACAATGTTTCAAGCGACTCAATCCCTGCCAGTAGGAGAGCGCTACGGTAAGCGACCCGGGCGCCGACGGGCACGGGTGACGGGCAGTAGGCAGCTCGCTCGAGGAATCTATCAGCTCACCATCTGCGACTCAATCGTTGCGGGTAGGGCCCAACCCGGCCAATTCGTGAACCTGTACTCGCCAAACCCCACCAGGCTCCTGCCTAGACCCTTCGGCGTGGCCCAGGTCCAGGGCAGTGAGTTCGACCTCATCTACCAGATAGTAGGCCAGGGGACGGCAGAGTTCGCTCGCTTGCAAGCCGGTGACTGGGTGAACCTCTTGGGTCCCCTTGGACAGCCCTTCCAGCTAGACCAGCCTGGTGACTACCTGCTGGTTGGCGGTGGGCTGGGCGTGCCACCGCTCATTCGTGCGGCCCAGAGCCTGGCCCGGCGGACCGACGCTCGAGTGCTGGCCCTATTGGGCTACCGGGAGGAGCGGTTCGCTGACGACATCGTTAGACCCTACGCCAATCAGTTACTCTCTATCGACAACGCGGCAGGTAATGTTATCACTCTTCTGGACCGCCTGGAAGACCAGGAGCAGCTATCCCATCCGCAGATCCTCTCCTGCGGCCCCAAGCCTATGATGCAGGCGATCGCTGCCTGGGCCGCTCAACGCTCAATTCCCACTCAGCTAAGTTTGGAGGAACGTATGGGCTGTGGGTATGGGGCCTGCGTGGCTTGCGCGGTTGACAGCAGTCGGGGACGATTGAAAGTGTGTACCGACGGACCAGTATTTAGGGCGGAAGAGCTGGGCTGGGGCAGAGAGTGAACACCAATATGAGGAGTAATACAGTGACAAACAGCGTCAGTGGGCAGGCAGAGCCTTATGTCTACCGGCACCCCACGCAGGTTGCTGGACTGACCTGGAAGAACCCAGTGGGCACGGCCTCCGGCACGTTCAAGCTCGACGCTTGTGGTGACTTCTATGATGTAGCCCAGTTGGGAGCTATCTCCACCAAAGGCGTTTCACCCGTGCCCTGGGAAGGCAACCCCTCGCCGAGGACAGCCGAGTCACCTTCCGGCATGGTCAACGCCGTGGGCCTACAAAACCCGGGAGTAGACGAGTACCTGGTCAACGAGCTACCCCGGCTTAAAGCCCTGGGCGCATTCGTTATCACCAACGTGGCGGGGCATTGCGACGACGACTACGCGCAGGTCGTTGCTCAGCTGGCAGACAGCCCGGCCGATATGCTGGAAATCAACATTTCCTGCCCAAACGTGACCCACGGCGGCATGTCGGTGGGAACCGATCCTAAGGCTCTCTATCAGCTGATTGCGCGCCTGAGAAATATGACTAGTAAGCCCATAATTGTCAAGCTCACCCCTAATGTGACCGACATTACGCAGGTTGCTCGGGCAGCTGTGGACGGGGGAGCAGACGCGCTCAGTCTGATTAATACCCTCGTAGGTATGCGCATCGACATTCGCACAGGCAGACCCATTATTGCCAATGTGACTGGCGGCGTTTCAGGTCCAGCTATCCGACCTATAGCTCTGGCTTGCGTGTGGAAGGTACGCCAAGCGCTTCCCGATATTGCCCTGATTGGTATCGGTGGCATCGACTCGGCGCAGGCGGCACTCGAATTCCTCTACGCTGGCGCCAACGCTGTGGAAGTGGGAGCGGCAGCTCTGGTTGACCCTGTAGCCCCGGTGCGCATTGCTCGCGAACTTGACACCCTCCTAGACCAACGACCCGAACTAGCTCAAAGGCTAGAGAAAGGACAAACATGGCAGCACTAGTAAAATCAAACTCCCCGGAGGGTGGCAGCAAGCTTCAGCAGGCTTTCACCCGTTTTCTGCTGGAGAGCGGGGCCCTGCGCTTTGGTGACTTCACCCTCAAGTCGGGACGGCGCTCGCCATATTTTATCAATGCCGGAGCTTTCAACGACGGGCAGAAAATCGCCCTCTTAGGAGAGTTTTATGCCCAACGCATCCTTCAGGGCATGGAGCAAGGGCAGCTGCCTGGACAGGTAGACACTGTGTTTGGCCCAGCTTATAAAGGTATTCCTCTGGCTGTTTCCACCTCCATAGCCTTGAGCTGCACCCACGCTCATCCGCTGGGGTACACCTTCGACCGCAAGGAGCCCAAAGATCACGGCGACGGCGGTTCCCTGGTGGGCACTCAGCTGGAGGATGGGATGCGGGTCTTGCTTGTGGACGATGTGATGACGGCGGGTACGGCCGTGCGCGAGTGCGTTCCCAAAATTCTCGCAGCGGCGAAGGTGCAGATTGTGGGCTTAGTCTTGAGCGTGGATCGCATGGAAGTGGCCAATGATTCCGGGCAGTCAGCAGTGGAATCCGTGATGGACGAGTTTGGCTTTCCGGTGTTGTCTATCGCCAATATTGCTCAAGTTTTTGCGGCTGCTAGCACGATGGCAGATGCTCAGGGTAAGCTCATGATGGATGAGGAACTCGCTGGCAGGGCGCAGGCTTACTTGGACCAGTATGGCGCCTGAAACGCGCCGCAGCCTCATTGACAAGTGGGGAATTATTAGTATTGGAATACTTGTAGGAGGGACAGACCCATGGCAGAAGATTCACGAGGCAAGGCCCCGGCGCCGCGTCCACAAGACAGGAGCGGTCGGAGCTCTCAAGCGCACAGCCGGTACTCTGCCCGTCTGATAGCCCTGCTGGCCCTGCTGCTGGCCCTAGCAGTAGCAGCGGGCGCTTGGGTAGTCAACCGGGTGAGTGCACCAGCAGCACCCACGAGCCGTTCGAGTATGGCTGCAGCTCCTGCGCCGTTCCAGCCGCAGGCCAGCAAGGCGCAGTACCAGGCTCTGCAGGCGGTAGAGCATAAGCCCAGCAAGGCGAACGCGCAGGGGACTTTTGTGGTCTGCAAAAACGGTGTGGGAACCACCATTGCCAGCGTGCCAACGGTGGAAGTGTATATGGACTTCTTATGCGGCGGCTGCGGTGAGCTCCATCAGGCCCTCGACCCCACTCTGATCAAGATGG
This sequence comes from Bombiscardovia nodaiensis, assembly GCA_033127725.1. NCBI lineage: Bacteria > Bacillati > Actinomycetota > Actinomycetes > Bifidobacteriales > Bifidobacteriaceae > Bombiscardovia > Bombiscardovia nodaiensis. The sequence goes on along the minus strand of AP026798.1, from coordinate 1,224,532 downwards.
TCCGGGCTGGGCAGATTAACCTAGGGTTCAACTCTATGGACTTTCTCGACCGACTCCGCCAAGACCAGTACTCAAGCCGGGTAGCCTCTGCCGTGGCGAGCGTGGCCCAAGAGGACCCTGACCACTTTCTCGATGCCGTTGCTCACTTCTTCCAGAAGGATATCCAGCCTTCGGAGAGCAACCCTGAACCCATAAGCAATGATCAGCTGGCTCAAGAGCTCAAGTCGGTGGGTGTGCCCCAGAAGGTGGCCCAGCAGGCGGCTTCAGGAGAGTACATTGACTGGGTGCAAAAGCTCAACGCTTACACCGTCACCCGTAGTGAATTGCGCCACCCCAGTGGCAGCCAGCAGGGAGAGATGACGACGCCCACGGTCTTGATCAACAACTCCTACTGGGACAGCGATCAGGTCAGTGCCCGCGTCGGTGCCGATGGGCTGCCTGAAGCCCTCTGCCAGGCGCTCGGTCTACCGGTTAAACAAGTAGGTGTGCCCTCTGCAGTACCACAGATTGGTAGCCGCTACCGCCCGCTGACCCAAGCCTGAGGCATTGAGGTAATAGCGAAGGCTGCCGGCGGGCAAGGGGACTCATAGCTTGCTGGAGTCGATGAGCTCGTAGCCGTGGTGGACAATGACCTCCCTGAGCTTGCCCAAGTACAGTTGGGCAGCCGGGGAGGGCTTGGCGCGTTCGTTGTTGACCCAGCCCAAGAGCATGGTCTCGTCGGAGCGCAGGGGGATTGTGGTAATTTTCTCCGTGTTCAAATCTTCATTGTCAATGCCCGTGCAGACGGTGTAGGCGTTGAGCCCGACAATGAAGTTCAGCATGGTGGCCCGGTCGGAAACTGTAATCTGCTGGGGGGAGTAGTCGGGTCTGACGGGCTCCTCGGCAAAGTAGAAGGAGCCTTCATTGCCTTGCTCATACTGGAGGAAGGGGTAGGGTTCCAGATCCTCGATGGTCAGCTCACTGCGGTCGGCCAGGGGGTTCGTGCGGGAGATGAAGACCTGTGGTTGGCAGCGGAAGAGCGGATGGAAAATCAGGTGCTTTTCCCGCAAGAGCTTGCTGATAATTTTGCCGTTGAAACCAGACTGGTAGATAATGCCGATTTCTGAACGCAGACTGGCTACCTGGTCAATAATGTCGCGCGTGCGGGTCTCTCGAATGGTAAACTCGTACTCTTCGGCCTGGCTCGAGGTAATCATCTCTACAAAAGCTTCCACGGCGAACATGTAGTGTTGGGTGGAGACACGGCAGAGCTGCTTGCGGGGCTTGGTCTGCCGGTAGCGTTGTTCCATCAGGTCAACTTGGTCCAAAATCTGGTGGGCGTAGGTCAGGAACTCCGCTCCCTCAACCGTCAAGGCAATGCCCTGGGAGTGGCGGGTGAAAATTTCGATGCCCAGCTCATTTTCCAGCTCTTTGACCGACGAAGAGAGGGCTGGCTGGGAGATATAGAGCTCATGTGAGGCTTCGTTCATGGAGCCGCACTCCACGATTTTAGCAATGTACTTGAGCTGGAGAAGGGTCATGAGTTTCAGTATAGTCACAGGCGCTCCACAAGTGTAGGTTCGTCTGCCGTCAGCCTTATGCAGGGTTGGAGCCCAATGCTTCCACTTGGGCGATACCCGAGCGTGCTGCCGCAGGATCCAAGTAGCGCCCAGGGGCCAGGCGCTGCAAGTCGCCGTCTGGCCCGACAGCTACCTGATAGACCATAGGGACACCAGTTGGCACATTGATGGAGCGGATGTCTTGGTCGGAAACCTGGTCCAGCACCTTCATCAGGGCTCGCACGACTGAGCCGTGGGTCACCACGAGGACGGTCTGCCCCTGGGCCAGGTGGGGCTGTATACACTGGCGTAGGTAGGGGAGCAGGCGGGTTGTCAGGTCTTGCAGCGACTCCGAGCGGATGTGAGCCGGGTCAAAGTCATCTAAGCCGTCAGCCCAAGTTGGCGCATAGCGGGGATCCTCACCCTGCCAGTAAGGCGAGGATGGAGCAAGAGGCGGGGGAGCTACATCGTAGGAGCGCCGGTAGATATTGAAGCGCTCCTGGCCGTATTCAGCAAGCATGGCGGGTCGGGTCTGCCCCTGGAAAGCCCCATAGTGACGTTCATTGAGTCTCCAAGAGCGTTCGACTGGGATCCACAGCCGGTCAATCTGGTCTAAAACCAGGTTGGCGCTGATGATGGAGCGTGTCAGCAGGGAGGTAAAGGCGACATCCGGCTTCAACTCTTGGGCTTCCAGCAGTTTTCCGGCTGCCCGCGCCTGCTGCAGACCCTGGGAGCTGAGAGGCACATCTACCCAACCGGCAAAACGGTTGACTTGGGGCCTGGTCCATTCACTCTGCCCGTGCCGCATGAGAATCAGCTGTCCTGGCATCAGAACCTCCCTAGAACCACAGTGATTCGATGGCGACCAAGGCTGCCGGGCTCAGGTGATGAGTGGGTTCGTTGCTGGCCTGGCTGCTGTCTGCGGATTCAGTGCTAGACATATTGTCCTCGTCTGGCTCTGCTGCCCAATCGTCGTCGCCATCAGCCGAAGCAGGTTCGTCGGTTGCTGGGTCCGACTGGAAGGGGAGAGCCAGCAGCAGGCCTTGAGCTCGTTCGAGCTGGTCAATAATATCAGCGGCATGAATGGGGTGCCCTAGCGGGCCCATACTTTCCACAGAGCGGCTGCCCGCCTGCCAAGCCCGGTTGGCTTCTTCTATAAAGTCTTTGCCTTGGTCTGGGTTGAAAAGCAGTGGTTGACGCCAGGCGCGATCCTGGCTGTGGCTGGCCAAATTGGCTGCATACGCATGGATGTAGGCACCGGCCGCAGCCAGTTGAATGGCCTTACGAGGGTCGTCGGCCAGCAGTGTGGATTGACTGGCGAGTAAGGCGCCTTCCAGACCTGCCAACACATCACCAGAGCCGGCTGTAGACAGCCAAGCTGGTCCAAATCCTGTGGTGTACACAGCTGGATCCTGGCCCTGACCATCGCCTACGACGAGCGTGATAGCGCCCTTGAGCAAGACTGTAGCGCCGGTCAGTTCCCAGGTTCGCGTAGCCCAGCGCACAGGCTCGGCAGCAATGTCGCTGGCGGTGACATCTTCACCTAAGTCCTGTAGGAGGGCCGCCAGTTCTCCGGCGTGCGGTGTGAGTACCACCTTGGGTCCCAGTCCCTCGGCCGGGAGCAAGTCGAGCGCTCCAGCATCCACCACCATGGGCAGGGAATCTTCTGTCTCGTGCGCCTGGGACCCCTGGTGAGGCCAGGAGCCGTGAGCTTCGAGAATCTGCGCGATGGTTGAGCGCTGGGAGTCCTGCTGCTTGCTTGAGCCAGCTGCAGCCACTCCAGAACCTAGCACCCAGGCCTCCACCCGGCCCGGTCCTAAAACTGCTTCCGGTAGGGCGGCCAGCACATGTTCTGAAGGGCGCTCTGGCCCCAGATAGCGAACCATGCCAACGCCGCAGGAAGCGCAAGCTCGAGTGCTCAGGACAGCTGCACCTGGGAAGTTTTCGGAGCCAGTGACCAAACCGACGACTCCCCGGGTATATTTGCTGTCTTCGCGCTCGGGCACGCGCAGGAGATGTGAGCAGCGACTGGCACTCATGGCCTCAACACTGGCCTGCACCTCATCCACGTCAAAGCCAAAGTCCACAAGCACGATATGCCCGCAGGCATAGGCGGCTGGCGGCAGAAGTAGGCAGGGTTTCATGGCACCGAAGGTTACGGTGACATCGGCTGGCAGGTACGGTCCGGGCAGACTTCCGTCGTCCACGCCCACGCCTGATGGGATATCAACGGCGAGAATCAGTGGGTTGTGGGCTTGTGCCGTCGAGCCTTCACCGGTGTTGACTTCCTCGGTCTCGCCAGACATGTGAGCGCTGAGCTGACTCGCTAGGGTTTCGGGAATTCCCCGCAGGGCACCGGTCAAGCCTATGCCTGTCATGGCATCGATCACCAGGTCGGCTGCCTGGGCCAGTTCCACTGCTTCATCTATGCGTTCAGCCACCTCTTGGGGGCTTGAGGGCGCGTCAGAGGAGGGTATGTCGGCATCGCTGGAAAGTGCCAGTAGAATGCCTCCTGCCTGCACAAACGTTTGAGCGGCCTCATCCAGCACATCGCTGCTAGTGGCCACGGCGGTCACATCCGCTCCGATGGCAGCTAAGCGGGCACCAGCATAGAGGCCGTCACCACCGTTGTTGCCACCACCAGCCAGTAGGACAATTCGGCTGTTTTGGGGGTCTAATCCGGCTTGAGAGAGCATGAGCCAGGCGTTCACGGCCACCGCCTGGGCTGCCTCCTGCATCAGCGGCTGCCCCTCGTCGAGCAGGGGCGCTTCCAAGGAGCGAATAATTCCGGCCTCGTAAGCGCTATTCATCAGCCTGTCTGTGCTGCTGTCTTGGTCTACCATGCTGCCGTCCTTTCAGCTTCCCTCTGTCTTCCAGCATAGGCTAATTTTCATCTTTCCGTCGTTCACTCGTGCGTTTTTTCTATAGCTGGCGACGGCTTATGCTGTCGGTGGGGTATACTTTCTTCTTTACGTTTGTTCTGCTGGCGTGATAGCGGGCGAAAGGGTGAGAACATATGCAGGGATTCGAGTTTCCGGCTTCGCAGCAAGTCGTGGCCCTGGTACTGACGGTGGTACTGTGCGGTCTGATCGGTTTTGAGCGCGAATATTTGAAACACGATGCCGGCATCCGAACCCACATCTTGGTGGGCCTAGGCTCCTGCCTCTTTACTCTGGTTTCCATTTACGGCATCAATGCGGCGGTGGGTAACTTCTCCTGGGATGCCTCTCGTATAGCGGCCGGTGTTGCTTCCGGCATTGGTTTCATCGGTGCTGGCGTCATTTTCTTCAACCATGACGCGGTACGAGGGCTGACCACTTCCTCGGCCATCTGGGTGGCTTCGGCTGTGGGCGTCACCTGCGGAGCCAGCATGTTCGCGGTTGCCATCGTGGCAGTCGCCCTCTATTTTGTCTCAGTGCTCGTCATTTCTCCCATTGTCAAGTGGGTTCTGCGCAACCGGCAGAACACGGGTTTGCGCATTGTGTACGAGGATGGGCATGGCTCCCTGCGTGCCACCCTGCTGGAGGCCACCAAAATGGGTTTTGAATCTCGCGTACTCACCATCCGTGAGGTCAAGCGGGAGGGCTGGCACGGGGCTTCGGTCACGGTCAACCTACTGGGCAAGGGCGACGTGTCGGACTTGGTTGAGCAAGTGGGTAAGACTGACGGCGTGAAGGGTGTGGAAGTACTGGGTAACGAAGACTGAAACTCCCTACACGGCGCTGTTTGTGGCTGGGCTACGTCTGGAAGGACGGCGGCCTTGTTGCTTACTCTTCGGCCACCAAATCCAGGTAGCTGTCGTTCCACAAATCCTCGTCGCCGTCGGGCATGAGTAGCACCCGCTCGGGGTTCAAGGCCTGCACCGCGCCCTCATCGTGGGTCACCAGCACAATGGCACCCTCATACTTGGAGATGGCCTTCAAGATCTCGTCCCTGGAGGCCGGGTCCAAGTTGTTGGTGGGCTCGTCCAGCAGGAGCACATTGGCACGAGATGTGACCAGGGTGGCCAAAGCCAAGCGCGTCTTTTCGCCGCCTGAGAGCACGGACGCTGGCTTCATGGCATCGTCTCCAGAGAAGAGGAAGGATCCCAAAATGCTCCGGGCGTGGGTGTCGTCCAACTCTGGAGCTACATGTTGCAGGTTCTCCAAGACGGTCGCATCCTCTTCCAGGGTGTCGTGTTCCTGGGCAAAGTAGCCGATTTTCGCTCCGTGGCCGAGCACAACTTCTCCTGTGTCAGGGTGTTCGATGCCGGCGAGCAGGCGTAGGGTCGTCGTTTTACCGGCGCCATTGTAGCCTAAAATCACTACCCGGGACCCCTTGTCAACGGCCAGATTGATACCGGCAAAGACAATGTTGGACCCGTAGGCTTTAGAAATTTCTTCGGCCATGATAGGAGTTTTGCCGCAGGGGGCGGGTTCGGGGAAGCGCAAATCAGCGACTTTCTCCGTCCGCTCGGCCTCCTGTGTACCCTCCAGCAGGCGTTCGGCCCTGCGCATCATGTTTTGCGCGGCTACAGCTTTGGTGGCTTTAGCGTGCAAGCGAATGCCTTGTTTCATCAAGCGGTCAGCTTTTTTCTCAGCCACTTCTCGCTCCCGGCGGCGGCGCTCTTCGTCGACCACGCGCTGGCGTAAGTAGGCCTTCCAACCCATGGAGTACATGTCAATCTGAGCCAGCTGGGCATCCAAATGCCAGATCTTGTTGACCGTTTCGTCGAGGAGTTCGGTGGAGTGGGAAATGACCAGGAAACCGCCCTCAAACTTGCGTAGATAGCCCTTGAGCCATTCGATGGAATCAGCGTCCAAGTGGTTGGTTGGCTCGTCCAGGATCAGGGTGTCTGCGCCCGAGAAAAGGATACGGGCTAGTTCAACGCGCCGCCGTTGACCGCCAGAGAGCGTTCCCAAGGTCTGCCTCAGGGTGTCTTGACTCAAGCCCAAGCTCTCGCCCATCACGATAGCTTCCGACTGTGCCGCATATCCGCCGGCTGCATCGAAGTCTTGTTGGGCTTTGTCGTAGCGCTTCATGGCTTTTTCCATGATTTTGGGGTCAGGAGACGTCATCTCGTGCTCAGCCTTGCGCAGGCGCTTGATAATGGCGGCGATTTCGCGGGCCGACATCACCCGGTCTAAGGCTGTTTGCTCAGGGTCGCCGGCGTGAGTGTCCTGGGGAAGGTAGCCAAGCTCGCCGGTGACGCGCACGCTGCCAGCCGAGGGGAGCATGTCGCCAGTAATTACGCGGGTGAGCGTGGTCTTGCCGGCGCCATTGCGCCCGACTAAGCCGATGCGGTCGCCCTTGACCACATGGAAGTCGGTGGCGGCGAGCAGGAGGCGGGCTCCTATACGAATCTCAAGTCCCTGAGCCTCAATTGCCATACGTGCTTGCCGCCTTATCTCGATTCATATGTCATACGGGCTCCTTGGCTCAGCCCATGCCCCGCCAAACAGCCCTCGACTATCATAGCGGGGGCCTGATTATCGTTTGGCTCAGCGGCGAACCAACTTGAATTTGTCCCAAGGGAAGTAGACCAGAAGATCACCTACGGCTGCAATGGCAATGACTAAAAGCCCTACGGCTGTATTTCGGTCTAAGATTTGAATGCCGATAGCCACTGCCGACCAGAGTAGGACGAGACCAAAAATCCAGTCGCGTACCTTCTGCTCCATCAAAAATGCCACAATAAAGAGCAAGCAGAGCAGGATGATGACCGCAAAGACCTGAATGACATCAGACATGCCGCCGCTGAGGACTTCCACGTCGTAGAAAGCGTTGAGGACTGTGGCGACACTCAGCCAGGTACCGTATAGGGACAAGGGGGCCCAGTCGAGTGTGCGAGCGGGCTTAGCAGTATTTGCCTGACTGCTGTCCCGGCGCGCAATTGCGTACAGGACCCACACTAGCGCTGTGAGGACGGCAATAATAATCAGTGAGATGGTGAACTGCCGCAGGTGCCAGAAGGCCAGCCAGCAGATGTTGAGCAGGCAAGTAGCAACGAACAAGAGGCCGCTCAGGCTGATAGGTAGGGCGCCGAGCTGCTTGCGGGAGGGGCCAGCCACGCAGTAGCGCACCAGCCAAACCGCGAGGCCAATATAAATAATGCCCCATATGGCAAAGGCCCAGCCCGCTGGCATGAACCAGACATTGGCGGAATAGGCGACTTTACCGGTAGTGGTGCCGTTGAACTTGAAGACTTCGGCGTAGCCGTTAAAGCCCACCATAATAATCCAAGCTGCCCAGAGGATAATCGTCTCAATCAGCTTCCACCGGCGCTCGGCTCGCTCGTCGGCCTGAGCTACCGAGCGTTGGGCATCGCGTTCCTCTTGAATGACCGAAGCTGTCTGTGGCTGCTGAGCGAGTGAGCTCCTGGCTGATTGCTGATCTGGAGCCGCCTGTAGTTGGTGAGATTGAGCATCAATTGGCGGTTGACTGCTTGGATTTGTTTGCCCCGGTTCAGGTTCTTGCGCACTCATGGCAACTCCTTCTCTCGGACTGTCGGGCAGTCCTGTGGTCTCTTAAATCCCATCTTAGGTCTGGGTGGGGTCCGGCGTTTGAGGGTCGTCTAGGGGGCACGAGTAAGGAGCGAGAACGCCCTGAGCAAAATCGAACACTTGTTCGAAATTGGGGGGCGAATGCGATATGATGTGAACTCTGGGATTTGTATATTTGGGTTGTACCACAGGAAGAGAAACGGGCATTGAGGGATCGGATGGAACACGTGCAGCATCGCAGTCAGGTCAGCAGTCAGCCGTCAACACGGGCTTCGCAGCCGCCAATGGTAGAGGGACATGGAACCCTGATAGCTGATTTAAGCCAACTTCCCAACGACCGCAAAATCGTAGTGCAGGGCGCTCGCGCTCACAATCTCAAGAATGTGAACTTGAGTATTCCCCGTAACAAAATGGTCGTATTCACCGGTCTGTCGGGCTCTGGCAAGTCATCTCTGGCCTTCGATACGCTCTTTGCGGAAGGGCAGCGCCGGTATGTGGAGTCCTTATCTGCCTACGCCCGCCAATTCTTAGGGCAGATGGACAAGCCCGATGTCGATTTCATCGAAGGCCTGAGCCCGGCCGTCTCCATTGATCAAAAGACCACGAACCGGAACCCGCGTTCAACTGTGGGCACCATCACCGAGGTCTACGACTACTTCCGCCTCCTGTTCGCCCGCACCGGCATACCTCACTGCCCAGTGTGCGGCGCCGAAGTCAGAGCCCAAACTCCTCAGCAGATTGTTGACTCGCTGATGGCAAAGCCGGAAGGCACCCGCTTTCAGCTTCTGGCACCTATCGCTAGGGGACGCAAGGGTGAGTTTGTGGAAACGCTCTCTCTCCTGCGCTCAGATGGCTATGCGCGCGCTATTATCGACGGACAGATGCACCAGCTTTCCGATGACATTAAGCTGGCCAAGCAAAAGAAGCACACGATTGAGGTCGTAGTAGACCGCTTGGTGATCAAGCCTTCAGCCCGGCAGCGGTTGACGGACTCTGTGGAGACCGCCTTAACGCTGGCCAAGGGATTGGTTGTGGCGGACTTCGTCGACTTGGATGAGAAAGATTCAGAGCGTCGCCAACCCTTCTCTGAGCACCGCTCTTGCCCCAACGGCCACGAGCTGGAGTTGGATGAGATAGAGCCGCGAACTTTTTCTTTCAACGCCCCGTACGGAGCTTGCCCTGCCTGCTCGGGACTCGGTTTCAGCCTGGAAATTGACCCTGAGCTGGTAGTGCCTGACCCTGACAAATCCCTCAAGGATGGGGCTATTGAGCCTTGGTCGTCTACCAAAACTCAGCAGCGCTTCTACGGGCATATGCTGGACGGCCTGGCAGAGGAAATGGGCTTTTCTACCGCTACACCCTGGAAAAAGCTGCCCAAGGACGTTCAACACGCGGTAATGTACGGTCATGATTTCAACGTCAAAGTCTCCTACCGGAACCGTTGGGGGCGTTTGCGGGAGTACACGACCGGTTTCGAGGGGGTAGTGCGCACTCTCATGCGTCGCCGGGACGAGACTGATTCAGATTCTATGAAGCAGTACTACGAGTCCTACATGCGCGAAGTGCCCTGCCAGGTCTGCGAAGGCAAGAGGCTCAAGCCTGAAGTACTGGCTGTCACGGTGGACGGGCTCTCTATCGCACAGGTGTGCGATATGCCCATATCCAAGTCCTGCCAGTGGGTTGAAGACCTGCACATGGCCGGAGCGCAAGCCAAAATCGCCGGCGAGGTGCTCAAAGAAATTCGTGCCCGCCTGCGCTTCCTCAACGACGTAGGCCTGAACTATTTGACGCTTTCCAGGGCAGCTGCCACACTTTCAGGCGGAGAGGCTCAGCGTATTCGTCTGGCCACGCAGATTGGTTCCGGGCTGGTTGGAGTGATGTATGTGCTCGACGAGCCTTCCATCGGGCTCCATCAGCGGGACAATGAGCGGCTGATCGCCACCCTGAAGCGACTACGGGACTTGGGCAACACGCTGATTGTGGTGGAGCACGACGAGGACACGATTCGTGAGGCCGATTGGCTGGTGGATATTGGCCCCGGTGCTGGCGAGCATGGCGGTGAGGTCATTTACTCTGGTCCTTCCGCCGGTCTGACTCAAGCTAGCCGGTCGATTACCGGCGACTATATCGCCGGCCGTCGCCAGATAGCAGTTCCCGCCCACCGGCGCAAAATCAGCCGTAGTAAGCAGTTGACAGTGGTGGGTGCCCGTGAGAACAACTTAAAGAACCTAAAAGTTCAGTTCCCGCTCGGCGTGATGACCCTGGTCACGGGTGTCTCTGGTTCTGGTAAGTCGACCCTGGTGAACTCCATCCTCTACCCAGTATTGGCGGACGAACTCAACAATGCTCGTATTGTGCCCGGCAAGCACACGCGGGTCGAGGGGCTCGACCAGGTGCGCAAGGTGATTCATGTGGACCAGAATCCTATTGGCCGCACTCCTCGTTCCAATCCAGCCACCTATACGGGCGTGTGGGATAAGATTCGTCAGCTCTTCGCCAAAACACCTGAAGCCCAGGTGCGCGGCTATGGTCCAGGCCGTTTCTCCTTCAACGTCAAGGGAGGGCGCTGTGAAGCCTGCCATGGTGACGGCACTATCAAGATAGAGATGAACTTCCTGCCCGATGTCTATGTGCAGTGCGAGACCTGCCATGGTAAGCGCTACAACCGGGAGACCTTAGAGGTGACCTATAAGGGTAAGACCGTCTCCGATGTGCTTGATATGCCTATCGAGCAGGCAGCCGACTTCTTCTCTGCTTATCCCTCTATCTCCCGATATTTGCGAACTCTAGTTGACGTGGGTCTGGGCTATATCCGTTTAGGGCAACCTGCCCCTACCCTCTCTGGAGGAGAGTCCCAGCGTGTCAAGCTGGCTACCGAGCTGCAAAGACGGTCGGATGGTAAGACAGTCTATATCCTCGATGAGCCCACTACGGGTCTGCACTTTGACGATGTCCACAAGCTTTTAGGAGTGCTTCAGGGCTTGGTAGACAAGGGCAACACGGTGATTATTATCGAGCATAATCTCGATGTAGTTAAAACGGCGGACTGGGTTATCGACCTGGGGCCCGAAGGAGGCGATGGCGGTGGCACAGTTGTAGCCGAAGGTACGCCCGAGCAGGTGGCTGCGAACCCCAAGAGCTGGACTGGACGCTTCCTCAAACCTATGCTCGATGCCAGCAAGGTGGAGAAGGCTGGTCGCACATCCTCGGCAGCAAAGAAACCATCTCGTTCGCAGGCGAGCAAGTCACGATCCAAGGCCTAAAGGGGATTCATGTCACGAAGCTGCTTCGAGCGTCATTCGTCAGGGGTCTGGCACAAAACAGCACAAACGCTGATTGAGAGCACAGCCACTGGCTCTGAATCCAGTGATGGCGTCAATGTAAACGGTGCGCCACTCTTGGGTGACTCTCGTGATCTTTTCCGCCCTAAAGCTGGCGACATTCCTGCGCAGCCGGGTGTCTACAAGTGGCGCGATGGCGACGGTCGGGTCATTTATGTGGGCAAGGCTAAAAATCTTCGCAACCGTTTGAGCAACTACTTCCAGCCTCTGGTCAACCTCCATCCTCGCACGCAAACCATGGTCTTGACTGCTCGCAGCTTGGAGTGGACGGTAGTAGGCACCGAGCTGGAATCCCTGACGCTGGAGTACACCTGGATCAAAGAGTTTGACCCGCGGTTCAACGTCGTTTTTCGAGATGACAAAACCTATCCGTATTTAGCGGTGTCGGTGGGGGAACAGGTTCCCCGCGTCTGGATGACTCGTATCCGCAAGCGGCGCGACACCAGGTATTTTGGCCCCTATGCCAAAGTGTGGGACGTTCGTCATACCTTAGATGCCCTCTTAAAAACGTATTCGGTCCGTACCTGTACGCCTGGAGTCTTCCACAAGGCCCAGCTCTCTGGTCGCCCCTGCTTGCTCGCTTCTATTGGCAAGTGCTCGGCCCCGTGCGTGGGCAGAATTTCGCCTGAGGACCACCGCAAGATGGTGGCTGAGCTCGTGGGTGTGATGACAGGGCGCCTGGGCAAGTCTTATAAGGCTGGCTTGCGACGGCAGATGAAAGAGGCGAGTCAGGAGCTCAACTTTGAGAAGGCGGCCCGCCTGCGTGATCAGATTGCGATGTTGGAGACCGTGATTGAGCAAAATTCCGTGGTCTTCAACTCTGATGTTGACGCAGATATCTTCGGCATGGCCTCTGATGAGTTGGAAGCCTCTGTCCACGCCTTCTTTGTGCGGGCCGGAGCCATCCGCGGCGAGCGATCCTGGTCGGTGGAGCGGGTTGAAGATGTCAGTGATGGGGAGTTGATGAGCGACCTGATTACGCAGGTGTACTCAGACTTAGTTTCCGAGCACCAGCAGGAGGAAGACCCCAACCTGCCAGCATTGGCTCTGCCGGGCGGAGAAGAGTCATCAATTGAGGTGGCCCAAAAGCGAGATGCCCTGGGCTCCACTCAGCGGGTGACGGCGCTCGACGCTGCTGACCGCGCCAAGGCTACTAAAGCGCGGCATGAACGCCAGGAGCAGACAGGCCGAGCTGATCTTCTGGAGCCGATTGCGCCTGTTCCCCGCGAGGTCGTCGTGCCGGTTCAGCCTGAACGAACTGAGGATTTGGAAACCTGGCTGACTGGCATACGTGGGGGAGCCGTGACCATACGAGTGGCCAGTCGTGGTGAGAAAAAGGCACTGATGGACCGGGCACAGGCTAACGCCCAGCAGTCCTTGCAACGCTCCAAGATGAGCCGTATTTCGGACTTGGGTGCCCGCAGTGCCGCCATGAACGACGTAGCTCAGGCCCTTGGTCTCAAGCAAGCGCCCCTGCGTATTGAGTGCTACGATATTTCCAACACGGTTGCTGGTGCCTTCCAGGTGGCCTCAATGGTCGTTTTTGAAGATGCCATAGCTAAGAAGTCCGAGTACCGCCGGTTCGCTATCCGCGGAGAAGACGGCAAGGGTGCTCTTGACGATACCTCAGCTATTTATGAGACGCTGACCCGCCGCTTTAAGCACGGCAATATTGCCGGTGATTCGGGCGAGAGTATTGAAAATGAGCGGCAGCTGCAGCGTGCTGTCGAGGCTGACCATCAGCAGCCAGAAGAAGCCCGAGTTTCTCAGGACCCGATTGCGGTAACGGACAGTTCTCAGATCGTTCAGCAGAATACACAGCCCAGGCACTTCGCTTATAAGCCGAACCTGATAGTGGTGGACGGCGGTAAGCCCCAAGTCCAGGCTGCCGCCCGCGCCCTGCACGATGCCGGTATTAGCGATGTTGCCCTGTGCGGCTTGGCCAAGCGCCTGGAGGAGGTCTGGGTGCCTGACGACGACTATCCCATCATCTTGAAGCGGCAGTCCCAGGGTATGTACTTGCTTCAGCGCGTTCGAGATGAATCCCATCGTTTCGCCATTACCTACCATCGGCAGACGCGCCGTAAGGGTTCTCTGCGCTCAGTTTTGGACGATATTCCCGGTATTGGGCAGACCTATCAGAAGCGCCTGTTGAGAGCCTTTGGGTCAGTAAAGAAGATGCGCCAGGCCAGCCTTGAAGAACTCCAAGCGGTGCCAGGAGTTGGTCAGGCGAAAGCGGAGAGCATCTATCAGGCCCTACATGACGAAGATGGGGTCGGCAGTAGCGCCCAGAGCGCGCCTTCCCAGGTCAAAACTCAAGAGTCAACGGCCGATGAGTGAGTAGACTGGTTGAAGCAAGGCTGGTGAGTCTTACACAGGGTGCAAGTTTGGAGGGAGATAGGATGCCTGTCATACGTCGGCGGTGTGCCGTAGTAGGTTCGCCTATCAGCCATTCGCTCTCTCCGCGACTGCACCAGGCAGCATACGCAGCCCTAGGGCTCAGTCAGTGGTCTTACCAGCCGGTCAATGTGCCATCTGGCCAGCTCGGGTCCATGCTAGCGGCGCTCGATTCATCTTGGGCTGGGTTGAGCCTGACCATGCCCTTGAAGCGTGAAGTATTTGCCTACGGTCAGCCTCAAGACCACTGGTCGAAGGTCTTGCAGGTAGCCAATACGGCAGTGTGCCGGTGGGCGCAAGACGCTGCAGGAGCTGACAAGTTGCGCTCTTTAGCGCTGTACAACACTGATGTTGAGGGTATTATTTGCGCTCTGGCTCAAGGGATGAGCCAGTCCAGAGCGCCAGAGGCTGAGGCTGATGCTTTCGATCCGCGTGTCCTGCTGGCAGCCAGTGTAGGGTGGCAACCGTGCCCTCCTCGTTTCCAAGCTGCTGGCAGTAGGAGCGTGGTTATCGGTACTGGTTCCACAGCCTGTTCAGCCTTGGCCGCCCTGTCCTACTTGGGGGTGCAAGAAGTCACTCTTGTGGCCCACCACCTCAGTCACGCTCAGCGGGCGGAAGCACTCGCGCAGAGCTTAGGATTCTCGACCGTTGACCTTGTCGACATGAGCCAGGGATCGTTGGTACTCAGGCAAGCCGATCTGGTGGTTTCAACCATACCGGCCCATGCTGCTGACCCCGTGGCCAAAGAGCTGCACCAAGATAGACCGGGGGTAGCCTGGGGGGTGAGTTCCAAGACTCCTATCCTGCTCGATGTGGTTTACAGCCCCAAGCCCAGCCTCCTCCTGCAAGCTTGGCGCAGGGTTAGGGGTGGGGTAGCCTTGAGTGGAGAACGTATGTTGCTCTATCAGGCTGTCCGACAGGTGGCTCACATGACTGGGACGCCTCTGATGCAGGTACCGGTAGAGGCTATGGATAGGGCTCTCAGAGAGGTCGTATGGTGATGCAGGAGCAGGGAGAAGAGCAGGCTGGTGGGCAGCAGGAAGCTGCGGCTGCTCAGCCGCCGAAGGAAGGCTTCGAGGTCATGCTCATTACTGGCATGTCTGGTGCTGGTAGGACTCGTGCCGCCGACAGCATGGAAGACATGGGTTGGTATGTGGTCGACAATCTTCCCCCTAAGCTCCTGGTGCCTATGGTCGATTTGATGACCTCATCGGGCAGCCACATCCGCCGCCTAGCCGCCGTAATCGACGTACGCTCGCGCGCTTATTTTGATGATTTGAATGCCGTGCTAGGGCATCTCGATGATCTCGGTGTTAAATGCCGTATCCTCTTCTTGGATGCGACTGATGAGGTGCTCATTCAGCGTTATGAGTCGGTGCGCCGCCCCCATCCCTTGCAAGGTTCGGGCAGGCTCATCGACGGTGTGCGCCAGGAGCGCAAACTCTTGGAGCATCTGAAGGAACGGGCTGACGTCGTGATTGATACGTCCCACCTGACAGTTCACCAGCTCTCGACAAGATTGTATGACTCCCTTCTGGGCAAGGGGCCCTCAACAGTGGCCGTGCACATATTCAGCTTTGGTTTTAAGTACGGTTTGCCCATTGATGCCGATTTTGTGGCCGACGTGCGGTTCTTGCCCAACCCCTTCTGGGTACCCGAGCTACGCGAGCTCAACGGCCGCGACCAGCCTGTCCACGACTATGTGATGGCCAGTCAGGGGGCCAAGGACTTCCTGGACTCATACAGCCAGGCCATTATGACAGCTATTCGTGGGTACGCTAGCGAAGATAAGCACTTTGTCAATATCGCTATCGGTTGCACCGGCGGCCAGCACCGGTCAGTGGCTATGAGTGAGGAGCTGGCGAATCGTCTGCGGGCGAAGGGCTTGGACGTGACGGTATCGGCGCGTGAGCTGCCTCATCAAAAAAATGTGTAAAGTTCACTATCTGCCCTTGAAGCAGTCCCGCGCAGCAGGTAGCCTAGAGTTTGCCTGATTACTGGTCTCGAGCAGAATACCTTTGGTGTAATTTGTCCAAGATATTCGGTATCACAGTAGTCCGGTGGCCTCGTCCGATTTACCTGTGGCGAGACTTCAACAGTTGTCAAAAGAATCGTAGGAGGACGGGTCTTGGCCCTACTGGATGATGTCAAAAGTGAGCTCGCCAGCATCGATAGCGAACTGCCTCAAGCAAAGAAGGCTCAGGCCGCTGCTATGATCCGTTTCGGCGGTGGCTTGCACATCATTCAACGGCATATTGTGGTGGAGGCCCAGTTCGACTCCCTGCCCGCCGCTCATTGGTTGCAGTCCACTATTCGAGATGTGTACGGCCACGAGAGCGAACTGATTGAAATAGCTCGACAAACCCCTACAGGCCAGGTGCGCCGGTACTCGGTGCGGGTCCTGCGCGCAGGCGGTGCCTTAGCCCTGCAGACCGGCCTTCTCGACCGTCGTAAGCGTCCGGTCAGGGGCCTACCCGAAGACATTGTCTCCGGCAACATCTCCCAGATTAAGGCCGCCTGGCGCGGAGCATTCTTAGCCCACGGTGAGCTCTCAGACCCAGGCAAAGCTTCGTATTTAGAGATTATCTGCCCGGGCCCAGAAGCAGCTCTAGCCCTGGTTCAGGTGGCACGCCGACTAGGCATCAAAGCGAAGGCACGGCAGGTGCGTTCCTCAGAGCGCGTAACCTTGCGCGACCCCGATGCTATCGAGCGTATGCTCATCCTCATCGGTGCCCCTAAGGCGGCGCGCGAGTGGACTGGTAAGCGTTCGGATGGTGAGTCTCGGGGTAAGGCCAACCGCCTGGCGAACTTTGACGACGCGAATATGCGTCGCTCGGCGAAGGCAGCTGTAGAGGCTTCGGCAAAGGTGACTGAAGCTTTCAAAATTTTGGGAGACAACGTGCCCGAGAATCTGCGCGCAGCTGGTCAGCTCAGGCTGGACCACCGCGATGCCAGCCTGGAAGAGCTTGGAAGGCTCGCTGACCCGCCTGTCACCAAAGATGCGATTGCAGGCCGTATCCGCCGTCTGCTGCAATTGTCGGCGAAAGTGCGTAAGCAGCAGGAAGAGCAGAGCTGAGGGTGCCCTCTCTCCTTAAAACTTGGGTGACGATTATCGCTTCGAACCACTACTATAGAAGATAGTGTCAGTAGTTGTGACCAATGGTATCTGTAGCCGCGCCTGCTTTTGGGCGAGCGTGACTGCGGTCAGGAAAGGAAATCTATGAAGACGCTTCAAGATTTGGGCAATCTCAAGGGTAAGCGCGTCCTGGTTCGCGCTGATTTTAACGTGCCGCTGAAGGGCACCACCATCACGGACGACGGCCGTATCAAGGCTGCCTTGCCAACGATTGAGAACCTCCGCCAGCAAGGTGCCAAGGTCATTCTCATGGCTCACCTGGGACGCCCCAAGGGCCAGGTTGTGCCTGAGCTGAGCTTGGCTCCGGTGGCTCAGCGCTTAGGCGAGCTGCTCGGCGTGAAAGTGCCGCTAGCCAAGGATACCTACGGCCCCGACGCTCAAGCTAAGGTCGCTCAGATGGAAGATGGCGATGTGCTTCTGCTGGAGAATGTGCGCTTTAACCCTGAGGAGACCAGCAAGGATGAGTCCGAGCGCGATGGGTACGCACAGAAGATTGCCGCCCTGGGCGATGTCTTCGTCTCGGATGGCTTCGGCGTGGTCCACCGTGCCCAGGGGTCCAACTACTCCGTAGCGGCCTATCTGCCCTCTGCTGCCGGTCTGCTGGTAGAGAAGGAAGTCAAGGCCCTGTCCAAGGCCACGCAGAACCCTGAGCGCCCCTTTACTGTCGTTCTGGGTGGTTCCAAGGTGTCCGACAAGCTGGGCGTGATTGAGAACCTGCTGGACAAGGCCGATCGCCTGGTCATCGGCGGCGGCATGGTCTTCACCTTCCTCAAGGCTCAGGGCTACGAAGTGGGCACCTCCCTGCTGGAAGAGGATCAAATCGACACCGTTAAGGGCTACATTCAGACAGCCAAGGAGCGCGGCATCGAGCTGGTACTGCCCACCGACATTGTGGTCAACAAGGGCTTCCCGGCTGGCGATACGCCAGTAGATCCGCAGGTGGTTGCTGCAGATGCCATCCCAGCTGAGATGATGGGTCTAGACATCGGCCCCGACTCCCAGAAGCTCTTCCACGACAAGATCGTTGACTCCAAGACTGTGGTCTGGAACGGGCCCATGGGTGTCTTCGAGGTTCCCCAGTTTGCAGCTGGCACTCAGGCCGTTGCTCAGGGTCTAGTTGACGCTACTAAGGCTGGCGCTTTCACCATCGTCGGTGGCGGCGACTCAGCTTCCGCTGTGCGCAACTTAGGCTTCCCAGAGGATGGGTTCTCCCACATCTCCACTGGCGGCGGTGCTTCCCTTGAGTTCTTGGAAGGTAAGACCTTGCCAGGACTCAAGGTGCTCGAGTAGTTCCTCAGCTGTTGTCACTGAGGTGCCAGAACGGGGGGAGAACCCGCCTGGCACCTTTCATCTGGCGCTTATAGTTCCGTCTGGAGGCAGGCATGGTGCGCACACCGCTGGTGGCCGGCAATTGGAAGATGAATTTCGACCACTTAGAGGCCACGTATTTTGTGCAGAAGCTGGTCTGGCTCCTGCGGGATGCCAAATTCGACTACAAGCGCTGTGAAGTTGCGCTGATGCCTGCTTTTACCGCTCTGCGCTCGGTTGAAGTGCTCGTGGAAGCCGACAATCTTAAAATCTCATACGGTGCGCAAACCGTTTCCGTCACCAGCCAGGGGGCTTTTACCGGCGACGTTTCAGCCGACATGCTAGCTCAGCTGGGTTGCAGGTACGTTATTGTAGGCCACTCTGAACGGCGCAAGTACCACCCAGAGGATGATGCCAATATTGTTGACCAGGTTCGGGCCGTGCTTGCAGCTGGCATGCAGCCTATCCTGTGTGTGGGGGAGAGCTATGAGGAACGTCGGCAAGGTATCGAGCTAGAGTTCGCTGTCGGGCAGGTGAAGGATGTCACCCGCGACCTCTCTCAAGAAGAGGTCGGTAAGCTCGTGGTGGCCTATGAGCCTGTGTGGGCGATCGGAACTGGAATGGTGGCTACTCCTCAGGTGGCTCAGGACGCTGCCCGTGCCATTCGTGCTCACGTAGAGTCGGCTTTTGGCAGGGGAGCAGCCCAGACTATGCGGATTCTCTACGGCGGTTCCGTGAGCTCCCACAACGCCCAGGAGCTCATCAGTCAAAGCGACGTCGATGGTTTCTTAGTTGGGGGAGCCTCACTGGACGTGGAGGAGTTCGCTACAATCGCTCGTCTCACGCTGAAAGCGAGTAGTAAGTAGGCAGCGTACACTAGACTTTGGGGAAAGAGACAAGATACACGCTTGGCATTGACGAGGCCATGCATTACAGTAGAAGTAATTTCACTTGTGGAGGTAAGTTGTGACCATTCTGAAAATCGCGCTGGAAATCGTTGTCGTCATTGCCAGCATCCTGTTAACCTTGCTTATTTTGATGCATAAGGGTAAGGGTGGCGGCCTTTCCGACATGTTCGGCGGCGGCATCAGCTCCAACGCCGGTACCTCGGGCGTGGCTGAGAAGAACCTGAATCGTCTGACTATCGTAGTGGCCCTCATCTGGGTAGCGATTATCATTGCCCTGAGCCTGATGGCCAAGTACCACATCGGCTGAATATACTGACTTGAGAGCCCCTGAGCCCATGATGGCCAAGGGCTCTGTGCGTATGTATGCTTAAATGGTTTATGCCTTGGGAATGAGGGTTGACTGCTATACCATGGTTTGTTAGTATTGGAGGATTAGTTTTCGCACTTGAGTTGTGAAAGGGGTCATAGATGATTACCTCATATCATTCTCGTGACGAGTTCCATTTTGCTGACCGGAAGAGTCAAGTTCTTAGGCTGGTTGAATACACTGCTTTCCGCATGGCTGCTATTATGCTATTTCTGATCATATTTGGTAACGATTCAACAAGAGTCGTTCTCTCCAATCCTGCGAACTGGGTAGTTGCTGCTGCCCTCAGCACTGTTTTGGGCTTGCATGATTGGTTTACTGACTTTGGTCAGGAGTCAGAACGCTCCTGGGAGCGCCGCCAGGTGCAAAAGGGCCTCACCTGGAGGCCGAAAAAAGTTTACCACCGTGCTGATTTCCCTAAGAACGTATCAGAGTGACCCCAATCTCGTGCTTTTTTTGGCTAGTCGCAGGGAGCGCATTAAGGGTCAGTTGAGCAGATATGTATCGCACGTTTGACAGACAAGGTCAGTCGTATGTCTTGGCAGTTGGACAGCCCGAGCAGGAAGATGAGGATCTATGGTGGACCCGTATCAGCTTAAGGCAAGGGCCCACTGAAGTTTGGACCCACCGCATTGCCGGAATAGATGGTGTTCAGTCCCTCCTGCTCGCACTCGATTTTTCCCGCAGAAGACCGACAGATATGGGTGGCTTTACCTTCTTAGGGGATCCGGATTTACGCTTAGTTGAGCTCCCAGAACCACAGTGAGGTAACTATCGTTTCTATGGCATTGTCGATTATCAGTGGGTGAAGCGCACCTATGAATTTATCTCAATAGCTACTGAAAAGGCTTCAGATGGAATACCCTCATCTGAAGCCTTTACTTTAAATCGGCGAGTTAACTCTCTCAGCCGTTGACACGGTCGATACCGGCTTGGACGTCGGCCAGCACGGAGGACCAGGAGTCGATGAAGGCGGCCACGCCGTCAGACTCGAGCTTGTCGGTCACGTCCTTGATGGAGATACCCAGGTTGGCGAGCTCATCCATTACCTGCTGGCTCTCCTCGTAGGTGCCCTCAATCGAAGGAGCGCCGTTGCCATGGTCAGCCAGGGCGTCCAGGGTCTTTTCGGGCATGGTGTTCACCACGTTCGGTGCTACCAGCTCGTCCACATACTTGCAGTCAGAGTAGGCGGCGTTCTTGGTGCCGGTGGAGGCCCAGAGCGGACGCTGGCGGTGAGCACCCTTGGCTTCCAGGGCAGCCCAGCGGGAGTCGGCATTGAACTTCTTTTCAAAGAGCTCGTAGGCCAGGCGGGCGTTGGCTACAGCAGCCTTGCCTTCCAGGGCCTTGGCTTCTTCGGAGCCATTGGCTTCCAGGAGCTTGTCTACGGCCGTGTCCACGCGGGAGACAAAGAAGGAAGCTACGGAACCCATGCGCGTCAGGTCGTGGCCGTTCTGGTCGGCCTGAACCATGCCCTCGATGAAGGCATCGATAACCTGCTCGTAACGCTCCAGGGAGAAGATCAGGGTCACGTTGACCGAGATACCCTTGGCCAGGGTAGCGGTGATAGCCGGTAGACCTTCGAGCGTGGCAGGAATCTTGATCATCGCGTTGGGACGGTTGACCTTCTTCCACAGGATCTCAGCCTGCTTCTCGGTCTCTTCGGTGTTGTGGGCCAGGCGGGGGTCAACCTCAATGGAGACACGGCCGTCTACATAGTTGGACTGCTCGGCTACGTCATGGAAGATGTCGGTAGCATTGCGAACGTCGGTCGTGGTGAGCTCTTGCACAGCCTGCTCGACGTCGATGCGGCCCAGTTCCTTGAGCTGAGCATCGTATGGGCCAACCTGGTGGAGGGCCTTCTGGAAAATCGAGGGGTTGGTGGTAACGCCGACCACGTTCTTCTCAGCAATGAGCTGCTGGAGGTTGCCAGACTCAATGCGGGTACGGCTCAAATCGTCCAACCAAATCGAGACACCAGAGTCGCTTGTGCGCTGGGTGTTTGCATTTTCTGCCATAATGTTCTTTCTCCTTCATAACCCTGGCAAATCACTGCCAGGGCAATTATTGACAACTGTGAGAACTGTCTTCCTGCACTTTCCCCTGTGCCTGCGCAAGCGTTCATTCGCGTCTTTGCGGGTAGTGGGGGTTGCTTGTGGCCCTGTTGGGTAAGAGCCACAAGCAACCGGGTCAGTGTCATTGACCGTTCATACTTCTGTTCAGCGGGCAGCCTTGACGGCTTCGATGGAAGCCTTGGCAGCTTCGACCACATGCTCAGGGGTAATGCCCAGGTCGCGCATGTTCTCGTCGCCGGAGCCCTGGAGGCCGAATTGCTCGATGGAAACTGGCTTGCCGTAGGAGCCCAGGTACTTGTACCAAGGCAGGGCCAGACCAGCTTCGACCGAGACGCGAGCCTTGATGGACGCGGGGAGGATCTCCTCCTTGTAGTCCTCATCCTGCTCCTCGAACCATTCGAGTGAGGGGACCGAGATGACGCGGGCCTTCACGCCTTCGCCAGCCAAGGTCTTGGCAGCGGCAACAGCGTGCTGAACTTCGGAGCCGGTGGCCATAATCAGCACATCGGGCTCACCATCGGTGTCGACCAGCACATAAGCGCCCTTGCGGACACCCTCGGCGGCCTTGGCCTTGGTCTCTTCGAGCATGGGAATGCCCTGACGGGTCAAAATCATGGCCGTGGGGTGGGTGTTCTTCTTCTCGAAGAAGTAGCGGTAGGCTTCTGCAGTTTCGAAACCGTCGGCTGGGCGCACAATCTCCATCTGGGGGATGGCGCGCATGGCAGCCAAGTGCTCGATGGGCTGGTGGGTAGGCCCGTCCTCACCCAGGGCCACGGAGTCGTGGGTCCAGATGTAGAGGTTAGGAATATCCATCAGGGCTGCGAGGCGAACCGAAGGACGCTCGTAATCCGAGAACTGGAAGAAGGTGCCGTTGAAGGGGCGGGTATCGGAGCCCAAGATGATGCCGTTGGTGATGGCACCCATAGCGAACTCACGCACGCCAAAGTGGAGCTGACGGCCGTAGATGCTGGCCTCAGGCCACTGTACGGTGGCATCTTCCTTGGGATCGAAGGAGACAGCACCCTTGATGTCGGTGTTGTTGGAACCACCCAAATCGGCGGAACCGCCCCAGAGCTCAGGCATGACTTCGGCGATGGCATTGAGCACAGCGCCCGATGCCTTGCGGGTGGCGACCTTGGAGCCAGCTTCGAAGGAAGCCAGAGCCTTGTCGATAGCCGCATCGAAGCCCTCAGGCAGCTTGCCAGCATGAATACGATCGTAGAGGGCAGCCTTGTCGGGGTTGGCCTTGCGCCAAGCCTCGAAGCGCTCGTCCCAGGCCTTGTGAGCAGCCAGGCCGCGCTGGGCGACCTCACGGGCGTGGGCCAGGGCCTCTTCGTCAATCTGGAAGCTCTCGTCGGGGTTATAACCCAGTTCCTTCTTGAGACCTGCGACGGCTTCTGCGCCCAGGGCTGAGCCGTGAGCCGAAGGATCGTTGGTCTTGCCGGGAGTGGGCCAGGCCATCAGGGTGTCCACCTTGATCAGCTTGGGGCGGTCGGTGACCTGCTCGGCCTTCTCCAGCACAGCAGCGAAGCCTTCTACATCTTCCTTGTAGGAGCCGTCGGGCTGAATGAAGGAGAACTCATCGGTGTACCAGCCATAGGCCTTGTAGCGAGCCAGCACGTCCTCGTCGAAGGCGATCTTGGTGTCGCCCTCAATCTGAATGTGGTTGGCGTCAAAGATAACGGTCAGGTTGCCCAGCTGCTGGCCGCCAGCCAGGGAGCTGGCCTCGGAGGACACGCCCTCTTCCAGGTCGCCTTCGCCGCAGATAACCCAGACCTTGTGGTCGAAGGGAGACTGGCCGGCAGGAGCTTGCGGGTCAAGCAAACCGCGCTCAAAACGCTGACCATAGGCGAAGCCCACGGCAGAGGCGAGCCCCTGACCCAGGGGACCGGTGGTCATTTCAATACCAGGAGTCAGGCCATACTCAGGGTGGCCGGGAGTGCGCGTGCCAGCGGTGCGGAACTTCTTGAGGTCGTCTAGGGTGAGCCCATAGCCGGAGAAGAAGAGCTGAACGTACTGGGTGAGGGAAGCATGTCCGCCAGAGAGAATGAACCGGTCACGGCCGTCCCACTTTGGATCATTAGGGTCGTGAGTGATGAAATGCTGGTAGAGCGTGTACGCGATCGGAGCTAAAGAAATAGGAGAACCAGGGTGGCCGGAGCCAGCCTTCTCCACCGCATCGGCTGAGAGGACCTTGGCCATATCAACGGCGCGCTTGTCCAAATCAGTCCACTTAAAATCGGTCATATATGATCAACTTTCCTTCCAATTGGTAGGACGACATGTTCCGACTTGTGCCGAAAATGTTCGTTTACCTTCACATTGCAGTTCTTATCGTATCCTCCTGAGGCGACACAAAAGCGTGTTTTGCTGCCCTGATTTGGTCTCAATCAGCCCTGAACGAAGGCGCTGGCACTCTATGGCCGTGAGTGCTAATACAATGGGTACAGTAGGTGCCTTTCCAGATCTGAAAGGAGGAGCCATGGCCGCGAACAGACGTATGCTCGTCCTGCGCGCTGTAGTGGAGGATTATATTCGCTCTCAGGAGCCAGTTGGTTCCTCTGCCCTGACCCAACAGCACCAGCTCGGTGTCAGCTCAGCTACTATTCGCAACGATATGGCTGCCTTGGAAGACGAAGGGTATTTGATTCAGCCGCACACTTCCGCAGGCCGTATCCCCACACAAAAAGGCTACCGGTATTTTGTGGACCGCTTGGCCAAGATTGTGCCCCTGTCCCGCGCTCAGCGCAAGGGGATTGACGCTTTTCTCTCTGGGTCAAGCAGCTTGGAGGACACCCTGCAGAGGGCCGCAAAGCTCTTAGCACAAATTACTGGCCAGGTGGCTGTGGTGGCCTCACCTTCCTTGGCTAAGTCTCGTTTGCGCAGGCTGGAGCTCATAGCCATTGCCTCCATGACCCTGCTTGTTGTGGTGATTACTGATACCGGCCAGGTGGCTCAGCACACGCTCACCCTTCCTGCACAGCTGGAGAGCAGGGAAAAGCTCATTGTGGGTCTGTCGGAGGATTTGAACGCGCAGTGCACGGGACTCACCCTCGCGAAGGCTGCCGAGCGCATGACCAGCATTGCAGAGCAGGCGCGGGAGGAGAGCAGTCGGCAACTTCTGGAAGATTTGGCAGCAGTTCTGGCGGACATGGCTGACGAGGAAGAGTCAAGCTCCCTCTATATGGCTGGCCGCTCGCAATTGACCCATCAGCAAACTATCTCGGTCTCTGAGCTGGCGCCGCTCTTGGATGCCTTGGAAGAGCAGGTAGTGCTTATGCGGTTGATGAGTGCCCAGAGCGAGCTCTCCCAGCAGCAGGGGGGAGTGAGCGTGGCCATTGGCTCAGAGACCCGGACTCCTGGGCTCTTGCACGCTTCCGTAGTGACCAGCGGTTACGGTCACGCCCAGGCCGACGGTGATGGTGACGAGCCAGAGGAGGACCCTGAGCAGCAGGCAGCGATCACCGATGGGCCTATAGCGTTTGTGGGGTCCATTGGACCGACCCACATGGACTACCCGGCTACGATGAGCGCCGTGCGGGCGGTGGCTGCTTATTTGACGCAATTTGTAGCCCCAGCGACCAGGACGGCCAGTGAATGTGACCGGGCCATATGTCACAATAGCCAAGAACATATGAGGACAGAAGGAATAATCGGTGGCAGACTATTACGAAGTGTTGGGTCTTGCGCGCAATGCGAGCGAGGACGATATTAAAAAGGCATACCGGAAGATGAGCCGCAAGTACCATCCCGATATTGCCGGTCCGGAGTATGAGGACAAGTTCAAAGAGGTCAACAACGCCTACGAAGTGCTCTCCGATCCGCAAAAGCGCCAAATGTATGACGCTGGGGTAGATCCCAACAATCCTGGAGCGGGTGGTGGCCCTGCTGGCTTTGATATGGGCGATATTTTTGGACAATTCTTCGGCTCCGGCTTCGGCGGTGGCGAGCAGGGCCCCATACCCCGCACACAGCCAGGACGCGATGCCTTAGCCGATGTCTCGATTGACTTGAAAATGGCTGTTTTTGGCGGCACTGCGCACGCGCAAATCCGAACCTTTGGCCTCTGCCAGACCTGCGGCGGGTCGGGGGCTCAGGCCGGCAGTCAGCCCGTCACCTGCCCAGTTTGCCAGGGGCAGGGCTTTACCAAGAAAGTGGTTCGCACCCTCCTGGGGCAGATGATGACCACAGCTCCTTGCGAGCGCTGCGAAGGCCACGGCACGATTATTGAAAATCCTTGCCCAGACTGCCAGGGCCACGGACGTGTGCGGGTTCGCCGAGACGTGGGTGTGACCATTCCAGCGGGTATTGCCGACGGCTCTCGCTTGCGCTTGGCCTCCCAAGGCGAAGTCGGAGAAGGTGGCGGGGCCGCAGGCGACCTCTATATTGACGTGCATGTGCAGGCCGACAAGCTCTATACGCGCGACGGTGACGATTTGCACTGCTGGATCAGCGTGCCCATGACCTGGGCCGTACTGGGCCACAGTGCCCAGCTGGAGACCTTCGACGGCCAGCGGGAGGTAACGGTGCCGACGGGCTGCCAGCCTGGCGATACAGTCTCCCTCAAGGGGCTGGGCGTGACCAAGATGGGCAGCCAGGAGCGTGGCGATATCCATGTGCACATCCTGGTGCAAATTCCCACCAAGCTCAACGAGCAGGAGCAGGGCCTCATTGAGCAGTTCGCGCAGAGCCATGACACACAGGCCCACGAGTTAGCCCAGTCCTCCAAGCCTCTCCAGGGGAAGAAGGGTATATTCGGCAAGCTCAAGGACATGTTCTCGTAAGAGGAATTAAACCTACTGCGGGAGTGTCAAAAGTACGAGGTGGGTGTTTGCAGGAGCTAGCCTTGGGCTGGGCTGCTGCAAACACCCACCTCGCATATTTCGACGGGGTAGTATCAGCCTATGAGTGCGCGGCACATGGAGCGGAATTCGCTGACATAGCCTCCGCCGAAGAAGACGCAGTGGCCGGCAATGGGGTAGAGCTGCCAGAGGGTGTACCGCTCCCGGTATCCGGCAGCCAGGGGATGGACTGACTGATAGCCATCCTCAATCTGCTCTAAGTAGGGCATGCCGAAGAGGTGGAGCATAGCCAGGTCCTCTTCTCGGTGACCACCATGGGCCGCAGGGTCAATCAGCACGGCCTCGGTTGCCCCCCGATCGGCGGTCCACATGAGGTTGCCTGACCACAGGTCTCCGTGCACGCGGGCTGGCTGATCCTGACCTGCAGGGCCCAGGAGCTGGGGGAGGGCTGCAATGACTTCTTCTACTAAATCCATATCTGAGCGCCTGAGACTGCCGCGCTCAATGCCCATCTGCACCATCGGCTCAAGCCTGCCTTGGGCTAGATAGGTAGCCGGATCCTGCCAGTCACCGGTGTCCATCGGCACCGGGTCTTGCAGGGGGCCGAAGTAGCAGCTGCCGGTATAACCTTCAGGGGCTGCGCCGAAAGAAGGAGCTCCCGCGTCGTGCATGTGTGCCAGCTGGGCACCGAAGAGGTAGGCTGCTTTGGCTGTGGGGGAGACACTTTCCACGCGCTCAATATCGAGATAATCCTTGCCCCAGTCGTAGACCTGAACGACCCGGGGCCCGCCCTGCTCTTGAGCCTGCCCGAGCCACTTGAGACCGCGCCCTTCGCACTCGAAAAAGCCCTGCGGAGCGCCAGCCCTCGCCTTACGATACGTACTCACCATGAGTGCCTCCATTCTTGCCTAGCTGTACTCCATTGTGGGCATTCTGCACGACATCGACCGCTGGCTCCCGCTTGGCTAAGGCAGCCGGTAAGCTGGCCTATGTTATCTTGCCATCTGCCAGCATGTGAGGGGTCCATGAACTTTTTCCAAGCAATTCTTTTAGGCCTAGTTCAAGCCCTGACCGAGTACTTCCCGGTCTCGTCGAGCGCGCACATCCGCATTGTCGGAGCCCTGATGGGTCAGGACCCGGGAGCGGCTTTTACGGCGATTATCCAGTTCGGCACTGAGCTTGCAGTCCTGCTCTACTTCCGCCGCGATATAGCTCGCATTTTGAGCCACTGGTTCCGCTGCTTGGGCGGTAAGGACGGCAGCAGCTGGCGGGAGCGTATGGGTTCACAGGACCGCGACGCTGCCCTGGGCTGGTACATTATTATCGGCACGATTCCTATTGTGATTGCGGGCTTGCTCTTCCAAAAGGTCATCGAGACCAAGCTGCGTAACCTGTGGATTACCGTGGTGGTACTCATCCTCTTCGGCCTCCTGCTCGACTTTTTCGACCAGCGAGGTAAGCAGAATAAAACCATTGAACAGATGACCGCTAAAGATGCCCTTCTCTTCGGTATTGGCCAGATGCTCGCCCTCATTCCTGGCGTCTCCCGCTCAGGTGGCACCATGACCTTCGGCCGTGCCCTGGGCTACACCCGCGAAGCAGCTGCCCGAGTCAGCTTCCTCATGGCTATTCCCGCGGTCTTTGGCGCCGGAATTTTGGAGACCTATAAGTCGGTCAAAGATATCAACGCGGATGCGGCCTTCCCCGGCTGGGGGGCAACGATTTGCGCCACTATCGTCTCCTTCGTCGTCGGCTATCTGGTGATTATCGCCTTCTTGAAGATTGTCTCTATGTTCTCCTACCGGGGCTTTGTGATTTACCGCATTGGCCTGGCTATCGTGGTAGCCATTCTCCTAATCGCCAACGTGATTCCGGCTGTAGGTGGCGTTGCGGTAGCCTAGCTGGCAGCAACTTAAGTAGACAAGCGCCCCTAGCCCCGGTAACCAGCCGGTGACTAGGGGCGCTTGGATGTCAAGCCTGAGTCAGGCCTGCACGGGCTTGCGAGCGACGATGGAGAAGGTCTGCGGAATCTGCGGAGCCCCCGCCGGCATCCGCCAGCCCTCATCCTTGGTATCGTAGACCATCTGGGGGAAGGGCTGCCAGTCATTGACCTCATACTCGCCGAGGGCTTCGAGCGTCAGCCCTGCCCCAATGAGCACTCGGGTTATCTCGGCAAAGTCGTGAGACCAATTGTGGTTGGTGGTGTGCTTGACCTTGCCAGCAGAGCCGGGAGTATAGGACTGGTCCGACTCATAGGTGTCCTCAGCGCCCGAGAAGTAATCGCCGGTCAAGGCAAAGCTGTCGGGATCGACGGCGAAGAGGAGGGGATGGCTGTCTCGGATCATAAAGAGACCGCCGGGCTCCAGCAAGTGGGCAATAGAGTGCGCCCACTCGTCCAAGCTGGGCAGCCAGGTAATGGTTCCCACCGAGGTGACGACGAGATCAAAGTGTTCACCGGGCAGGGCTTGGTCAGCGAAGCGGGCATCGGCTTCAACGAACTTGATGGGAGCCTGCGCTTCCTGGGCGAGGGCCCGGGCGTATTCGAGGGACTTGGGGGAGAAGTCCAAACCGCAGACATTCCTGGCTCCCAGGTGATACCAGCTTAGGGTGTCCAGCCCGATATGGCACTGCAAGTGAAGGAGGGACTTGCCTTCCACGCCGTGCTCATCCAAGTGGGGTTTGAGGACTTCAAAATCTCGGCGGACAACGCCTGAGACATACGAGTGGTTCCTGGCTAAGGCTTGGACGTCGCCGTAGCCTCCCTGGGCGTGAACTTGGGCTCGGTCGTCCCAGTTGGCCCTGTTGTCGTCAATGTCTGCCTGCGAACTCGGCGCTTGTGGATGTTCTTCCATTGCCATGATGTATTCCTTGCTGCATAGAGTAATAGTTGTATACGCTTTGTATATGCTGGATCTCGGGCGTCAATGCTCCCTTGACCATGCTTGAATGAGGCCGACTGGGCCATAGGGAAGGAGATAGGCATAGGCAAAGCTCCGCTGCACCGCTGAATCGAAAGATTCCGAGGCGATGCTAGGCCAGGAAGGCCGAAGTGCCCGTACATCGTGTAAAAAGTGTCGTTGCCAGCCAACCATACTTGCTTGTCAGCACCAATCCGACTACACTGACCCTACTTACTTCATCCGATGAGGGGGGAGGCCAGATGTCAGAGAAGACCAAATTCATACTGTCCACATCTGCCTATGTTGTGCTCGCGCTCGTGTTCGCAGGAATCTCGCTCTGGGGGTAGTGGGGGCCGGTGAGTGCTTCGGCTATGGTCCTACTCGCCCTTTGTGCCGTGGCCTATAGCGTCTACGCCTACCGCCACAAGAGCAAGCGTCAGCTGGCTGGTGATTACAGCAATATCGACCCCAAGGCTTTGAAGGCCTGGAGACAGCTCCATCCCGGCCTATCCTTTACGCAGGCTCTAGATGCGTATGCGCAGGAGCGGGCAGAACACCAGAATTAAGTATCGATCAAGCCCTTATGGCCTACCAACAGACGCATTCTACTGTCGGAAGGCCGCAACCAACCCGGTTACTCCGGCTACTTTGTAGCTATTTCTTGGGGCTGCGCCTGGGTCAGGAGCTTGGTGGACTTGTGGTCGAAGAGGTTAATGATGAGGGCCAGCAGCAAGATAATGAAACCTACTATGAAGATCCACCTCAGGCCGTCGTAGACAATGACGCGCGCGGGCTCCAGGAACTGAGCCGGTAGCTGGCCTGCGGTTTCAGGGTTAATCATCTTGTCCATCATGTCCAAGGTCAGGCCAGGTGTGCGAGCCACGCCTTGAGCCATGACCACATTCATGACGATGCCGAAGACAGAAATCATGAGCGTCTGTCCTAGGCTGCGGGCCAGAGTGTTGAAGGAAGTGGCGGTTCCCACTTCATCGGAGGAGACGACCGACTGAGAGGTCATGGTGCCCACGGTAATTGAGAGGCCGAATCCGTAGCCAAAAATCGCTGAAATACCTAAGAAAGCAAGGTATGAGGTATGGATGGGCACGAAGATAGTAATACCGCAACCCACCAGCAGGAAGACTAAGGATAGGCTCATCATCTTATGGGGAGGGTACTTGCTCAGGAGTTTGCCAGCCATAAAGGAACCGATCAACCAGACGATGGAGCTCGGGGTGAGGGCAAAGCCGCCCATAGTGGGATTGAAGCCGAGCACGGACTGCATACGAATCGGCAGATAGGTCTCGAAGCCCATAAGGAAGCCAGAAATCAGCAGAATGGCAAGATTCTCCACCACGAACGTCCGATTACTGAAGAGTTTCAGGGGCAGGATAGGGTCGGCCTGGCGGCGTTCGACCACGACCAAAGCCACCGCCGCGGCAAGGGCGACGATCAAGGGAACGACACTCAACCAAACGTTGTCCGCGCCGTTCAGGTTTTGCAGGCCCAGCATCAGCGTGACCAGGCAGATAGTCAGCAGGACAATGCCCCAGTAATCAATCGGGCTCTCGTGCGGCCGAACGTCTTCTTTCAGGAAGACTTGAATCAGCACAATAGCTATCAAACCAATCGGCACGTTGACCGCAAAAACCCAGTGCCAGGAGAGCTGCTGGACCAGGAAACCGCCAATGAGCGGTGCCACGATGGAGGCAACACCCCAGGCTGAGGAGTTGAAACCAATCATCTTCGCCCGCTTTTCAATCGGGTAGATGTCGGCCAAAATAGTGAAGGTCAGCGGCTGAATGGCACCAGCTCCGAGTCCTTGAATCACGCGAGCCAGAATCAAATGGACCATGGAGCGCGAGAGTCCGCACAGGAGGGAACCCACCACAAAGACGGCCAGTCCAATGTTAATCAGGGGCTTACGGCCGAAGCGGTCGGAGAGCTTGCCGTAAATAGGGGTAGTGACCGCGCACATGAGCATGTAGATGGAGAACACCCAATTCATCAGGCTCAAGCCGCGCAAATCGGAGACGATCGTGGGCATGGCCGTTGAGACGATCGTACCTTCCACGGCTGTCATAAAGGTAGCCATAAAGACTGCCGCCGTCACTGGCCCCACTGTTGTTTGACTCTTCTGCCCTGTACTCACTGCCCGCCGCAGCCCTTTCTCTACATGCCTTCTGCCGTGCGCCTGGATGCAGACGCAAGTAAAACCACCATAATTATCCTCCTATCCCCGGATTTTGCCTGCGTTTTATTCTCCCTGCCCCAGTGCACCAGCAACTCTTGGGCTCGGCTCTTCCAATATCTGGCACTATTGTGCTCAACGTTCGTACAGGTGTGGCATAATGTCCACATGAAACTATGGGGTAAGGCGCTCGATGCTGCGCGCAAGAGCGGTGCAGAGTATCTCGCCTTGCTCAAAGATTGGGCCCTGTGCAGCCTCATTCTCGGGACTTTTTTTGAACAGCCTGGCCGGGGGAGCGGTGAACCTCCTCCTGACTATTCACGTCTACAATGCGACCGGCTCTTCTCCCGCGGCTGTCAGCCTCCTGTTCGTCATTACCTACTTGCCCAATTTCCTGGTGGCACCCTTGGGGTCTGGCCTGGCTGACCGTTTCAACCGCCGCCTGCTGGTCACCTGCTGCGACCTGATTCAGGCGGGACTGTGCTTAGTATTCCTGCTCAGTCCGAACCTTCCGGTCATGCTCCTCTTGGCCTTCCTGATTACCTCTATTCGCGCGATCATTAAGCCTGCCCGCTACGCCCTCGCTGCCCAGCTGACTCAAGGCCCCCAGCGCTCAGCTATCAACGCTCTGATGATGATTGCCACCACCGTAGCCGGCATTCTCTCGGGCGCTTTTGCGGGACTGATGAGCGGATTGGCAGGAGGACTGGCCTTTGCACTGGCCGCGGGTGTGAGTCTGCTGGCCGCTGCCTTCGACTTGGTCCGAGCTTGGCGGGTGCCGGCAGTTGCTAGGGAGCAGAAGCCAAAGGGGGGTCGAGCGGGATTTTCGGGCTGGAAGGCGAGCTCAGGGCTCGTTCAAACCCTGCGCTTGGTGGTCGGCAAGCCCCTCCTGCGTGACTTGACCATCTGCTCCACCCTCCTGTGGACCGGCCTGGGCCTGCAAGAGCCGCTGCTGGTGGTCTTTACTAAAAACGTGCTCGTCGGCTCGGATGCGACATACTCGTATTTGACCGCAGTGGGTTCGGTCGGCAGCTTGCTGGGCGCCCTCCTGGCGGCCCCGCTCTCCAGGTCCATTCCCTCCGCCGTCAAGAGCTACGCCATCGCTGTCACGGCTTCAGGTGCGATCTTCGCCCTCTTCGCTGGCAGCGGCGCACTGCCAGCGGCTTTCGCCCTCTTCTTCGCTTTCAACGCCAGCTACGGCATTGCCAATGTCATCGACGAGCTCCTGGAGCAGGAGTTTTCGCCTGACCGCCTGCGGGCCCGCACGATTTCGGTTGTAGGAGCCATCGCTACGGGAGGATACCTGATTGGCGGGGGGCTGGTCGGTCTGCTGACCGAGCATGTTGGTGCCCAATGGTCGGCTGTCCTCTCAGCCGCTTTCATCCTCATAGGCGGTCTGTACGCTCTCGCCACTATGCCTCGGCGAGCCCAGACCGAGTTGCTTCACAGTAGTCAGGAGAAGGCTTGAAAGCTGTAGATGCAAGGCTTTGCAGGCTGGGAAAAGGCTACCAACGACTCGCCAACGACACGCCCTTTTGCATTTCGGGCTGCGAACCTATATAGTAGTGCCTCGTGCTCAGGTGGTCCACTTGATGGGTTGCTTTGAGATGCGGGCATAGCTTAGTTGGTAAAGCGCGACCTTGCCAAGGTCGAGACCGCGGGTCCGAGTCCCGTTGCCCGCTCGAGGCTTCGAGTAGTCCACAACCTCTTACGGTGGGTTAGCCAAGCGGTTAGGCAGCGGCCTGCAAAGCCGTATAGACGAGTTCGACTCTCGTACCCACCTCTCTTGTGTTGGCTGTAGTTCGCTGCACTGGAAGACCCGGGCGGTTGGCGCAGAGGTAGCGCACTTCCCTGACACGGAAGGGGTCACAAGTTCGAATCTTGTATCGCCCACGAGTAATGCGGTAGGCATTACCTTTGTAGTATCTGACCACGGCGGTCGGTCTGAGACTTGGGTGATTGGCGCAGCGGCTAGCGCACTTCCTTCACACGGAAGGGGTCGCAGGTTCGATTCCTGCATCACCCACTCGGCTCATACGTTCCATTTGAAATTGTCTTTCTTGAATGATTCTTTCGCACTATCAGCAGTTGTAAGGACCAGCAGCGGCCTGTCTCGCTGATGGCTTACTAGCCGCCTCAGGCCCCAGGTCAGGCTAGTGTAGAGGGTATGAGAGAAGAAGCTAAGCCCGGCAGCTACGCCTATTTGCTAGCAGCCTTTGATGGTTGGAATGATGCCTGCAGTGCATCAACGAATGTGGTCCGCCACCTGCTCAACGCCTATCCCTCCCAAGAGGTAGGGTCGATTGCTTCTGAGGACTTCTACGACTATCAAGTGGCCAGACCCATGCTCTGTCATGTGCAGGGTAAGCGCAGCATTTGCTGGCCCGAAACCAAATTCTACGAAGTGAGCATCAGCGACGCTACTCGCCTTTTAGTGGAAACAGGTCCTGAACCCAACTACCACTGGAGCGAGTACTGCCGTCAGTCGTTGCACATGGCCGAAGACTATGAGATTAACAGCATTATCACCCTCGGTTCCATGTTTGCCGACTGTCCACACACCAGGGACTTGCCCATTGATGACCTGGCGAGTGACGACGCCAGCTGTGACACGGAAGGCCACTCTGGGCCGGTAGGCGTTCCAACGGTCTTGGACGCGATGGCCTGCCAGGCCGGATTCTCGACTGAGTCCATCTGGGTGTCCGTCCCCCAGTATTTGGGCTCAGACGAATGCGCCCAGGCCACCCTCCAACTCCTCCGGCGTGTTTCCAGCATGTTGGGCGAACCTTTGGAGGAGGGCGATTTACCAATGAAAGCTGAACATTGGAAGGCTCAGGCATCGGTGCTGATCCACTGCAACGACGAATTAGCTGACTATGTGCATCGTTTGGAGCTTGAGAGCGACAGCAAGGCTGCGTCCCTCATTCCAGAGGCGGTCGACACGCCAGCCGGTGACGAGCTCGTGCGCGAAGCTGAGGAATACCTGAAGTCAATGGGTGGGCAGGCGTAGCTTTTCCCCGCTTCTTGTCGTCCTTATAGCATAATGTGGCCCTCGTAATTTGAAGTCCAAGGCCTGCACCTTGTAACGCGGGCCCCGATAGCGAGGACGGCATTGCCATGAATCAGTCACCAATCTCCATCACAGTTAAGGGCGAAGCAAAGGAGGTGGCGGCTGACAGCACTGGCGTTGAGCTTTTTGCAGACGATAAAGACATCATTGCAGTCTCTATCAACGGCCAGCCCCGGGACTTGTACACCCCCCTCACAGACGGCGATACAGTCGAACCTATTGCCCTGGAATCCGACGAGGGTCTAGCCATCATGCGGCACTCGGCCACACACGTTATGGCTCAAGCTGTGCAAGAGATTCGCCCTGACGCTAAGCTGGGCATCGGCCCGGTCATTACAGACGGTTTCTACTACGATTTCGACGTTGAGCAACCCTTTACCCCCGACGACCTTAAAGAGATTGAGCAGCGGATGAAGCGCATCATCAAGTCGTCGCAGTCCTTCCGCAGGCGGGTCGTCTCCGAAGACGAAGCGCGTGCTGAGGAAGCTGACCAGCCCTACAAGCAGGAGCTCATAGGGCTTAAGGAAGCTCAAATTGAGGGCGACGAGGCTACTGAGGTGGCCACCGGTGAGCTGAGCATGTACGACAACCTGGACAGGGATGGCAATGTGGTCTGGAAGGATCTGTGCCGGGGACCCCACCTGCCTAATACTCGCTTTATTAAGTCC
Organism: Bombiscardovia nodaiensis; assembly: GCA_033127725.1. Taxonomy (NCBI): domain Bacteria; kingdom Bacillati; phylum Actinomycetota; class Actinomycetes; order Bifidobacteriales; family Bifidobacteriaceae; genus Bombiscardovia; species Bombiscardovia nodaiensis. The sequence continues at coordinate 1,189,355 of AP026798.1, read as the reverse complement.
TTCAAGCTCATGCGCACAGCGGCCGCCTACTGGCGGGGGAGCGAAAAGAACCCCATGCTCCAGCGCATCTACGGCACCGCATGGGCTTCTAAAGACGATTTGAAAGCCTACATGTCCCGCCTGGAGGAAGCCGCCAAGCGCGACCACCGCAAGCTCGGCGCTGAGATGGATCTCTTCTCCTTCCCCGACGAGATTGGCCCCGGCCTGCCAGTCTTCCACCCCAAGGGTGCCGCGGTCATCAACGCCATGGAGGACTACTCGCGCGAAATGCACCGTAAGCACGGCTACTCCTTCGTGCAGACCCCGCACATCACCAAGGGCCACCTCTACGAAATTTCAGGCCACTTGCAGTGGTACAAGGACGGCATGTACCCGCCCATGCACTTGGACGAGGAGCAGGACGAGCAGGGCAACGTTACCAAGCAGGGCTTTGACTACTACTTGAAGCCTATGAACTGCCCCATGCACAACCTGATTTTTAAGTCTCGGCAACGCTCCTACAAGGAGCTTCCCCTCCGCCTCTTCGAGTTCGGCACGGTTTACCGCTACGAAAAGTCAGGCGAGGTGCACGGCCTGACCCGCGTGCGCGGATTGACCCAGGACGACTCCCACATTTACTGCACCCGCGAACAGATGAAGGGCGAGCTGACCAGCTTGCTCAAGTTCGTGCTGCAAGTGCTGAAAGACTTCGGCTTGAACGACTTCTACCTGGAGCTCTCTACCAAGGATCCAGACAAGTTTGTGGGCTCAGACGAGGTGTGGGAGGAAGCCACTTCCACCCTGGCTCAGGTGGGCAAGGAGTCCGGCCTGGAGCTCGTGGACGACCCGGGCGGGGCAGCCTTCTACGGGCCGAAGATTTCCGTGCAGGCGCGCGACGCTATCGGCCGTACTTGGCAGGTTTCCACCATTCAGCTGGACTTCAACCTACCTGAGCGCTTTGGCTTGGAATACATCGCGGCTGACGGCTCCCACCAGCGGCCCGTGATGATTCACCGCGCCCTCTTCGGCTCTATTGAGCGCTTCTTCGCTATCCTGCTTGAGCACTACGCTGGCGCTTTCCCGGCCTGGCTGGCCCCAGTTCAGGTGCAGGCCGTGCCGGTGGCTGACGAATTTGCCGACCACCTGGAGGGCGTCATTGACCGCCTGAAGGAGGACCTCGTTCGCTGCGAGATTGACCGCTCTGACGACCGTTTTGGCAAGAAGATCCGCAACGCGGCTAAGTCCAAGGCGCCCTTCATCTTGATTGCCGGTGAAGATGACGCCTCCAAGAATGCGGTCTCCTTCCGCTTCCGCGATGGCAGCCAGCTCAATGCCGTTCCTGTTGACGATGCTATCGCCTGGATTGACCAGGCCATCGCCCGGCGGGCACAGATCAATTCGGCGGAGGATTTCGTCAAGAACACCGACGCCGTCCAAGCCTGACAGGCTGGGAGCAGAGCCGCAGCACGCACTCACCTGCGCTGCGGCTCTGCCGGCAAGGTGTCATTTCAAGTGTCGGTCGGCAGTGAGGTAGAGCATGTTTGAACATTTACGGGGACCCTGGAAGCGGGCAATTGCTCCGATTGCGCGCACTCTGGTCCGCATGGGTATCACCGCCAATGGTGTCACCATTATTGGTGCTATTGGCACGGTACTTGTGGCGTTCATCACCGGATTTACCGGCTGGCTCTTGCCTGGAGCCATTGTACTGGCTATACTGGTGGCTTTCGATTCTCTTGACGGCTCAGTAGCTTCGATGACCGGGGGTGGCACCCAGTTCGGCGCTTTTCTTGACTCCACCTTGGACAGGATTGCCGACTGGGCGGTGCTAGTAGCCGTGATTATGTATATGCGTAAGCACGAGCTGGCCTGGATAGCTGACGGACAAACCGGCTCAGACCTGTGGGCGCAAGTCGGTATGGCAGCGGCCCTCTTCGCTATTATGACCTCTTTCGTCACCTCTTACGCCCGGGCTAGAGCCGAAGCGGAAGGTTTTGAGGCCAAAAATGGTATCGCCACCCGCTCTGACCGCCTAGTGATTATCTTGGTGGGGATGGCGCTAACAGGAGCCGGCCTACCGCTGGCCTGGCTCACTTGCTTCCTGCTTGCTCTGGATGTACTGGGCATCGTCACAGTTGGACAACGCATTGGTCGGGTCCGCCAAGATATGAGCCAGGCCCCACGGCCTGCTGACCCTAGTCACGAGTAGCCTATGCTTTCCAAACTGCTCACCTTTGTAGTAGGCCATGCGGCTGGCTTGTCTGAGCCTTTCCTGCGCTCCTGCTGTAATATCGCAGCGGATCTGGCCTGGTGCTTCCACCTGGGGAGCCTGCCGCAGCTAGAGCGCAATTTAAAGCACGTCCTCGGACAGACTTCCCATGCTGAGCTGCGCCGGCTTTCCCGCCAATCCTTACGCTCATATTTTGCCTACTTTTGCGAGGCGCTCACGGTCTCTGCCCGTAGTCAGGAAGAGCTGATGGCCCGCATTCGTACTGAGGGGACCGGATACCCCAATCCCGCCTTAGAGGTGGTTCACAACGCATCAATGCCCATAGCGATGGGACATCAAGGCAATTGGGATTACGCGGGGTTTTGGGCTGGACAAGCTTTAGGTCCGGTCACAACTGTGGCCGAACGCTTAGCTGATCAGGAACTCTTAGACGATTTTGCTCACATTCGCCAGGAACTGGGTATGCATATTCTGCTCACTGGTCAGCCCCATCTGGTTGAGCAGTTGACGGATGTGGCCCGTCAGCGCGGTCAAGTCGTGCCGCTCTTGGCCGACCGAGACTTGAGTCGTAACGGGGTATTTGTGCGCGCTTTTGACTCCATTATTCGCGTAGCTGCCGGACCGGCGGTCGTGGCTTTGGATTCACAGTTGGACCTGTACACGGTCAATATGCACCGTGAACGCTTGCAGGCAGAGCGCAAGGCCCAGGCCCACAGCCCCTACGGGTACGTCTGCCAGATCGACGGCCCGATCGCCATAGAGCCCTACTTGAAGATGCCGCGTCAACAGGCTGTTGCAGCGCTCACCCAAGCTTGGGTAGACCAGTGGGCTTACAACATACGCTCCTGGCCGCAGGACTGGCACATGATGCAGCCCATTTTTCTTGAGGACTTAGACTTGAACCGTTTACACCATGTGCCTGACGATATTCGGGCCCGTATGGAAGCACAGCAGGGGAAGGTGACTCATGAACGCCAGCAGTAGGTCACAATCTCGAACGGGTCAACTTCCAGCAGACCAGCCCAGCGCCAATGACCCCCTGAAGGGACGCAAGCTCAGAGTGGGCATCATCTCTCCCTACTCTTTCGAAACTCCCGGAGGAGTGCAGCTGCACATCCGCGACTTCGCCCAGCAGCTCATGCTCCGGGGCCACGAGGTCGATGTGCTGGCTCCTGGCCGTCGCACCGCCGACATGCCCCTCTGGGTGCAGACTACGGGTTCTTCGTTTGCGGTACCCTACAACGGCTCGGTTGCCAATCTCAGCTATTTTGGACTCGCGGGCCGCAAAACCCGCCAATGGGTCCGGCAGGGTCGTTTTGACATCCTCCACCTGCACGAACCTGAGGTGCCTAGCCTGAGCCACAAGCCTCTGGTGCGGGGTTTTGAGCCCTGCCCTTATGTGGCTACTTTCCACGCCTCCTTCGACACATATCCGGTGGCTTTGAAAGTTACTCAGCCCTACTTACGGGCCTACCTGTCCAACATTCGGCAGGCCATCTGTGTCAGTGATGCTGCTCTGGCTACGGCCGGTCGCTACTTGAACGCTGGCATTGAGCGGCACGTCATTCCCAACGGTATTCAAACCGCTTTCTTTGCCCAGGCCCAAGCTCAGCCAGCCTGGAAAGGCACTCCAGAGCAACCAACCATTGGATTCTTGGGGCGCATGGGGGAGGAGCGAAAGGGCTTTCGGGTCTTTGCTCAGGCGGCTCTGGAGCTCTTGAACCACCAGCCTGGTGCCCGCTTCCTGTGCGCGGGGGACGGTCAGGAGCAGGCCCGCGCTCTGGTCAGTGACCTGAGCCCTGACTTGCTGGGCCATGTTGAGTTTTTGGGGCGTATTAGCGATCAGGACAAGGCCTCGCTCTACAGGAGCTTGGATGTATATGTGGCCCCCAGACCGGGGGAGAGTCTTTCGGTATTGTATTAGCCGAGGCCATGGCCGCAGGATGCCCGGTGGTAGCTTCCGATTTAGATGCTTTCCAGGCGGTCTCACAAGAAGGCAACAGCGCCATGCACTTTGCCAACGGTGATGCGAGGGCTTGTGCCCAGGCTATCGAGCGTCTGTTGGAGCAGCCTGAGCTCAGATCACGTTTGGCGCAGAAGGGACGGGAGCGTGCGGCTTGCTATGACTGGGAGCGTGTCACCCAGCAGATTCTGGGCGTGTACGCTCAGGCGCTCCGTATTCGCTAAAGGCGGCGAGTATCACAGATCAGGGAATAACGCTGTGGGCGTTGAGTCCAGCCTGAGCAAGGCTGTAGGCGTTAGTATTGTCAAAGAGAACGCATAGAATTACTATCCGTTCATTGTTTGTATATCGTCAGGAGCATTATGTCTGGGCATTCGAAGTGGGCGACCACGAAGCATAAGAAGGCTGCCATCGACGCTAAGCGCGGCAAGCTCTTCGCGAAGTTAATCAAGAATATTGAGATTGCTGCCCGCACTGGCGGCGGCGATCCCGATGGTAACCCTACCCTCTACGATGCCATTGTCAAGGCCAAGAAGTCGTCAGTGCCTGCCGACAACATCACTAGGGCAGTCAAGCGTGGCTCGGGCGAAGAAGCTGGTGCTGCCAACTATGAGTCCATCGTCTACGAGGGCTATGCTCCGGCCGGTGTTGGGCTCATTATCGAGTGCCTGACCGACAACCGTAACCGTGCTGCTGCCGAGGTGCGTTCCACCTTGACCAAGAACGGTGGGTCCCTGGCACAAAACGGCTCTGTGAGCTTTAACTTTGAGCGCAAGGGACAGATTGAGGTTCCCGCCGAGGGCACAGATTACGACACAGTGTTCGAAAAGGCTGCAGAGGCTGGTGCCGAAGACGTACAGGACGACGGTGAGACCTTTACCGTGATTACCGATCCTAGCGATTTGGTCAATGTTCGCAAGGCTTTGCAGGATGCTGGCATTGACTACGATTCCGCCGATTTGGTACTCAATCCCAAGACGGAAGTTTCCTTGGATCTCGATGCTGCTCGTAAGGTGTCCAAGCTGGTAGACAGTTTGGATGACTTGGATGATGTGCAGGACATCTATAGCAACTGGACTGCTTCGGACGAAGTGCTCGCTCAGCTCGACGAGGAGTAGACTCCTTGCTGGTATTCGGCGTTGACCCGGGGCTCACCCGTTGTGGGGTTGGCATTGTGGAGGCTAAAACCTCTAGGCAGCTTTCGTTTGTCCATGTCGATGTCGTCAGATCAGACCCAGGGCAGTCGCAGGATTTGCGGTTGCTGACCATATTTGAAGGGCTGTCTCGTCAGATGGATGAGTTCAGCCCTGATGTGGTCTCCATTGAGCGGGTCTTTGCGCAGGAAAACAGGAATACCGTCCTAGGCACCGCGCAAGCAGCTGGTTTGGCTATGTTGGCTGCGGCCCAAAGAGGGATTCCTGTGGCCTTGCATACGCCCACCGAGGCTAAACTCGCCGTGACTGGGAATGGGCAGGCAGAAAAAATCCAAGTCGAACGCATGGTCGCACGAATTCTGCGGTTGGATCGTTTGCCAAAGCCAGCTGATGCGGCCGATGCTCTAGCACAGGCTATCTGCCATGCTCTCAGGCCTGCTGGTGCCCTCCAGGGGGGTGAGCGGGAGCAGCATTTGACGCAAGCCCAGCGTCAGTGGGCTCAGGCGCAGCACGCCAACAAACACCGTAGTCCAGTCCAAAGGGACATGTAAACTGATTCGAACAAGCGTTCGATTATTGGATTGACCCCACTGCCTTGTGGCTATTGGTCCAATCCCTATGAAAAGTTGGGTGAACTATGCTGGCTACGTTAACTGGGTCTGTGGAAGAGGTAGAGCCTGGCTTAGCTGTGATTAACGTGGCTGGCGTTGGGTATGAGGTTCGGATGCCCAGCTCAGACTTGGGCGCGCTCAAGCCTGGCAATCGCACTCAGGTCTTTACCTATCTCAACCTCACCCAGGATGCCATCACCTTATATGGTTTTTTAACTAAAGCGTCCAAGGCCCTGTTTGTGCAACTGCAAAAAGTGAGTGGCATTGGTCCGCGTGTGGCCCTTTCCCTCTTGTCTACCTTGAGTCCAACAGCATTGGCCCAGGCCGTGGCCCAAGGTGATGCTGCTGCCTTAGCGAGGGCACCTGGGTTGGGGAAAAAGGGCGCACAAAAAATTATTTTGGAGCTTTCGGGTAAGGTCGACGTGCAGCGGATGCTGGGCTCCGATGCTGACCAACAATTGGACCAGGGCAGTACGCAGGTCATCGAGGGATTGATTTCTTTGGGCTGGCAGGAAAAAGATGCCCAAGAGGCCGTCAAGCAGGTGTGTGAGCAAGGGTCTTATGCGCTTCCGTTGAGCAAAGAGGATGTGCCTCTAGTGCTCAAAGCCTCCCTGACTCAGCTTGATCGGAGGAGGTAAGCGTGAGCGCTCAACAGTCCCCCCTAGCAAACTCTACTTCCGATGAATCCGGGAGCGTCCACAACTATGACACTTCCGAGGATTCTCTGCGTATGGTCTCTGCGGCACCCCTCGACGATGAACCTGTCAGCGATGAGGAGCTGCGTCCGCAAGATTTGCAGGGCTTCATCGGTCAGCCTCGGCTCAAGGCCCAACTTGAGCTCTTTCTGGCTGCAGCCCAAAAACGGCAGGTAGCTCCTGACCACATCCTTCTGGCTGGGCCTCCTGGCCTGGGCAAGACAACCTTGGCTATGATTGTGGCTCACGAGCTAGAAGTGCCCATCCGTATTACTTCAGGCCCTGCGGTCCAGCACGCTGGCGACCTCGCTTCGATTTTAAGCTCTCTGGAGGCCGGAGAGGTACTGTTTATCGATGAAATTCACCGTCTACCTCGGGCTGCCGAAGAGCTGCTGTACATTGCTATGGAGGATTTCCGGGTGGATGTAATGGTAGGTAAAGGACCTGGGGCATCTTCCATCCCGCTGACCTTGCCACGGTTCACTGTTATTGGCGCCACCACCAGAGAAGGTATGTTGCCCTCGCCTCTACGCGCCCGCTTTGGTTTTACTGCTCATTTGGACTTCTATCCGCCTGAAGAGCTTGAAAAACTGTTAGAGCGGTCAGCACGGGTGCTGGATATCAGGATCACCGATCAGGCCTGCGTCCAGCTGGCTCAGCGGTCGAGAGGCACGCCGCGTATAGCTAATCGTCTGCTGCGCCGGGTACGAGACTGGGCAATCGTCCATGACCTGCAAGAAGTTGGTCCAGACGACGTTAAGGCTGCGCTTTCGCTCTACCAGATTGACTCCGAAGGACTGGATAGGCTGGATTTGGCCGTTCTCAACGCCATAGTGCGTTCATTTAATGGTGGGCCCGTGGGGCTGAACAACCTTGCTGCTATGGTGGGGGAGGAAGCCGAAACAGTGGAGACGGTCTGTGAGCCTTACCTGGTGCGCGAAGGATTTCTAGTCAGAACACCTAAGGGCCGAGTTGCAACGAAAAAAGCCTGGGAACATATAGGCTTGCAGCCTCCCGATGATGTCATGAAGCTGTTTTAGAATAGTACTTCCGGCAGGGTGGGCAAACAGTACGTGACCCGCCCGGAACCGGACACGATAAGGAGCCATCCATGCAGTCAAGCGGTAGCGGCATTTCGTCCATGCTCTTCCTGATTCTTATTATTGTCTTAATGTTCGGCATGACCTGGTGGTCGTCGCGCAAAAACAAGCAGCGGCAAGGAGATGTTGAAACCTTCCGTCGCTCCCTGGAGCCAGGAACACCTGTGGCAACGGCATCGGGCTTACTCGGCACTATTGTCAGCGTGGACCTGGAAAAAGAGCAAGTGGTTGTCGACTCCGAGGGTACCAAGTCGCGCTGGCGCATCCAAGCTATAACGAAGCCTCCTATCGTCCCAGCTTATGTTCACGATGATGAAGTCGACGAGCAGGGCAACCCTCTGCCCAGTGCCCCAGAGGATACCCAGTCTGCAGAGGGCGCTGAGAACGCTGAAAGCACAGAAAGCACAGAAAGCTCCGAGCCGAACAGTGAGAGCGCCGACCAAGAGGAATGGTCCGGACAAAAAGAGCACGGTGAGAGCAAAGAGTCGTCTGAGCCTTCAGCACAGTAATAACCCCTATGTGTCTGCTTTGCGGTGAGCACTGTCGGGCACTGATTGATTTGGTTCATGCATGGTGGGTACGCCCTGCCAAGGGAAGAACAAGGAAAGAAGATTATGGCTCAATCGGGCGATATCACCATCGGACAACTTAGCCTGGTAGGTCAGGAGGATGCTGCCTACTTTGTCTCTCTCATCCGCAGTATCTCTGGTTTTCCCAAGGAGGGTATCCTTTTTAGGGACTTCCTGCCAGCTCTAGCCGATCCGCGCGGTCTGTCGATTGTTCAAGAGGCACTGCTGAAAGCCCTGCCAGTAGCTGCTGACCAATTCGACGCGATTGCCGGTCTTGAGGCTAGGGGCTTCTTGATTGGCCCACAGCTGGCAGCAGCCTTGGGTAAAGGTTTCATCGCCCTGCGCAAGAGCGGCAAGTTGCCGCCCGAGACCCTTGCCCAAGAGTATTCGCTCGAATATGGCACTGCCACGATTGAGATGGAAAAGGAAGCTATTAAGCCAGGCCAGAGAATCCTCATTGTTGACGATCTTATCGCCACTGGCGGCTCAGCACAGGCCGCAGCCCAGCTGGTCAGCAAGGCCGGAGGTAGCGTGGCAGGTTTTAGTTTCGTGATGGAATTGGAAGGTTTGCAGGGCTGCGCCGCCTTGGAGCCTTACCCGGTCTCCACACTCGTCTCCATGCCCGCCTGAGCTCGAAGCAGAACTGATATATGAAGTCCCATCTCAGCCGGAGTATGAAAGGCCTGTATGCCGCGGCAGCAGCGCTTGCCATCTTCGCGGTGGCTGTGGGAGCTTTTATAGCCTTAACCCTCTTGCTTGTTTCCATGGAGGGCGGTGGGCCTTCACTGTCCAGCCAAGCGGTTTCGCTGACGCAGGCGATTATCCTGCTGGCGGAAGGCAGTGGTTTTACCGCCGGTGCTCTCACGCTCACGATTATGCCGCTCACCTTGACAGTGCTCCTCATAGCGCTGCTGGTAACTTGTATACGGCATTTTGGTATTTCCTGGGAAGGCCTCTGCGCTGGAGGGGTACTTTGGCTACTGGCAGGCCTGCTCCTCCAACCAGGAATGGGTATTATTCCAGTCGACACCACGTTTATGATTGAGATCAAAACTGGGGCCGTCTATCTTGTAGCCTATGCTTTCGCCTGGTGCAAGGAGGGCCTTCGGTCGTGGGCTGCTGACCAAGCAGATGCTCAGCATCCTATTCCCCAGCGGTTCATTCACCTTGGCCATCAGGCTCTCCGTCTGGCGTGCTACACACTGGAGTCACTTGGCGCAGTAGGATTCATGACGGTCCTAGTGTGGGTGGTCCTCTACCACGATTCCGTAGCTAGGCTTTTCACTCTAGCAGGAATGGGTACGAGCTCGCGTGTTCTTATGTGCATTGCATCATTGGCCTGGTTGCCGAATATGATGCTCTGGGCACTTTCCTGGGTCTGCGGTGGCGGCTTTTACGTCGGTGATTTGGCGAGTTTTACCCTCTGGTCCGGGCACGCACAAGCGTTACCCTCCCTGCCCATGTTCGGTCTTTTCCCCGACCCAGTCGCCAATGCGAGTATGCGCGTGGTCCTACTCCTCATTCCTGCTGTCCTCGCTGGCGTACTAGCTCTCACCGCCTTGTGCAAGCGCCAGGCTTTTGGCCTTCTTTCGGCCCTGAGAGAGCAAGGACTTGCTCGTCTCGACCTCAAGCTCGTGAGGGTTTTTCTGGATTCGCTCATTGGTCTAGCAGCTTCTGTGGCTCTTAGCCTGGTAGCCTTGCTGCTGGCATTGTTATGTTCGAACGGTGCTCTGGGTCAGCACCGGCTGGCTCACTTAGGTGTGAATCTGAGCGAATCGATGGGCGTATTTGTCAGAGGTATGTGCATGGGTACGTTCGTTCCCTGGTTTGCGGCACTGTGCATAGCAGCACTCATCTTGACCTACAATCTCACTCAGGCTGCGGTCAGTCGGCGGGCAGAGCTCGTCAGCACGATGCCCAGCCAGGAAGCAGATGCAGACCATTCCCCTGGGTCTTCATCGTCCTGATTGGGCGTGGGTGGTTAGGGTTCAGAAACCATATCTTGCCCGGTGTACTAGCTCTCTTGGATACCGCATCCGCCTGGGCCAGAGTACTCCTGTGACCGGTGTAGGTTAGGCTATAAGGGTAAGCGAAAGAGGGAGGTAGGAATGGTTCTCGTAGCGCGCCATGCCCATGGTACGAACAAGCGGCAGACAGTTACTGCCTCGACGCAACCTCCAGCTGCGCCTGCGCCGCATCCAGATGGCACTCCAGTAGTTTCTGAAAGCCACGAAGGCCAACCCGTCGCAGAGTGGGTAGTGACAGCAGCTGTTGCCTGCAGCGCAGTGATTGCGGCTTTCGGTTACACGTCTCTTGGAATTTTAATCTTGGCCGTGACCACCCTGAGCTTGGGCACCTTGCGCTTGTCCATGCGCGAGCGAAGCCCTTGGAAAGTTCGCTCAATCGGATTCGACAGCTGTATCTGCCTGGGCCTGGGTGTCGGCCTTCTGTTGACCTACGTGAGTATCCTCTGGCTCTTCTGAGCTATCAGCTGCTTCTGCTCTCAAGGAGCCAACCTCGCCTTCCTGCTGGGAGAGTGGCTCCTCGAGGGTTTCCTCCTGCCTGGCGAGTTCATGGTTCTCATCTGTGCCTAGCGCAGGCTCATTCAGGTCGCTGATCTGCGCTGTTTGTACAGTGGCAAGCCCGTCATCTTGCGGGTTCAACAGGGCTTCTGGCATCTCAATCGCGCTCTCTGGAGCCGTGTCGATGCGCGTTTGTGCGGCATCAAGCAGCATGTGATACAAGATACTGACCAAGCCGACGATCGCCGCAGCGAGGAAGGGGCAGATCCAGAAGATCAGCAGCTGCTGGATGGGGTCAGCTTCCAATCCCTTGCCGCTGGCAAAGAGGGCGATGCCGGTCGAACGTGCGGGATTCATGCCGGCACCGGTCACAGGGTAAGCGATAAGCGCGCCAGCGCCGTATGCTAGGGCCGTATTCCAAATGTGACCGCGCTCGGGTTTCCCAGTCTCCTGCAAGCTGCTCAAAGCCACACCAACGACGATAATTGATGCCACGAGCTCTACCACGATTGCCACAGTTACATTAAATGATAGTCCTGCCCGGCCCATGACGGAAGATGTAGGCGAACCCTTGTCAAAGCCATTGACTGCGCCGGGTAACCAGGCATTGCCATCGTTGTTCTTATTCATCGGCAGCAAGTACACGAGGGCCGCGCCGGCTCCTATAGCTCCTAAAAACTGGCCCAGCATGTAGCAAATGCCTTCAATCCAGCCGATCCTCGTGGTAAACATAGCAGCAAACGTGACAGCGGGATTGAAATGGACACCGCTAATTTTGCCAAAGAGGGATCCGGCGGCCACCACCGAGAAGACCCAAACCAGGGCGATAACTGCGGGGGAGAAGGAGGTATATATGCGCCCCAAAGAGGAAGCAGAGTACACCGCAAAACACATTAAAAAAGTTCCAGCGAACTCCGCTCCCACCCGTAGCGCACCCCTGGCCACAGGTGGCAGTACCTGTAAGGAGCTCATGTCGGTATCTGTATTCATGGTCCGTCCTTCGCGTTCTGTGTTGTGCTTTAGCAAGGTGCGACCGCCGGTGGGGCAGCAGCTGCACGGAAAACCTGCTGGCTTAGGGCCGAAAATCACAGCCATACGGTAAACTGAAGGTCGACCTTGCTAGAGAGCAAGTGTTCACTACCTATGTTATCAGGCCACGTTGGGAGAACGATGCCACACCCATATTCCCGCGCATTACGCGCGCATGAAGCAAACGACGAAGGTATTCGCCTACAAAAAGTACTCGCTCAGGCCGGTTTCGGCTCCCGCCGCAAGTGCGAAGAGATCATCACTGAAGGCCGCGTAGAAGTGGACGGTGTGCTGGCCACCGAGTTGGGCACGCGAGTCAATCCCGACACGCAGCAGATTCGCGTTGACGGCTCCCGTATCCACATCTCCGGCAAGCATGTCACCATGGCCCTGAACAAGCCCCGCAAGGTGCTTTCCGCCATGGACGACCCCAAGGGCCGCTATACCCTGCGAGACATCATTGGCGACCGCTACGAGCGAGTCTTCCACATGGGCCGCTTGGACTACGACTCCGAGGGCCTGATTTTGATGACCGACGACGGCGAGCTTGCCCAGCATGTGATGCACCCCAAGTACGAGGTGGAGAAGACCTACATGGCCACGGTTCGCGGCAAGTTAGGCGGCAACGTATGCCGCAGGCTCGTCACCCAGGGCGTGCTCCTGAACGACGGACTCATCCGCCTGGATCACTGCGCAATTGTAGACCGTTCGCGCGAGACTACGATGGTCAAAGTAGTCCTCCACTCCGGCAAGAATCGGATTGTCCGCCGCATTTTTGATGCAGTCGGCTACCCGGTCACCCGCCTGGTGCGTACGCAAATTGGCCCGATTCACCTGGGCGAAATCAAACCCGGCTCCTACCGCATCCTCTCCCGGGCCGAGGTTATGGCTCTCGACAAGGAGGTAGGCCTGTGATTACGGTCGCTATCGACGGGCCCGCAGGAGTGGGCAAGTCCTCCACTTCCAAGGCCTTGGCCGAGCATTTTGCCTTCGCATACTTGGACACGGGTGCCATGTACCGGGCTGCGGCCCTCTGGTGCCTGCGAGAAGGCCTGGATTTGGACGCTCAAGCCGTGGACCAAGCAGCCATCGTGCAAGCGGTGGGAGCCCTCTTTACTGAGGACCATCTTGAGATGGTTTTGGACCCCGAGGAGCCAACGGTTCGTTTAGATGGTCAGAGCGTGGATCAAGAAATTCGCTCAGAGCGCGTGTCCTCGCATGTTTCTACCGTCTCCAGTATCGACGGGGTCCGGCGCGTCCTCATTGCCGCTCAGCGGGCCTATATTGCGGGCGAGTCTGACGAGGACTCGTTCTCCCAAGGCCGGGGGATTGTGGCTGAGGGCCGCGACATCACCACGGTAGTGGCCCCGCAAGCTCAGGTGCGTGTCTTGCTGACGGCGCGTGAGGAAGTGCGGGCCGCCCGTAGGGCAGACCAGAGCCAGAGCCCGGCGCAGGCTGTCGGCCAAGACAACGTTGCCGAGCGTGACCGGATCGACTCCCAAGTCACTTCCTTTATGAGCGCCGCCGAGGGCGTGGTCACGGTAGACAATTCCGACTTGACCTTTGAGCAGACCCTGCAAGTACTGATTAATCTAGTCGACCAGGCTGTCGATAGGCAGGACGCCGCAACCTACGTAGACAATTTAGGCGACTATGAGCTCGACGAGACCGACCAGGCTATCATCGATCAGGAGAGCCTGGGGCAGGTCACTAGCCAGGCCCCACAGTCGGTCGGTGTTCTAGCCGTGGTAGGGCGCCCCAACGTAGGCAAGTCTACCCTGGTGAACCGTATCCTGGGCCGTCGCGCTGCTGTGGTGGAGGACACGCCGGGTGTTACACGCGACCGCGTCTCCTACGAAGCTGAGTGGGCTGGCACCGATTTTAAGATTGTGGACACCGGCGGCTGGGAGGCGGACGCGCAGGGTATCGGCTCAGCCATTGCCGATCAGGCGCAGCTGGCTGTTTCGCTGGCCGATGCGGTGCTCTTCGTGGTGGACGGCCAAGTGGGCCTGACTGACATGGACACCCGCATGGTGACCATGCTGCGCAAGGCCGGTAAGCCCGTCGTGCTAGCGGTCAACAAGCTCGACTCTACCAACGCTGACTACACGGCTGCCGAATTCTGGAAGCTAGGCATGGGGGAGCCCTACGCCATTTCGGCCATGCACGGCCGGGGCGTCGGCGATCTGCTGGATGCTGCCGTTTCGCAGCTCAAGCAGGCTGAGCAAACGTCCGGCTTCCTCACCCCAACGGACCTGCGCCGGGTGGCACTCGTGGGCCGCCCCAACGTGGGCAAGTCTTCGCTCTTGAACCAGCTGGCTGGCCAGGAGCGGGCTGTGGTCAACGATATAGCTGGCACCACGCGCGATCCAGTTGACGAGGTCATTGACGTAGACGGTCAGGATTGGCTCTTTATCGACACCGCCGGTATCAAGCGCCGCCTACACAAGATTTCGGGCGCTGAGTATTACTCTTCCCTGCGTACACAGGCGGCTATTGAGCGCTCTGAGCTGGCCCTGGTGCTCTTTGATGCCTCGCAGCCTATAGCCGACCAGGATTTGAAGGTCATGAGCCAGGCTGTGGACGCTGGGCGGGCTGTGGTCTTGGTCTTCAACAAGTGGGATCTTCTGGATGACTTCGACCGCCAGCGCCTGGAGCGCCTCTGGCAAACCGAGTTCGACCGCGTCACCTGGGCCGAGCGGGTCAACTTGTCTGCCAAAACGGGCTGGCATGCCAACCGTCTAGCCAAGGCCATGCGCACGGCCTTAGAATCATGGGACCAGCGCATCCCCACCAGCAAGCTCAACGCCTTCCTGGGCACAGTTCAAGCCGCACATCCGCACCCCCTGCGCGGTGGTAAGCAGCCCCGCATTCTCTTCGCCACGCAGGCTGCCACGCGCCCGCCCCGGTTCGTCATCTTCGCCACCGGCTTCCTAGAGGCCTCCTACCGTCGCTTCCTCGAGCGCCGCCTGCGCGAAGAGTTCGGCTTCCCCGGCACCCCCATACAAATCTCGGTCCACATCCGCGAGAAAAAAGCGAAGAAGTAGTCTAGGGTCTCTGACAACAGTCGACGCTCTGCTTGGAATGGCCAATCCGAAGCAGAGCGTTTGCTTATTGTAGTGTCTCCAGTATTAGTAGCTTTCACAAGGCTGTGGAAATAAACGGATGTATTGGCCGATTAAGTAGTAGGAGTAGAAGTTTTATAAGTCCGGAGCTCTGGTTCATTCCAGGCCGTATCTACTATAGGTAAACATGCGGTAAGCACATAGATTACGCCAATGATTCCATAGAGCAGGGGGAGGCTCAGGCGCTCGGCGGCGAAGCCGGAGAGGAGGGAGCCGATAGGGATGCCAGCCCAGGAGATTGCAATCATGAAGGACTGGACGCGGGCGAGCATGTCTGGTTCGGTTTGCTCCAGGCGCAGGGTGCCGATCAGGGGGTTTAACATGCCGGTGAAGATGCCTGTGGCAGCGCTTAAGGCCACGAGCGCCCACTCGGGAGCCTGGCAGTAAAAGCCCAGAGAGAGCGGACCACCGGTCAGAGCGAAGCAGATAACGAATAAGGCGCGTCTGGGCAGGCGGTGCCCCCAAGCCGAAAAGATGAAGGAACCTGCTAGAGCGCCAGTCGCAAGAGCGCCAGTGATGAGTCCTGCTGCCGCCGAGCCGCCCAGAAATTCCAAAGAATAGAGGGGGAGAAGAACGGAGAATCGGGCCGCGTCCAGGGCGTTCAAGATCAATACAATGACGACGATTGAACGCAGGAGCGGCTGCCTGAGGACAAAGCGCAGGCCATCGCGCAAGTCCTGCCAATAGTGTGAAAAAGCTGGCTTGCCGACTGTAATAGGCCTTTGCTCTGCTCTCGTTTCCCGCTCAGGAATGCACAGCACCAGCAGCGACGACAGGGTGAAAAAGATCTACATCTACGTAGAGGGTTCGTTCGGGCCCAATTGCCGAAACGGCCGCACCGGCTAGGGGAGCTCCGATGAGTGCTGCTAGCCGCTACGCACCAGAGCTCAAACCGACGGCCCTCTCCAGGGGCAGGCTTGACTTCTGGGCGAGGCTGGGCAAGAGCACTGTGCGCGCTGTCTGCCCAGGCGTGTCGAAGACGCCGCTGGCGATGAGTAGCAGGTAGAGGCCCCACATGGGTAGGTGGCTCAGGCTGCTCAGCAGGGCGATAGCGAGCACGGTTAGCCCTGAGATGGCGTCGGAAATGATGCTGAAGCGCCGGGCACCTGCCCAATCAATAAGGACCCCGCTTAAGGGGCCGCCGATGACAACGGGAATGGTGGCAACGGCAGTAGCTAGGCCCACTTGAGCTGCCGAACCACCCAAAGAGCGCACTAAAAGGGCGTAGCAAACACCGTAATCGTGTTTCCCGCCACGGAAAATGTGTGGGCTGACAGGAGCAAAGCTAAAGCTGCTCGGGCCGGACGAATCCCCCTCACCAGGTGTCTTTAGCGCTGTGGGCAACTACGCCCGGAGAAAAGGTCAACTGTGATTTTTATACTCATGCTATAAACGTACGCTCGAATGTGCAGATTGCTAGCTGCGCGGTCAACATGTGGAATGGGCGGTAGATGTACGTGGTAGATAGTCAGTGCGCGCGGTTTGTGGAGGCACTGAAATAAGACGCAGCTGAGGTGATTTTGGGGCAGCAAGCCTCTTCACTCCTCAATAAAATGGCCGCGCCCGTCCTTGACTGGACCGCCCAGGCCCGCGTATTTTCGTCCGGCGTAGACGCTGTAGAGGAGGAGCACGATGATGGCGGCTGCGGCGCCCGATCCCCAGATGGTCAGTAGACGGGTGCCTGAAGTTGTAATTGCTACGACAACGGCAAGTAGACCTATGGCCAGTATGGCATATCCGCCTGCCCGCTGGCAGTGCCGCCAGGACTCACGGCTGACATAGGCGCCCGGCACCCGTAGGCCTGTCACCCCATTGGGCTTGGCTTTGGGCATGATATTGCCCAAAACAATGAAAATGAGGCCCATAGCTAGGAACAGCAGCCTTTGCGTGTCGATATTGAGCGCAGTGTGCTGGTGGGCGCTCGACCAGGTTTGGTAGATAACTAGACCGGAGATGATGGCAATGGCAAGCTCTATCGCAGTGCCACCGAGGGCGAAGGACAGCAGGGTGTCTTTGGCTTCTTCTCCGCGGCGCTTCAGGTTGCGCTCCACTATTGGCAGGGCGATGCTCCAAATGATTGCGACCAGGAGGCTGCCGATGGGGCCGTCGAAAATCTGCCATTTTGAGCCCCAGCCGTCCACTTCGAACTTGATATTCCCATGCGTGGGCACCGACATGTCGGGCAGCTGCTGGTAGACCAATCCGGCTGCAATGAATGGCAAGATGGCTAGGAGCCAAATCGCCACGAACGAGAGAGTTGTTATCCGATCGGACTTGTGCTCGTAGCCCCGGCATCCGCGGCTCTTTCGGCCATATCGGCTGTAATGCCTTGCGGTAGTTGCGGACCGTCCTGGTCCGGCTGTGCTGTAGCATGCCTGTCTGCCTGGACTGGTGAGTGCTGTTGCTCGTATGACATGGGAAACTCCTTGCAGTGAGAAGACTACCTGTAGCAATGCGGAATGATGAAAAATATTTTGAAATATAAGATTGGTACTTCGAGCTTGAAGGCCGCTCGAAGTAGTTTTGTAGGGGATAGAACTACTTCTTGCGGGGGAGGGGTGGGCAAATTCCTTCTTTAAGCCTGAGTTTGGCTCTTTCTCACTAGGGCTCGCCTACCCAGATGTGCGGTCTGATGGGCACCGGTTCTCAAGTCATAGAGCCAGAGGATAGTCTCGTCTAAGACGCTCAAGTTGAGTTCATAGACAATGTGTGTGCCGGATTTCTTGGGGCTAATGAGGTTAGCTTCCTTCAGCTTTTTCAAGTGATACGACAGCTTGGAAGGCGTAAGATCCAGCTGTTCTGCAATGGCTCCAGCTTCCATGCTGTGCTGGCTGAGCAGGTTTAATATCTGACGACGTATGGGGTCGGCTAAGGCCGTCAAATTCTCTGGTGTTCCCATCTCTTCCCCTCTTCCTACCGGCCTAACGTGGCTGGTGGCACTCACTGTATCACTATTTTAAGAATATTTGAAATAATGGACTTCTTGTGTAGCTGCTCCAATATCAATATATGGACTTATGAGTGAGTGAGCCGAAATTTTTGACTACTATTGTTCCTACGAATTGCTCCACGAGGAGGTGAGATTTCTCTTATGCGCCAGAACGAAGAAGATCAGTGGACACCGTCAGACATAGTGGTCGGCGTCGGCTTTTTTGGCTCTATCCTGCTAGGGCAAGTGCTTCCCTTTGCCGTAGGTATTGCTGTAGTTGCCCGCTGGCTACCTTGTGGCGCTGTGCGCGCGTGGGCTCACGGTTGGGCGGAAGTTTTGGGTGCCATCGTGCTCTTCCTAGTCTTTTTCTTCGGCTCTATGATGACGGACAAACTCGTTGCTGTTCTGTTGGGGCAAACCACTCAGAACAGTGTCGTCAAACGAATTGGGCAAGAAGTGGCAGGAATTCTGCTCCTCATGGCCCTGCTGTATGCGTTTTTCGAAGACTGGCGGGCGCTACTTCCTGCGGCCCTACTGGTGACAGCCCTGTCCGTGTCTCTTAACCTGCTTATCAGCAAACTCATCGACTGGGATGAGCAGCGGCATAGGAAAGAGTAAACAAGCTCATTCAAGCCCACTATTTTGCAGCCATTGGCAAATCGTGAGTAACGTTGGTACCTTATGACCAGCAATAGTTCTGCGCTGTGCAAGGTTTCGTGGAGGGAAGAACGCTGCAAAGCAGGAAAACTATGTTGACTCGCCCAAGCAATTGGCAAATGGACAGTAGTGTGCTAAAGTCACTTTTCGGTGTTTGAAGCACCATCGGGCCGTAGCGCAGTTTGGTAGCGCACTTGACTGGGGGTCAAGGGGTCGCGGGTTCAAATCCCGCCGGCCCGACGAAAACGTCGGAATATCAACGATTACAGCACTCAAAAAATCTCGAAAATCAAATCGGGCACATTTCGGGCACATTGTATTACCACTATCCCACGGTTAAGACCCTCATCGCGGCATCACACAATTTCTCTCAATATACGAATCCACATCCGTTTTCCGGTATCTCGCCAGCTTGCCCAACCGAACATACGGCAGTTCACGATTCTCTCTATGCCGCCGAACTATGGTCGACACGGGGGCCGCTAAATCAGCCACCTCAGCAGGGGTCAACAAACTTGCAGGCTTATTAGCCTGGCTTATACGCTCAGCATCTCTCTTGGCTATCGCCAACACCGTCTTCAAAGCAGCAAAGCTCAGTATTCAGACTTTATGCACTATATGAACTAGTTGGCGATTGTATGCTACAAGTACGTGCTCTTTACTTTGTGAGGTTCGGCTTTTAACTTGATTTTTTACCTCACAGTTAACCGTTTATTCCACTCAGTATCCAGTTAGGAGTCCAAGTCTTCGGCGGTTGGTTGTAATATCTCCTATACACCGAAGTCACTGCTGGAGCCTAGCTGAGAGACCTGTTCCATCTTTTTAGCAGCATATCGGCCGTAGAGGTTGTTTCCAACGAGGGCAGCTATGGTGATTGCACACCCAGCAAGCTCGAACCAACTGACCGTGTAACCTCCTATGATTGTGATTACAAAGGATGTTATCGGCACTAGGTTCATGAAGAGGATGCCGTTGAGTGGGGTAACAATGCGATTGCCCATATTCCACGCAAAGATGCCTACAACACCTGCGAAGCTAATCAAATAGAGCAAGGGCCAACGCACATCGATGATTTGCCCAGCGCTCGGAATTTTGAGCCAACCTGCTCCTGTGGCTACTGCGACTGTGACTGCAATAAGAATTACACCTCGTATGGAAGTATGAGCTGTATAGCGCAAAATTGACCACTTAGGGAAGTCTGTGCCTCCTACTGTATAAACCACCCAGCTTAGCTCTCCTAGTAGGAGTAATCCCATCGCTAGTAGTGTGTTCCTACTAGAAAACAACACGGAAATATGGCCCTTCGTTACCACCATAAAGACACCGAGCGCGGCAACCAGCATTGACAAAAGGGAGACTATCGTAGGTTTCGTGCCCCTGTAGATCCAGGTCACCAGGACTGCCAGCAAGGGCTGAACCGCCATCATGACGGAAGCGATGATGGAGCCGGAAGCACCAGCTAATTGCTGCCCGGGGAAGACAAGGAAGTTGAAACCGAGGAAACCGGCGGCACCGAACACCCACAGCCTCACGGTTTGCCCCTCAGCTTTGAAAGCAGTAGGGCCCTCGACAAGCAGCAGAAGAAGAGCAAATATAACAGCGACAATAACATAACGTACCAGTGTGAGGTAGAACGGATCGATGGTTTTGAGCGCCGCTGCCATGACCGGATAGGTGCCTCCCCAAGAGAGTGCCGCGATTAAACAAAGCAGGAGCCCTGCGACGTACTTCTTAGACATTAATATGCCTCCTTAGGGTTTTTATCCTAGGGAAGGAGAATCGTCCCGGGAAGCCCTTACTTTAGGATGAGGGGATATAACAATTCGGAATACGTATGAATGTTTGAGCAACAGGAGATGAAGTCAGCAATATGCAAAAGCAGGTGCAGTCCTTCAATGTCGAGTTGCTCTACGTTTTCCTAGCCGTCGCAGATGCTAAGAGCGTCAACAAAGCCAGCCAAGACCTCTTGCAAACTCAACCTTCCATCAGCAAGAAGGTACGGCAACTCGAGCGCTATTTCGGCACGGAGCTTTTCATTCGTAGTCCTCGTGGTATGGAGCTCACCCCAGCAGGCCGCCGACTTTACCCCGCAGCGCGCACACAACTTGCTTCGTTCAACAAACTCCGCGAGCGCATATCCCGAAAACCAGTCAATTTGGGCGAACTGAATCTAGGCGCTATCGACAGCATCGCCACTTATGCGTACCCAGCTTTTTTCGCTCGGGCATTCTCGGTCTGCAAGAGTGTCAGTATCAGCAATAAAGCTTCTGATCTGATAGGACCTTTCAACGCTGGAAAGTTGGATATCGTCCTGATGGATTCTGTGTTGTCCAAGCATCTCATCGGACAAGTAAGCCAGATCCCCTTGTTTGAAGAGCCATACTCTCTGGTCTATGCCGCATGCAATCAGGCAGCAGGCGAAGTGGCTGCGTGCGGTCAAGTCACAGCCACGGACTTGCGCCGGCTGAAGCTACTCATGTACCCCGAGTTCTGTCCTATCCACCAGAGCATCATCCACGTCTTTGACCAATTTGGCGAGAAACGCCCTTGCATTACGCAGACCGACTACAGCGAGTCCACGCTGGTGACAGTGGCTAACTCCAACTACACCACCATACTGCCTGAGTCACTGGCACGAGTAAAAGTCTCTCAAGAGTCCTCATCGTTAGCACAGGTGCGTATGGAAAGTAGGTTCACCCGCAGAGTCTCCCTCTTTTCGCACAATCCAGCAATTGCCGCGCAAATCAAAGATCTTTTGCAGTAGGGAAGTACGGCTCTTTATTCTTGTGCTCGTCTGAAGTGTGCATATGCCGGGCGCGTTGGTAGAGCAGCACAACCCAGCCAACCAGTTTTAGCAGGTCCTGGTATGTCACTTATCTCCTGGGATTCGCTTCCTACCATGCCTGTGATGGTATGCCTTCACTTTTTAGGGATTTGTGCTAGAGGGAGTCCAAGCTCTTGGGCGAAGTCGCGAAACTGTTTGGGAAGTACTATGTTAGGCTCTTATGCTGATGTAGCACAGTACGCTTCATAATACGATCCGATACACGACTGGTGAGTAGGCGAGACATCAGTACACTCATTCGTGCAGGCAAAGAATCTTGACATCGGATCTTGGGTTTCTTGCCCTCTAAAACGCCAGGGCGAGAAGCTTACATGCTCAGATCCGTTGGCACCTGGTGCGGGCAGCCAGCAGTCGCCGGTCTACACCGCTTTCTGGCTTGCTTCTTACCGCAAGACAACCCTGCTGAGCAATGCTCAAAGCGCGACCACTGGTAGATCGACTTTCCACGGTCTTGGCCATATGCGGGAAGAACGGCTACACTGGTGCCGTATCGATTATGGGAAGGAGCCCGATGGAACCCGTGGCTTATGAGCACTGCCAGGCAAAAATGCAGCAGCAGGGGATAAGCGAACTCGCTATGGCGCAGTTCGAACGGCTATATCGCACCTGGAGTGATGGGGACGTGGGCGGTTACATCCGCGAAGCCGACGTGACGGCCTTGCACGACGTGCCAACCTTCCAAGAGATTCGCGAGTCCATGGACATGGACTTTGCGCTTGAAGCCTTTGCTCACACGGCTTTCATCAAACTTAACGGCGGCTTGGGCACCTCAATGGGATTGGAACAAGCCAAGTCACTCCTGCCTATCCGGCGGCATAAGGCTCGGCAAATGAGTTTCCTCGACATCATACTGGGGCAGGTGATAACTGCCCGCAAGCGCCAAGGGGTGACGCTGCCGCTGACTTTGATGAATTCCTTCCGCACTTCAGCAGATTCTATGCGCGTGGTGCATCGGAACAAGCATTTTGATCAGGGCGACATTCCCCTGGAAATTATTCAGCACACCGAACCCAAGATTGACGCGCAAACGGGCGAGCCTATTGATTATCCAACCAATCCCGAGCTCGAGTGGTGCCCTCCTGGGCACGGCGATCTGTTCTCTACAATCTGGGAGACCGGTCTACTTGACAAGCTGGAAGCCGCAGGGATTGCCTATATCTTTATCTCCAATTCCGACAACTTGGGCGCGCGGCCTTCTCGCACGCTGGCAGGGCACTTTGCCAAGTCGGGCTCGCCGTTCATGATTGAAGTGGCCCAGCGCACGGAAGCCGACCGCAAGGGTGGACACCTGGTGGTCGACAAGGAGAGCGGGCGGCTGATTTTGCGTGAGATGACCCAGGTTGACCCCCGGGACAAGTCCGCTGCTATGAGCATTCGCAGGCATCCTTATTTCAACACTAACAGCATTTGGGTGCGCGTTGACGCTCTGAAAACCAAGCTCAAGGAGTACCAAGGGATTTTGCCCTTGCCAGTCATTGTGAACCGCAAAACGGTTGACCCCGCGGATGACAGCACGCCCGCTGTTATTCAACTGGAAACAGCAATGGGCGCTGCGGTCTCCTTGTTTGAAGGTGCAAGCTGCGTCAAAGTGGATCGTATGCGTTTTCTGCCGGTGAAAACGACCGACGACCTCTTCATTATGCGTTCGGATCGCTTCCACCTTACTGACGCCTACGAGATGGAAGATGGCAACTATATCTTCCCCAACGTGTCGCTCGACCAGCGATATTACAAAAATATCGCTGATTTTAATGACCGTTTTCCCTACGGCGTTCCCGCGCTGGCCGCTGCTAATTCGGTGTCAATTGAAGGCGATTGGACCTTTGGACGTGATGTGGCGCTCTATGCCAACGCCCACTTGCCTGACTTAGGGAAGCCTTCTTACGTGCCCAATGGGCAGTTTGTGGGTCCGCAGGGTGTGGAACCCGACGATTGGATGTGAACAGATTCGCAGAAAAGCGTGCCGTAATCAGCTCAGCAAGAAAAAAGCGGGAGCGATTTGAACATACCGGTACCCAGAACTGTAAAAAGAATCTATGATAGGTAGTGTGCGTGTTTTCCGCACACCTTGACAATATGCTAATGATACGCGAGGACTGATGGCAGAAGGAACAAACGGTAGACGGCGATTCTCAGACAAGTGGGGCAAGCATGAGTTAGATGTCCTAGCCGTTTTATCCTCAGCCTTCCCCCAATGGCTCACGTCTCGACAGATTGCTCAGCGGGTGAAGGCTTACGCTGACTCTTACGGAGAGCTGGCAGACCAGGCCGCTAAAGCCGCCTTTGCTAAGCAATTCCAGCGAGACCGGGCCAAGTTGGCAGCTATGGGCATTGCTATTGAGTCCCGTCAGCCTGAGTACTCGTCAAAGTCCGAAGGTCAAGACTTCGCTTCTTACCGTCTTCAGCTGGGCGATGAGCCCCGTATTCGCATGCATTTTGAGCAGGAAGATTTACCCATTCTCGCTGCGGCTAATTACCTGGCGCGCTCGGTTTCCATGTCACAGGAGGCCTCACAACCGGCCCATCCAGTTTCAAGAACCACTCCGCGCGTGCCGCAGGTACCGATTCCAGGTCTGGGTCTAGACTCCATCGCTCCGGGGCTCGGCACCCAGCACCTGCCTGACTCCTTAATTAAGGTCATTGACTCTCGTCGTTTTGCGGCCACCGTGGATGTGGACGGCGAAAATCTGAACGTGGCCTACACCGACTCCGATGATCTGGCCATGTTCGTGCTGGAGCACCCAGGTGCTGCTATCGTGAGCCCTCAAGAGGCCGTGGATGCTTTCCACCGCCGCTTAAACGCGGCTGCTAATTTTGGCTTGGCTGACGAGTCGATCAGCTCAGCAGCAGCGACGGTTATCTCTCCGGCTATCAGCCGAGGTAGCCAGCCAGTTCCCGACCAGCCTCAAGAGCAGGTGGAAGGCCAAGACTTGCCGCATCCGCGTAGGAATGCCAGTGCTTTCCAAACGGGTTCTGAGGTGGATCGACGCCTGCGGCTCATGCTCTTCCTCTCGGCGCATCTGGGGGAGGAGTTCTCGCTGGCAGAATTGGCTGAACGCTTCATTGGCAAAGCCCATTCGGAGGATGAACTCAAAAAGTTTGTCAATATTATCCATAAAGATATCAACACGCTGACCACTGTTTCGGACGATGGAGAAATGGCAGGTAGTCAGTTCTTCGACATTGACTGGACTCTGCTCGACGAGTCTGGTATCGTATCGGCTACCAATTCTCTAGGCCTGGAGCGGCTGGCAGGCATTTCGCCCCAGTATTTGAGTATGTTGACTGCTTCGCTCAACTACCTGGCTCATTCGCCCCTGCTCCCTGAACAGCAGCGGGAGCAAGCGGACGAACTCTACCAGCGTTTGCGCTCTCACGTAGGTCCGGGGGAGACACCTTGGCTTTCGCTGACGGGGTACGAAACTGAACCTCCAAGTTTTTCGCTGGTTAAGCGAGCCATCAACACTGAGTCTCTGCTCGACATGGAGTATACGGATGGTGCCGGTCGTACTAGGCGCAAGGTGGTGGCCCCGGCTAAAATCTTCGTTGACGAAGGCCGTTATTACGCCGCAGTGTGGACCGACATTGGTGACGCCGCTATGGGCACATCTGCTCAGGCAGATGCCTACCCCAAGAGTGGGGGAAAGACCAAGGCCCGCCACTTAAAGCAGGGAACAGGTCGCAACCGCCAGTGGCAGGTGCTGAGGATTTCGCGCATAGAACAGGGCGAGTTGGTCAAGCCTCAGCACAAGTTGGACATTCCCGACGTTCCTGTCAGTGAGTTGCGCAAGTGGAGCTTCGACAACGGAACTGCGGCCGTGTTTACGACCGACAAGCCAGACTTGCCCTTTATTAAGTCGCTGCCGGGCGCGTCTATACAAGCGGATGGGCCTGGACAGAAAGTACATCTGGTCGTCTCTTCTGACTCGTGGTTTGTGGCTTTCTGCATTGCTCATGCCCGGCACATCACAGCTGTGGCTCCGCAGACCCTACGTAAGATGATTTTGGCACGCGCTCAGCGAGAACTGTCCTTGAGCGACGATGGAGTTGAAACAGAGGAATAACTGGTCTGTCAGGCTGGTTGGGCTTGATAGAGAACGCGAGACGAGGAGGATACTGATGCCCGGGTGGATATGGCTAGTACTGGCGATGTTGATGCTCTGTATCTTCCTTGCCGGCTGCTGGTACGCCTTCCGCCGCGCCAGTGCAGCTGCCCGCGTTATGTCTTCACTCTCATCGGCCATCAGCCAACGCTTGGGACCAGCTCAAAACGATCCTGGCGACCGCGTGCAGGAGCCACCAATCTTCACGCAACCGCTCTCCACGGCCAGCGACCGCTATGCTCAGGCGCACGCCCGTAAGATAGAACGCAAAGCGCAGGCTCACGAGCGACACCGGGCCCAATGGAGTGAATGGAAGGCCTTCAACGAGTAATGTGCAAGCGCTCTAGGCTTGCAGTAGAGGGTACTTATTACAGTGGTAAAGGCTTATACAGAGCCGAATTACAATGGTATGGGGAGAAAAGCCCAATGTCACGTCACTTTCACACTTCGTCTGAAGCGGGGAAAGCTGAGCACTCTCGAGGTAAGGTTGCTAGGGGACGCAACGTTACTAGACCTCCGGCAGGTACGTCGGCGGTAGGGGATCCAGCACAGCGATACGCGCATTTCAAGCAGGAGCAGCGCCACGCTCAAACGGCCGCTGGTCGCTTTGCGCAAGCCCTGCCTTTTGCTTTAGACACCTTCCAAGTAGAGGCAATCGACGCCCTTGAATCGGGCAAGAATCTGCTGGTCGCGGCACCCACGGGCGCTGGTAAAACTATCGTAGCCGACTTCGCTGTGTTTCTGGCCCAGGAGCGCAATGTCAAGGCTTTTTACACCACGCCCGTCAAGGCACTCAGCAACCAAAAATATCATGATTTGGTCGACCAATATGGTGAGAGCCGGGTCGGTCTACTTACTGGCGACACTTCCATCAACGCCGAAGCCGACATTGTGGTGATGACCACAGAGGTGCTGCGCAACATGCTCTACGAGCGTTCAACCACGCTCAATGCCCTGCGCTACGTCATTTTGGATGAAGTTCACTACCTGGCTGACCGTTTCCGAGGTCCGGTATGGGAAGAAGTTATTATTCATCTGCCACAGTCGGTAAAAATTGTGGGACTTTCCGCGACTGTTTCGAACGTGGAAGATTTCTCTGCATGGATTACCTCAGTGCGCGGTAGCACCCAACTGGTGGTCTCCGAACAGCGCCCTGTACCGCTTGAGCAGCATGTTATTGTGCAAGCTGATGCCGATACTGAGCCTGAAGTTATGGATCTCTACCGGCGTGACAAGCCAGGCAGCCACAGTACGGCTATCAATCCGCAGCTCATTTCGAGGCTCAGCCAGCTGGACGAGGCTGCTGTCCGCCAGCTCAACCGAGAGCGACCTGGGCGCAGGCGTAACCGGCGGCCGAATCGCCGCGATGGCCTCAGTAGCCGCCAGCCCAATCGGCATACGCCTAAGCGCTGGGCTGTTATCGATGAGCTTGACTACCTGGGGCTCCTGCCGGGCATCTACTTCATTTTCTCGCGTAATGGCTGCGATGACGCTGTTCAGCAGTGCTTGGACGCGGGTTTACAGTTGACAACCGATGATGAGGCACGTCGCATTCGCCATATTGTTGACGACATGGTAGAAGGTCAGCTCAGTCACAGTGATTTGGAGGCTTTGGGCTACTCGCAGTTCCGCTATGCTCTCGAGCAGGGGATAGCTTCCCACCATGCGGGCGTGGTCACACTCTTCCGGCAGGTGGTTGAACACCTGTTCGAACTCGGGCTGGTCAAGGCTGTGTTTGCTACCGAGACTCTGGCTTTGGGTATCAATATGCCTGCTAAGTGCGTGGTGGTCGAAAAACTCGAAAAATTTGACGGCACCGGTCACGTCGCGCTGACGCCGGGGGAGTTCACCCAGTTGACTGGGCGCGCTGGTAGGCGTGGCATTGATTCGATTGGACACGCTATCGTCGTTGACCACCAGGGGTTCAAGCCGGAAACTATGGCTGCCCTCTCCAGCAAGCGTGTCTACCCCTTGCACTCGAGCTTCAAACCTACCTTCAACATGGCCGTCAATCTCTTGAATTCCAGCGACTACGAGACAGCGCGTGTCACCTTGTCTCACTCGTTCGCTCAGTGGGAGGCCAACGAGTCGGCTGGCGAGCTTGAGGGGCAGATGAATCGCCTCAAAGAGGCCATGGGAGCATATGAGCAGGCGGCCCACTGCTCCTATGGTGACATCACCGAACTGGCTCTGATGCGTTCTGGCCTGTCGTGCATGCAGAAAAAAGGCATGCGCTCTCTCAAGCGTCAGGTGTTCAGCACGCCGAAGGAACGAACGGATGCCTTTGCCTCGCTCAATCGTAAGATTGCACAGGTAAAGGAAGAAGAGCAGACTCACCCCTGTCGCCAGTGCCCGCATTTGCAGGATCATCTCAAGTGGATGCGGCGGTGGCTGCGGGAGCGTCACGAGTTGGAGCTGATAGAAGACCGCTATACCTCGCGCACTGGGTCTGTAGCCCGACAGTTCGACCGTATTTGCCAAATTTTGCAGCGTCTTGGCTACTTGCGGCAGGTTGAGAGCCAATCCTCCTTGCAAGACTTGGTGAGTTGGCGTAAAGATTTCCGCCTGACACAGAGCGGTCAACTTCTGCGCAGAATCTACAGTGAGCAGGACTTGGTGCTCGCTCAGACGCTCAAAAGTGGCGTGCTGGACCACTTGAGTCCACAGGAACTAGCTGGGGCCGTGACGGGCCTGGTTTACGAGTCTCGCGGGGGAGGGCAAGGCACGAAATTGAGCGCGTATCCGGCCGATAACTCTCCAGCAATGACACAAGCTAGCCTCGATATGGCAGGTATCTGGAAGCAAGTTCAGGAAGCCTGTGAAGAGGCGGGACTTTCGGCAGACTTGCCTGATCTCGATTTTGGGCTCTCTCAGATTATGTATCAGTGGGCTGGGGGAGAGAGTTTAGCTCATATTCTGGCCTCGTGTGACCTGACTGCAGGTGATTTTGTACGCAACGCTAAACGCCTGATTGATGTGCTCCACCAGATTGCACAGGTTGAACCATACCTTGAACCTGAGTCCCAAGAGTTGGCCAGCCATGCACGGCAGGCCATCCGACTCGTGAACCAAGGAATTGTGGCTTACACGGGCGTGGATTGAGCCGAAAGGCAAGGATTTGGAATAATGAGAAGGTCCGAGCTGTTCTGTAGCTTGGAAGTAGTAGCAATGAGTACGTGGTCTGACATGGAGGAAGAATGGCTGAACGCAGTCTTCGCGGAATGAGCATTGGCGCAAAATCACTGGAATCTGACGACAACGTCGATTTTGCCCCCCGTAGGGAGGTCGCTTATGTGTGCCCCAACGGTCACCGCACAATTTTGCCCTTGGCAGAAGGCGCCGAAGCACCGGATGAGTGGGAGTGCCGCTGCGGTCAGATAGCCCATCTTGAGGGTGAAGAGGAAGACAGCGAGGACAGCAAGCACTCCGGTAAGCCGACCCGTACACACTGGGATATGCTCATGGAGCGTCGGTCAGAAGACGAGCTGAAGGTATTGCTGGACAAGCGCTTAAAGATGCACCGCGAGGGCTGGTTCCCAGATTACGAGTGACCAGGAGTAAGGAAACACATTAGGCATGAAGTCAACCAAGCAACGAGTTGTTTTATTAGACTTAGATGGCACGCTGACAGCTTCTGATCCAGGTATTATCGCTTCTGTTCGCAAAATTTTTGAAGAACTGAACTTACCGATGCCCTCCGAAGCTGCCCTACGGCGCTTTATCGGTCCTTCGATTGCTCAATCCTTGCGCGTTAATCACGTGGACGAAAGCCTCATTCCTCGCGGTATTGAGATTTATCGGCACTATTACAACGATGTAGATGCATGTGAGGATCCACAGCGGCCGGGACACATGGTGCCTGGTCGCTTGTGCTGCACGGTATTTGATGGGATCCCACAGCAGCTCAAGCAGCTGAAGAGCTTAGGTTATCGGCTCTCGATTGCAAGTTGTAAACCTGAGTACCAGGCAGTGCCAGTTTGTGAACACTTTGGAATTGCTTCGCTGGTGGATGACATCTTTGGAGCCAGTGCGGACGGGTCTCGCTTGGAAAAAGACCAAGTCATCCGTTACGGATTCGAGCAGCTAGGGTTCGATGCTCAGCAAGGCGACCAGGCACTCATGGTTGGTGACCGATGGACTGATGCTGATGGCGCCAAGGCCCTTGGACTCGATTGTCTGGGCTGCGGCTGGGGTTATGCTGAGGGTGGCGAGCTAACTGAGCATGGCTGCTATAGGGTGATTACCGAAGTGGACCAACTGGCAGAGGCAGTAGATTCGTATTTCAAGAATTAACTTCAGGACACCGGAGTCGCTCATAGATAAGAAGCGGTTCTGCTGTAGTGTATTCGTGCTAACCCAATTGGCGGACCAGCCGACGGTGGATGCGCTGAGCAAAGTAAAGTGCGCACAGGTACAAGATCCGAAGAGTCAACCGAGACATGAGGGTGACAGAGCGAGTTGGTATCTGTGGCCAAACGCCGATAATGTACGTTATGTCAAATTAGTAGTATGGCTTGAACTTGAACTGTGAGCCAGGTCCCCCTCGTTGTTACACACGCCGTGTAGCCAAAGTATCAATCTGCCCTGGACATGTTTCTTGAGCTAACTAATGATTTGGGGTGTGCACTAAAAAAAACAGCGCACACCCCAAATCATTAAACAGCCCAGAAGCTTATGCGAAATGCATAGATGCAAACGCACGATGCTCAGCCTGCTGTCGTTCAATGCGCTCACGTAGACGTTCGATGGCCATCTCTTCCAAAGGACGACGTAGTTTGCCCCAGAACTCAGACTCTTCGTCCAAATCGACGTAATCTTCATCAGACAAGTCTGCAGCAACTTGATGCCAAATGGTGCTGACCGCTAGGGCGAAGACAGCCTTACCCGAGGTCATAATCTCAAACAACTGCTCAGAACTCTGGCAGTCAATCACGCTATCGCCGTCGCATACCAGGGTGACCGTCTCGAGTTGGTCAGTGGTCCGCTGCTCCATAAATGATACGGCAGCAGTCGCGTTCGGCAGGTTGACACCAATATCAAGCAGGTGCTTCAAAACCGCCAAAACAACAATATCCTTAAAGGAATACAGTCTGCGAGATCCGGAACCATGCGATTGATTAATAGATGGCTCCATAATCTGCTTGCGGGCCCAGTAGTCAAGCTGACGATAGGTGATGCCGGCCACCTTAGACGCTACCGTTCCCCTATAGCCTTTGGTGATTGTTTCGTCGCCGCTCAAGGCAAAAAGCTGACCTTGTACAGCGCTTACCTCTCCCCTATGACTATCCGGTGCATTTGTATTCAGCGACGCAGCTGATGATACAGCCACGTCGTAAGAACTGGTGTGGGCCATCTCGCCTCCCCTTCCTACTCAATACTCTTCAATGACGCTTTCTAACTATCTTCTACCTTAGGTGTCTGGCACTTCTAGTAAGCATAGAGTAGACGAATCCTCGTCAAACAGCCACAAATGCCAAAGTTGGAATTACACGCTCTGGTTTTGCCAACGTAGCCTATTCAGGTACAATCGCCGTGCGCGTGAAATAGACCAAGCGGAATTTCCCAATCATAATTTCATCTCCGTTATGGAGCTCGGCCTGGTCCACACGCTCACGGTTCACGTACGTGCCGTTGAGGCTTCCCGTGTCCTCTACCACATACCCCTGCTCCGAGCGCTTAAAAACAGCGTGGGTCCTCGAAACAGTCGAGTCGTCGAGCAGAATGTCGGCCTGCGGATCTCTTCCCACGCTCACTTGATCCTCGTCAAGCAAATAACGCGAGCCCGATACCGCTCCCCTGGTGGAGATCAAAAGAGCCGAACCCTGGTCGAGACCTGAGATGGTATTGAGGTCATCTTGGGTCAGGGGGCGGTCTCCGGTGGCGGTTACGGGAATATGCAGAGCAGGCATGCCGATAATCGTTGTTTCGCCTGCTGTCGGAATTGGTTCTGTCATATTTCCTATTCTACAGTCTGAGCGTACTGATAGGGCTGTGGCTTGCGAATCTGGTCAATTTTTACACTGTTGGATTGCTGAACAGACACTGAAGCGTGGAACTGAACCTTGATTCGAGATCCCACTCCCCCGGCGATTTGCACCGCATTTTGCAGGGCATCTGGATCTCCAATCGCATCTATCTCATAAGGGCTGTGGAGGTCTTTATCATCGCACTTCACGCCCTCCTTAGTGTCCTTGAGGTAGGTAGAAGTGACCACGCGCACGTCGTTAAAGGAGATAACTTCGGCTCCAGCGTTGCGCAGCTCTTCAATCAGCGTAAATAGGGTCGCTGCATCAATTCGGTCGTTACCCTCCTCAATTGAAATCAGCACCCCCTTGCCTTTTGCCGGCAGGTGGCCAGCTAGGATACCCGAACTCTGCTCATTCTGCTGGGCAATACGGGCAGCTTCTTGTTGCTTATCTGCCGCAGATTGAATAGATGTGAGCTGCTGGCTGAGCTGGCTGCGGCGCTCTTCCAACTTGTCCACCTGATTGCTGGTCTCGTCCAGGAGCCGGACCAGCTCATCCTCGCTCAACCCCTCGTAGGTAGACTTCGTGTTGTGAACCTGGACCACATATCCGAAACCCAGGAGCGCACACATGAGCGCAACTAAGATGCTCGTCAGCACTTTGATGCGTGTCGACTGCGACCCAAAACCCCTAGGCGGGTGGCGACGGACAACAGGAAAGGAACCTGTTCTGGTGTCATCGCCATCGCCACGTACCCGACCCGGATGCTCCGGGGGCAGCTTAGGTGGGTTGTCCGCTGCGTTAGCCTTATGCTGAGTCCACTTCATACCGGGTCAGCCCTTAAAGATGAAACGACGCAGGGCAGAGACATTCGAGAATATACGGATGCCTAACACTACGATGACGGCCGTGGACAGCTGCGAGCCGACACCGAGCTGGTTGCCCAAGAACACCAGTAGAGTGGCCGTAATCACGTTGGAAAAGAAAGAAACCACGAATACACGGTCTGAAAATGATCGCTCAAAGTAGGAGCGCGCCGCGCCCAGTAAGGCATCGAGAGCAGCTACCACCATAATAGGAAGGTAGGGCTGAAGCGCTACGGGAATGTCAGGTTGGAGGAAGATGCCAGCAATGATGCCCACGATCAGTCCAAGTATAGCCGCCATGCCTACTTTCCCTTCTGCGCATACGTTAAGTCCGGCACCCCTGCTGCCTTCAGTGTAATATCCTTATCGTTCGAAATTTGAAACGTACTGTGAGTTCCCCGCAATTTTTTCAAGTACTCCTTTGCCCCAGCTTCATTAAAGGAGTTGGCCAGCCGTGTCTGATCTCCGATAGCTTCAATCTTATACGGACTTTCGATCGAATCAGTACCAACGAGCACAGTCTGCCCAGCCAGACGGATGGAAGTTTGCGTACCGATACGAATACCGTTGACAGCGATAGCTTCTGCACCCGCAGACCACAGCTGCGTAGTCAGCCACTGCAGGTCAGCGTCAGTAATAGGCCGCGCTTGAGCGTTCTTATCCTTGCTGTCTTTATTCATCATTGGATTCGTTAGGGTAACGGTTACTCCAGGGCCATGCACGGCCACTGAGCCATTGACAATATCACTGTTGGAACTGGTCTGATTACCGGCTTGGGCGCCGACCTGTCCCGTGAGTGTATCGATTTGCGTGCGCAGGTCTGTCACCGACTTCTGCAGGTCGTCCGATCGCTGGTGGGTTGTTTGGATTTGAGCAATCAACTTTTCCCGGACCTTCTGTCGTGGGTCTTGGTGGAGCACTTGCACAATACTGGTGACACCAATTCCTACGGCCGCACAGATGAGAAAAACCACAACACGGTTGAACCAAAAAACGAAAGCTGATTGCTGGTGCCGGGGCATCAGCCGAGCATCGTCGAAAAGCGGGTCTACCGGGCGATTCGTTAAATCATCAATCAGGCGCAGGGACTCGTCTTGCAGGTGCCGCCTGCGCGCGTGAGCAGCATCACTGCGGCCCTCTTCCACGACGAAATGACTGCCTAAATGGCTAGTGGCCGAAGAGAAAACGGCCCGTCGATGAATCAGCGCCCGCTCTTGAGGAACGGGGAATGACGCAATCAACGGACTCATATCACTCATGCGCGGGCATCCTGTCGAATCAGCGCCAGGCCCTGATGAGCGTAGAGAAGCCCAGCCAGCCAGTATAGCCCCACTCCCCAAATGACAGCACCTAGTGCCAGCAGGTGAAGCATCCTAAAGAAGGGGGTGTGCCAGGCATCAGCAAGGATGAGCACCGGAATAGCGAGCATGAGCATGGCCGTTCCTGTTTTACCGGCAAAGTGGACGGGCAAAGGGCCGTAATCATACTGGGCTAAGACCAGTACGAGAAGCCCCAGGCACACATCACGCAAACCTACGAGGAGCAGGAGCCACCAGGGCAGAATGTGGGCAATGCTCAGAGCCAGTACGCTACACAGAATCAGCAAACGGTCCGCAATGGGATCGAGAATCTGCCCTAGCTTTGACACCTGGTTGAAGCGACGAGCGATAACCCCGTCGACACCGTCTGAAATGGCTGAAATGAGGAGCACAATCAAGGCGATAATTAAATGTCGGCGTGCCACCAGATAAGCAATAAGCGGAATGGACAGGATACGGAGCATAGAGATCAGATTGGGCACAGTCCAGATAAGGTCCCTGGGATCTGGACTGTACTTACTGCGAGAAAATCTCTCGATAATAGGATGATTCATCACTGTCTCGATGCTAGCTAAAAGCTGTCGTTCGCAAGAGTTGCTTAGGAGCGGTAAGCTGCTTGAGCTGCCTGACGGATGCTACTAATCGCCTGAGCCCTGTCAGCAGCCCCATAGACTGCTGAACCCGCAACTAACACGTCCGCACCAGCCTCAGCTACAGTCGGTGCAGTGTTGACACTGACACCGCCGTCCACCTGAATGCGGGTCTTAAGGCCGCGTGCCGTGATCTGGTCGCGCAAGCGACGTACTTTGCCCATCTGGTTGCTCAGGAACTTTTGTCCTCCAAACCCTGGTTCAACGGTCATAACCAGAATCATGTCGAACTCGTCGAGGATGTCGAAGAGGGGCTCAACTGGTTCGGCAGGACGTACAGCGAAACAAGCCTTGACACCCATGTCGTGCAGCTGACGAGCTAGACGCACAGGAGCGTGGGTGGCACCCATGTGGAAGCTGACAGAGTTCGCGCCCAACTGAGCGAATTGCGGGGCCCAGCGGTCCGGATCCTCAATCATCAGGTGGACATCTACTGGCAAGGGTGAAACCTCGCAGATGCGCTGGACGATAGGCTCGCCTAGGGTCAGATTAGGCACAAAATGATGGTCCATTACATCGACGTGTACCAAGTCAGCGCTCGAAATGGCCTGAAGGTCACGCTCTAGGTTCACAAAGTCCGCAGACAGAATACTTGGTGCAATCTCTATAGTCATAGCTTCCATTCTATGAGGAGTGAGCGACGGACTCTCGTTCCTCTAGTTCTGTAATGCCTCTGAGCTTTTCGGCGAGGATGCTGACCGACTTTCCATAGCGGTTGACCAGGCTAAAGGCCACTGCACCGAGGATGAAGACGATGATAGAGACCCAGACGTTGATCCTGACCCCTAAAAACTCGTGGGCGAAGTCGATGCGGAGGGCTTCAATCCAAGTGCGGCCGGCCGTGTACCACATGATGTAGAGGGTAAAGAGCGCTCCAGCCTTCAGCTTGGTAAAAGCCTTATGCCCAATCCAAATCAGCAGGGCAGCTCCGATGAGGTTCCAAATCATCTCGTAGAGGAAGGTGGGATGGAAGAGGGTGCCCGTTGGGCAGGTGGCACCGTCGTAGCACTGTTCTTGAGAGCCGATAGCCGTGCCAGTATCGTTGAGCTTCAGCCCCCAGGGCAGGGTGGTCGGCGCCCCGTAGAGCTCTTGGTTGAACCAGTTGCCCAAGCGACCGATAGCTTGCGCCACCAGCAGAGAGGGAGCCACAGCGTCGCACAAAAGGGCTGCGGGATAGTGCTTGTGGCGGCACCAAGCCCAGGCAGCTAAGCCGCCCAGCAAGACGGCTCCCCAGATGCCCAGCCCCCCCTGACGCAGGTTAAAAACATCTAAAATGTGGCCGTTGGGACCGAAAAAGCGTTCCGGGGTGGTAATGACGTGGTATAGGCGGGCACCAATAATGCCAGCGGGTACCGCACAAATGGTGATGTCGAGAATCTGCTCGTAGCTACCGCCCTGGCGCTTCCAACGGTAGGCCGTCATCCAAGCAGCCACGATGATAGCCGCAATCATCGTCAAGGCATAGAAGTGAATGGGGAAAGGGCCAATCGAAAAGGTCGAAACTGGCGGCGACGGTATATAGGCGAAAGTCATCATGCTCCTCAATGTTGGACCCTCATACGGACTTTCCGCTCACTGTCGACTCAGGTTGAGCCGACTCTTGCATTTTAGCTGCTAACTGGCCGCAGGCGCCATCGATATCTGAGCCGCGGGTGTCTCTCAAGGTAGCGGTGATGCCAGCCTCATGCAGAATCTGCAAGAAACGCTGCTCGTCTTCGGGCTTGGAAGCGGTCCAGGGCGAGCCTTCGATGGGGTTGAGCGGGATAGGATTGACGTGAACCCAATTGTCGCCGTAGTGGTTCAAGCGTTTAGCCAGCAAATGGGCGTGCTCGGCCTGGTCGTTGATGCCTTTCATCAGGGCATACTCGATACTGACCCGCCGCTTGCTCGCTAAGTAGTAGTCGTGGGCAGCATCAAGAACTTGTTCGGTATTGAAACGCCGATTCATTGGCACCAGCTCATCGCGCAGGGCATCGCTGGGAGCGTGAAGCGATACTGCCAGACGCACCGGTATCCCCTCTGCAATCAGCTTACGGATGCCGGGCACGACTCCCACGGTTGAAATCGTGATGTTCCTAGCGGAAATACCAAAACCATCTGGTGGCAGCGCGCTCATCTGACGGACTGCAGACAGCACTGACTTGTAGTTGCCCATTGGCTCCCCCATGCCCATGAAGACAACGTTGGACAGACGTCCTGGTCCCCCTGCTACTTGCCCATTGCGCATCATGGCTGCTGCAAATCGCACCTGCTCGAGAATCTCTCCGGTGGACATATTCCGAGTCAAGCCCAGGTGGCCAGTCGCGCAGAATGGGCAGCCCATGCCGCAACCGACCTGGCTGGAAATGCATAGGGTGGTGCGCTTGGGGTAGCGCATCAGCACTGACTCAATGCGTGAGCCGTCAAAGAGCTGCCAGAGCGTCTTGATCGTAGTGCCCTGGTCAGCTTCCTGGCTTGTGACGCGCTCAATCAACGACGGGAAGAAGGCCTGGGCAGCTTCCTGGCGGCGACTGGCTGGGAAGTCAGTGAACTCGTCGGGATTCACGCTCAAGTGATTAAAGTAATGGTTGGCCAGCTGGTTCACGCGGAACTTGGGCAGCCCCAGCTCCTGGGCGCGAGCAATCCGCTCGTCAGTGCTCATATCGACCAGATGAAGGGGAGGCTTGCCCCGGCGGGCGTGGTCTGGAGCCAAGACATCACGAAAACCGCCCAGGTGGGCTCCCGGTGTAATGCCGCTCTCGGGCTGTGATTCCTGCGTACTCAACCTATTATCCTCTTCTCAGCAAAACTTGTACTCTACCCTACGGGCGCCTCTGCTTGGCCTTAGAGACCGGTCACCCACAAGATACAGGTGATAAAGGGGGCTGACATGAGTATGGAATCAACTCGATCCAGCACTCCCCCGTGGCCCTTGAGTAGATGTCCCATGTCTTTAATGCCTAAATCTCGCTTAATCAATGATGCACTCAGGTCTCCGAAAGTACCGGTTACTCCCACGGTCGCTCCCAAAACGAGAGCTACCCACCATATCTGCTGCCATTGCTCACGCGGGTACGTGGCAGCAAAGATGGCGAAGGCTGCGAGTATGCACATCAGCATAGAACCTGCCAGGCCCTCTACTGATTTCTTGGGAGAAATGCGTGGTGAAAGCTTGTGCTTACCAAACCAAGCACCGAAGAAAAGCCCCCCAATATCTGAAACCGCTGGTAAAAAGACGGCAATCATGGCGTGGGCAACGGGATGGCCACCAAAGGTAGTAGGCAGCACTATAAAGCAAGCCAGCATAGTAATGTACACGACAGTGAGCATGGACACAGCCACATTCGTATATTTGCCGAGAATCCGCTCCGAGAGACTCCCCTGCGCCTGGCTCGCCTGCCCGGCCAGGTCGGATTCACTGCCTAGCTTGAGCTTATGGGCGACAGCACGGCGCAGGCTGCTGCTGCCACCGCCCTGGAAACTAGCTGCAATAGCTACCAGCACCAGGGTGGCCAACAGGGCCGCAAACATGTAAGACAGGTGGTCTGACCCGTAGAACATGAGGAGCATAGTCGCAGCCGAGCAAATCCACAATGCCACGATCGGGATGTGAATGTCTGCCGTGGCAAAATCAACTCGCAACTCCCACAGGCCCAGGGTCATAAAGAACACGATCAGCAGCATAAATGCGTCTGGTCGAATAAGCACGCAAGCGAGGATGACAGCAACCAGCAGGGCGCCAGTAGCCACAGCCTGTGGCATGTTGCGTCCAGTTCGCTGGTTGATGGCATCAATAGTTTGACTCGCGTCGTCTGACTGCGACTGCTTCATAATCTCCTTCAGCCCACAGGTTCGGGCACAGCTGGCTCGAATCAGACTTCCAGAATTTCCTTCTGCTTACTCTCCAGCAGCTGATCAATCTCGGTGCTCTTCTGCTTAGTCAGGTTGTCGAGCTCCTTTTGCAGACGCTCGCCCTCATCCTCGCCCAAGTCGCCGTCTTTTACTGAGGCTTCGATGCTCTCCTTGGCCTTACGCCGAATATTGCGCAAGGCTACCTTGCCATCTTCGGCCTTCGTCTTCGCAATCTTGACGTAGTCTTTGCGGCGTTCCTCAGTCAGCTCAGGCATCGTGACGCGAATCACCTTGCCGTCGCGGTTGGGGTTCACTCCCAGGTCAGAGTCGCGGATAGCCTTTTCCACGGCCGCAGCCTGTGAGATGTCGAATGGGGTCACTGCCAGGGTGCGGGGCTCTGGAACTGCAATGGTGGCCAGTGACTTAATCGGAGTTGGTGCGCCGTAATAATCAACGACAATATCGTTGAGCAAAGAGGGGTTGGCCCGACCGGTACGGATACCGGAGAAGTTCTCTTTGGTGGATTCTAGTGTCTTTTCCATCTGTGCTTGTGCTTGTTCCACAACGCTTGCCATCTTGTGCTCCTTAAACTGACGTGTCTACAACTATGTGTGCTAGCACTTGGGCTAGCGGGTGACGGATTCTTGAGCGCAGACCACCGTGCCCAGTTTCTCGCCTTTGAGTGTACGGGTTACATTGCCTGCTCCCTCGAGTCCGAAGACACGAATGGGCATGGCGTTATCGCGGGCCATCGAGAGTGCCGAGGCATCCATGACAGCGAGGTTGTCTACGAGCGCCCGATTGTAGCTCAGCTGGGTGAACATCTGGGCTTGTGGATCCTTACGCGGGTCGGCCGTGTAGATGCCATCTACACCGTTTTTGCCCATGAGCACTTCGCTGCAGTGAATTTCCAGGGCTCGTTGAATAGATACGGTATCGGTTGAGAAGTATGGCAGTCCGGCACCAGCGCCGAAAATAACAACACGCCCCTTCTCCAAATGGCGGATGGCCTTGAGCGGGATATACGGCTCAGCAACCTGACCCATGGTAATAGCGGTCTGTACGCGAGTGGCCTGACCGGCTTGCTCAAGAAAGTCTTGCAAAGCCAAGCAATTCATCACCGTGCCCAGCATACCCATATAGTCGCCACGCGAACGCTCAATGCCAGCCTGACTGAGTTCAGCTCCCCGGAAGAAATTACCGCCGCCCACTACAATTGCAACTTGCACACCGTCTTGCACTGCAGCTTGAATTTCCAAGGCAATACGCTGAACAACACTCACATCAACACCAACGGCTCCGCCGCCAAAGGCTTCGCCTGAAAGTTTAAGCAGTACCCGTCGGTTACTTACTGTTGCCGGATTGTCTTGCGAGTCGCAGCAGGTCATATACAGCCTTTCTTGCCTAAATGGGAAGCAGCTTTCTTGCAACTTGCCCGCCTTCCAGATTATCTGTGAACTGAGACAAGATGAAAGCTCTCGGAATAAGCAAGAGGCCACTTCATCCGAAGATGAAATGGCCTCTTAACTGAAGACTAGTGCTTACTCAGCTCTCACTCTTCGCCCTTGCCCACTTCTAGGCGAGCGAAAGCCAAAGCCTGGCCGCCGGCCTTCTTGAACAGATCTCCTACCGTCTGGGAAGGATCCTTGACATACTGCTGCTCTAAGAGCACAGTCTCCTTGTAGAAAGCATTCAAACGGCCCTCTACTATCTTCGGGATGATCTGCTCAGGCTTGCCTTCAGCCTGGGACTTCTCCGTAGCAACTCGACGCTCGGACTCTACCACGTCTTCTGGCACGTCTTCGCGGGTGAGCCACTGGGGGCTCATAGCAGAAATCTGCAGTGCAGCCTCGTGAGCGACAGACGCCCCTGCTTCGTCGGTAGCGATCATAGCCACGATCGAAGGTGGCATTTCTACAGACTTGCGGTGAGCATAGATCTCGACATGAGGGCCTTCGACCTTAGCGTACTGGCCGACCTTCACGTGCTCGTGGAAGAGTGCCGCAGCCTCTTCCACAGTCTCATGAACGGTGCCCGACTTGGACGCTGCCTGCTCTGCCTCCTGAGCAGTGCTGGCGCCGGCCTTAGCCACGTCAGCAACCACTTCTTCGCCAAACTCAACGAATTGCGGAGTCTTGGCTACGAAGTCGGTCTCAGAATTGAGCTCGATGGCATAGCCAATCTGGCCTTGTCCGCCGTCAACCACAGTAGAAGCGATGAGGCCTTCTTGGGCCTTGCGACCCTCACGAGCACCTGCCGCCTGAATACCCTTGGCGCGGATGATTTCCTTGGCGCGATCCACATCACCGTCGGCCTCAGTCAGCGCCTTCTTTACATCCATCATGCCAGCGCCGGTCTGGTCGCGCAGTTCTTTAATAAGTGCAGCAGTGATTGTTGCCATCTTATCTCCTCTATTTGGTGGGCAATGGTAGAACAGAAAGCTAGCTGTTTCTATTCCCTGTCCTTATGCCCACAACAGAAATTACTTAGCTTCGTCGGATTCGGCCGCAGGTGCAGGCTGCTCGGACTCGGCCGAGGTCGCCGACTGATCAGCTGACTGACCTTCGTCTTCCTTCTTCTCCAGAAGGTCCTTCTCCCACTCAGCCATCGGCTGGTCGGAGCTCTCCTGAGCCTTTGCAGCCTTGTTGGAACGCTCCAGGAGGCCATCAGCTACGGCATCGGCCATGAGGCTGGTCAGCAGATCTACGCCACGAATAGCATCGTCGTTGGCGGGGATTGGGTAGGTTACCTTCTCTGGATCAGTGTTGGTGTCAACCAGAGCGACGACGGGAATCTGCAGCTTGCGTGCTTCCTCAACTGCCAGCGCTTCCTTGTTGATATCGACCACAAAGAGAGCTGATGGGGTGCGGTTCATGTTGCGGATACCGCCGAGCTGACGCTCCAGCTTATCCTTCTCACGGCTTAAGAGCAGGAGCTCCTTCTTGGTCAAACCAGAGCCGCGAACATCGGAGAAGTCCATCTCTTCCAGTTCCTTCAAGCGATCAACACGCTTGCTAACGGTCTGGAAGTTGGTGAGCATACCACCGAGCCAACGCTCGCACACGTAGGGCATGTTAACGCGAGTGGCCTGAGTCTTAATCGCTTCCTGGGCCTGCTTCTTGGTACCCACGAAGAGGATAGTGCCGTTGTGAGCCACCGTCTGCTTAATAAAGTCATAGGCCTGGTCAATGAGCCCAAGGGTCTTGAACAGATCAATAATGTGGATGCCATTGCGCTCCATCAAGATGTACTGCTTCATCTTGGGGTTCCAGCGGCGGGTCTGATGTCCGAAGTGAACGCCAGACTTGAGCATCTCGCTCATCGTAATCTGTGCCATAGTAATACCTTTCTAGTCGGTTCTTGCCTGGCCATGTGCGCCTGCGTGCAGCTCTGATAAGCCGACCGACACAGGGCGTCGCGGACATGACGCGTATTTGCACGCTGGGTTGCTAATAAAACACTTAGCCCTGCACACCCGTGACAGCGAACAGAGCAAAAGTAGCATGCGCTTTTAAGAATAGCATGAGGCCCGCTCATTGCTGGGCGGGCCTCATAATCGCTGCAAGAGCTACCTGCGAACTAGGCTTGGGCTCTCAACAGGCGCATAGCCTGGCGACGAGCATCTTTTTCCAGACGGTCAATGTACACGTGCCCGTCAAGGTGGTCGCACTCGTGCTGGAGCATTCGGCCCATAACTCCCCGGCCTTCAAGCGTAATCTCCTGCTGATCGAGATTGATACCCCGCACCTTGGCATAGTCAGCTCGCCTGGTGGGATACCACAAGTTCGGCAGGGAGAGGCATCCCTCGTCTCCATACTGCTCACCTGAGGTTTCCACTATCACCGGGTTGATCACATAGCCCAGTTTGCCGCCGATATTGTAGGAAAACACGCGCAAAGACACGCCAATCTGATTAGCAGATAAGCCCGCGCGCCCTGGGTCGTTCACCGTGTCAACCAGATCAGTAACTAGCTGGCGAATAGCCGGAGTAATGGTCTTCACCGGTTCGCAGGGTGTCCTGAGTACTGGATCGGGTACTACGCGTATTTGACGGATGGTCACAGGTGCTACTACTCCTTCGTCTACTGCTGGGAACTTGAATCAGTGTCGTCGTTTTGGCTCTCATCGTCGCGCACATCTTCGGGGTCGCTCGACGTCGCTTCCCGCAATTTTTCGCTCATCGATGCCAAAGAATCAGTCACACTCGTCTTGGCCTTATTCAAAATCGGGTTGACAGACTCCGGGGGTTTGCGCAGTTTGGTGGCAGGAGCAGCGGGTTTGATGGAACCGGCCTTGGGAGCGTAGAGCACGCGGTCAATAATTTCGGCATACCGGTCCAAAACCTTGGGACGAACGACTTTCATGCTGGGCGTCATAGTGCCGTCTTCTTCGGAGAAATCCTCATCGAGAATGATGAACTTACGCACTGACTCAGCCCGCGAAACATTGCTGTTCGCCTGATCGACATACTGTTGGATGAAAGCGCGAACGGCATCGTTTTGGGTTGCCTGCTCTAGGCTCATGTGCGCTTCTAAGTGTTGGGAATCGAGCCAGGAGCCCAGCATTTCGGTATCGAGCGTAATGACCGCACTAATGAAGGGCTTGCCATCGCCTACCACGACCGCATGAGAGACAATCGGGCAGGTGCAAATGGTCTCTTCCATAGGAGCTGGAGAGACATTCTTGCCGCCAGCCGTGATGATGACATCCTTCTTGCGGCCAGTGATAAAGACGAAACCATTGTCGTCAATTTGCGCCAGGTCGCCGCTGTGCAGCCAGCCATCTGGCTCCAAAACCGTCTTGTCCAATTCAGGATTTTGGTAGTAGCCCAAGAACACGCACGGTCCTTTGACTAGCAACTCGTTGTCGGAACTCAACCGCACTTGGATGCCGGGGCCAGGACGGCCGACCGATCCGACCTCGTTCGCGTCTTCAAAATTGACACAGCAGGGGGCAGCTGTTTCCGTCATGCCATAACCTTGGATGAAGGTCAGGCCGTCTATGCCGTTGAAGAAGTGAGCCAGCTCGGTGTTCATCGGAGCGCCGCCGCAAGCTAAGTAGCTCAAGTTCGAGCCCAGAGCCGACATGATGGAATTACCCACAGCCCTCATATAGAAGGAGTGGTGCATGCGAGCCGAAAGCGAGTGCCCCTTGCCTTCCTGCTCGTCTTGAGACCACTGCACAAAATGCTTAAATGCTCCGGCAAAAATGCGGCCAGCGACACCAGCACCAGCCTTTTGAGAAGCGGCATTATACACCTTCTCAAACACACGAGGCACGGCCAATAAGTATGTCGGCCTGAACGAGCGCAAGTCGGCGAGCAGGTGCTTGGTTGTTGAAACATAGCCCACGACACCCTGAGCGCCA
This sequence comes from Bombiscardovia nodaiensis, assembly GCA_033127725.1. Taxonomy (NCBI): domain Bacteria; kingdom Bacillati; phylum Actinomycetota; class Actinomycetes; order Bifidobacteriales; family Bifidobacteriaceae; genus Bombiscardovia; species Bombiscardovia nodaiensis. The sequence continues at coordinate 1,145,845 of AP026798.1, read as the reverse complement.
ACAGCCACATACTGTATGTAGCGCGCGAAGCAGTGAGCCAGCGGCAAGAAGAGCATGAGCCGAGTGGGGGCTGCCAACATGTGGTAGAGCACTTCCCAGCCGGCGAACACAATATGCGTAAAGTTGCGGCTCGAAAGCATGACACCCTTGGGCTTGCCCGTAGAGCCAGAAGTATAGACAATCGTCGCCAGATCGTCAGCACTCACTTGTGCAATGGCCGCGTCCAACTGCTCGTCCGTAATAGACTGGCCAAAATCGCAGACAGCGTTCAGGCCCTCTGCCTCGTAATTAAAGACATATTTTACATCGGGCAGCTCGTCGCGCAGTTGCTCAAGCACTTGGGCGTGTTCCGCATCACCTGCAAAAGCAATGAGGCAGTCGACATCTTTAACAATGGCCTCGGCCTGCCTGCTGGAGTCGGTCTCGTAAATAGGCACTGAAACCGCGCCGATCGCAGCGCAAGCAAAATCTGTAACACCCCAGTCGTAGCAGGTGGCCGAATAGATGACCACCATAGAACCCTTGTGCACGCCGAGCGCTAAAAGCCCTTTGGCTACCTGACGAACCCTGTCGTTCATCTGTCCTGCAGTGACATCGTGCCAAGAACGGGTAGCGGGATCCTGCCATTGGGCAATCAAATCCTGCGGATCACGTTCTGTTCGGTGGGCTAGTAGGGAGTAGATAGTATCTGCATCGGTCGTCGGATGCATGTTCTCGACTGTGTATTCGCGCAACATATCTTCAACTATATGAGTTGGGCCCGTCAAATGGAAGAGCTCAGCCGACATCCAAGAAGGAACAGACCCAGACGCTCCCTTGCACTTCTAGGGTCAGATTGGCTTGATAGCGCTCGTTCATGAGCATGAGAGAGACCACGGATTCAATCTTTGCCTCGTTGAGGAGAAACATCTCAATATCAGTCGGAAACACCGGCGGATACGAGCGAGTCGTGTCACTATGGTTCACTACACCGAAACCAGACCCCTCTAAAATGCGGCCAGCCAGTCTGAGGCGATCAATACACACCGGTGTGACTTGCCCCCGCAAGAGCTCAGGGCGCAAGTGTCCTCGCATAACGTCAAAAGCCCGGCAAGATAAGGATGAAAGCGACTGCGCCAGGTGCCCGACTGCTTCAGTGTTGGCTCGGGCTTGAACCAGTCGGGCATCGATGTATCGTACTGGCACGCGAAAGCCTGTGCTGCCCAGCGATAGGCCCATGCGCAGGACAGCAGGATCGTCTGCGGCCATACCGCTCCTGGCTTGGTGTCCAGAAGCCCAACTGCCGAAATCTTGCTGGCAGTCAGTGAGTAAAGGTTCATAGCGGATACCACTGCCAACGTTTTCATACATAGGGCTCGCTCCTGTCTTCAGGCTACCGGCCAATACCCGACCGGTAGTAGGCAACTAGAGGCCAGTATGCTCCAAGAGAGCGCTTGTACACATCTTTTGTAGCCGGTGGTGTGCGTATGTGGGTAAGTCGCCATACAATGGGAAACTGTGAGGCCGCTGGTTTTACCAGGTATAACCCCGTTACACAAGGAGCAAGGGTGAAGCGTCAATACTCAAGCATCGTCCGAGGTATGGGCATAGCTCTGGCCTGGTGTTTGACCGTGGTCCTGAGCTCATGTGCCAGTACCCCTCCCTCCTCTCCTGCTACCAGCAGTTCAACAGCTACGGCCAAACCGGTGCTGGGCAATGTGGCTATATTTACTCCTTCAGACGGTATTACCCTCTCCCAGCACACGCCCTTGAACAAGTGGGCCGCCTTCCCTCCTGAATTGGAAGAAGCCTTACTCTCCCAAGGGTTTTCTCAAAATCACATTACCCAAGAGTCAGCAAAAAGCCTCGACAAGCAGAGCCAGCAGGTGCAGGATTACGTCGTCTCACATGTTGCTACGAATGCCAAGGGCGACACATCAGCTCAAGCGACGAGTTTGCTTGTGGCTCCGGTAGTCGATACGTCCAGCGTCAGCAGGCAGTACGGCGATTATGTGAGTCATCCCATGCGCCTGACTACAGACAGCGATGCTACAAGCCAGTCTGACTCTTTAGACCACAGCGAAACATCCGAGGACACCCGCCAGAAGGGTTCTGCAAGCAAGCAGAGTGCTGCTGAGCAAGAGGTGGCAGCATATCAGAGACTTTTGAAAGCCCTAGAACTTGCACAAAAAAATGGTATGCATGTCGTCCTCCTTTCTAACGATATGCGCGAACTGACCCCCAACCTGCTCGTTACGATGTCTGACCCGGAGCGCATAGGGCAGATACAGGCACAACAGCTGGTCAACAAGCTTGAGCTTGACAAAGCCAGTAAAGACAACCCACGCTATATTGAAGTGCTGATTCCAACTGACTTCCCTAAGAGCAATGACGAGACCGCTTCGCCTCTGCTTGCAGACAGCACGAGTGCCCAAGAAATTTTCAAGGGCATGTGGCAGGTGCTCTCCCCCTACTTCCAAGACGGACGTGCAGTGAGCCCTTCTGGCCTGCTCAATACAACCAGCAACCTGGACAGCTGGTCAGCAGTGGCTTTTGACCCCGGTTCCGACACCTCGGCAACGGTTCAAGAGCTCAACAAGCGGTTGAGCTACGGATCAAAATCAAACAAAGACGACATCACCCGAGTGGATGGGATCATCGCCTCGAACGACTTTATTGCCGCTGGAGTTACTACTGCCCTGGGGTCTTTGGGCTACAAGGGGTCGTCAGCCGACATCAATCCAGAAATCTCCATCGGCTCAATTGTAGGCAACATGACGGGTAAGAAAGATGTACAGAGGCGGTCAGTCCCCCGACCGCGCGCATCGCAGGCCTCGCCAGGCTCAGACAGCAGCAATGGTAGCAGCAATGAGGGTAGCTCCCAGGGATCAAGCGAGTCGGACCAGCAGTCAGCCGCCGCTCATTGGCCCATTGTCACTGGTTACGGATCCTACATTGACAACCTGCCGCATGTGGTTGACGGCCAGCAGTGGATGACAGCCCTGGAAGACCGGCTTGGCCTAGCAAAAGAACTGGCTACAATTTGTGCATCTTTCAACCAAGGGCAAGAGCTGAAAGGGCAGGCCAATATTGCCAGCCGTGAACTACAGGGGCGGCGAATCCAGAACCTGGTTCAACCTCTGACGGCCGTCTCAGCTTCCAACCTGAAAAGTGCACTCATCGATCCCGGTTATATCAGACCGGCTGATGCAGGATTGTAAGACCACTGTTTAGTGGTTTACGGCGCTTGTGGTTTCAGGACGATTTTATGCGGGTGCACCTGTGACAAGGGATTACGGTAGGTCTTACTGCCCGCTTTAACCCCCCAGTGCATGCACTGGTCCTGGCAGTGGTCTGATCCTCCCCCTACATGCGCAATGATTTGGCCGGACTCCACCTGCTCGCCTACAGCAAGAGTGGCCACAGCTGGTTCAAAGGTGCTAGTCAGGCGACCAACCTGGAAACTCACCACATCTTTACCGGCGACCTTGCCCGCGAAAGAGACCTTGCCGGCCGCAGGAGCGAAGATTTCCTGGCCCGTATGCGCCTGCAAATCCACTCCCCTGTGCCCCTGCATCCAAGGTTGCGCAGGGTTCTGAAAGCTTTCAGTAACCTTCGGAGCTGAGCCGGCATTCCCGCGTAGAGGCCACAGCCAAGCCGGACCGCACTGCGAAAGAGCTGAAGAGGCTGGCCCTTGGGAGGGTTGTCCCGCAGCACGAGCAAATGCACGAGGCGGACCACTCAAGCTCAATGGTCCCAGCAGCAGGAGCAGGAGTGTCAAAAAAGCTGCAGCAATCAACTGCCACTGACCCTGCCTACGGCGGCGTTGGGAAGCACGCTTGAGATGCTCGTGCTGCCGGTACTGTTGAGCCCGTTGTCGATCAAACATATCCATAAGAGACCTTCTTCCCTTTGAACACACTAGCGGCTGCTAGCATGGTTCCATTCTGGCTCGGGAGACGTCTCAAAAGCTACTTGCAGGACCAATGTGGTCGAATGTGCCCGATGCTGTTAACAAAAGGCCTACTTATGCACAATCCCGTTTGCGAGAAGATACTCTCACAAACGGGATTGCACGCTGTTACTTCCCCAGCAGGTACTCACACCAGGGAGGCTGGTTTACGACTACTTGCTCTCTTGCTCCATGAAGTAGCGCAGAGACTTCAAGGAAGCAGCCTTGAGACGGTCCTGGAACTCCTTAACTTGCTCAGGATCCTTGCAGGTCTCAGGGAAGCGCATGTAGCGGGTGTCGAGCGGACGCTCACGGGTGAGCTTGACGTCGATGACCGAAGCCCGGTCAGCCTGCTTGGCAGCCGCAAAGGCCTTGCGAGCGTCGTCAATCGTGCGCACGGTATAGCCGACAGCACCATAACCTTCAGCGACCTTGGCCCAATCCGTGTCGGGCAGGTCAACGCCTGAAAGGGGCTGGTGGGAATCATCCAACTGCTCTGCCTCGATGAAGCCCAGAGACTCATTGGAGAAGACCACATTGATGACTGGTGCATGGTACTTGAGCTGGGCCAAAATCTCCTCGCTCAGCATAGCGAAACCGCCGTCGCCAGACAGGGAGTACACCGTGGACTGCGGGTACTCCAGCTTAGCGGCGAGAGCGCCCGGCACTGCGAAGCCCATGGTGGCGTGCTTGCCGGAAACGCACCACTTATTTGATGGCTTGATCTTGGACAGACGCAGGAAGTTAATATCCACGTTGCCAACATCGGGAACCAGAATGTCCGTGTCCTCTAACTGCTCGTTGAGAATGTTAAACACAGGCTCAGGGCGCAGAGGTGTGGAATCGTCATCCTTGAAGGAGTCGATCCACTCCTGCCAGTTCTGCTTGCTCTTGATGCAGGCCCGGTAGAAGGCGTTGGACTCCTGCTCCTGTCCAGCATCCAACATCGCCTGGAGGGTGAGCTTAGCGTCGGCCTGGATGGCAACAGCGACTTCGGGCTCAAAGCGCTTACCGAGCTTGGAACCGTCGTTGTCAATCTGAATAATCTTGGTATAGGGAGCCACGAACTGGGAGCCGAAGGGGTTGTCGGAACCCACCCAAATCATGAGGTCGCAGGTGTACTGGGCCTCGGTCGCTGTCTTAGTGGCGACACGCCCGGCCGACTGCAAGTATGCCGGGTAGTCGTCTTCGACAATGCCCTTACCAATGAAGGTGGAAGTAAGCGGCATCTTGAACTTTTCCGACATCTGGATGAGCTCGTCGTGAGCATCCTTAGCACCCACGCCGAAGTAGAGCAGGGGGCGCTCAGCAGACTGGATGAGCTTGACCGCTTCCTGGACCAGATCCTCGTGAGGAGGAGTTGGGATGGGCTCGCGGAAGTTCTTAGCTGAAGCCACTGGACGGTCGTCAATTTCAGCCCAAGCCAGATCCTTGGGGATGATCACAACTGACACGCCCTTGAACTTGTAGGCGCGGCGGATAGCTTCATCAATCAGGGCTGGCAAGCCTTGCGCGTCCGTTGCGCACTTGTTGAAGACAGCTACGTCGGTAAACATGGGCACTTCGTCCATGGCCTGGAAGTAGTCCATATTCATGAACTGCTGGGGCACTTCGCCGACCAGAGCGAGCACAGGCACAGCATCTTCCCTGGCATCGTAGAGGCCGTTGAGTAGATGGGCAGCACCTGGGCCTGACGAGCCAAAGCAGACACCGATACGGCCGGTGAGCTTCGCCTCAGCGGCGGCAGCGAGAGCGCCCGCCTCCTCGTGACGTACTTGAATGAAGTCAATGCGTTCACGCTCGTCGTGGATGGCATTCATCATCGAATCGAAAGAGCCGCCTGGAAGGCCGTAAATGCGGGGCACTCCCCACTGCTCAAGAACGCGCAAGACTGCGTCGCCAGCATTAATTTTGCCTGCGGCACCTGTTGCATTGGCCATATGTAACCTCCTATACATGAGCAGATGGCATCATGCCAATCTGCTTGAAGCTGTCTCGCCACGCTGTCGTCTTCAACAGTGCACAAGACTTACCCCTAAGCCTATTACAAAAGAGCTGAGAAAGCCATGGGATTGAGCTGAGAAGTGATAGAAGTCACAGGCTAATTATGAAAAAAGCCACCGCATAACCGATGGCTTTCCAGCTCCCGCGGCTGGGCTTGAACCAGCGACATTCTGATTAACAGTCAGACGCTCTGCCAACTGAGCTACGCGGGAATACTGCGTTTCAGCGCAAGCTGAACACAATTTATATATCATAGCGAGCACTGCCTATACCCGCAACTTGGCGTGTCGAGTTCGCGGCCTACATATGCACGCCAGGGGTGCCGCCGAATCGGAGGAACTTTCAGCCAGCTCGGCAGAACCGATTGAGTAGGCCAAATTTTTGACTGAATGAGTGCCCCCATACCAGTCAACCTTGGACGAGCACAGTACGACAACAGGATTGGGCTGACCGTAAGAGCCAGGAATCTGGAGCTGTCAGTAAGGCGAGCAATCCCCTCCCCAGACAGCCCCAGATGCGTTAGCACACAGGTCAGCGGCCATCTCGCACGTCCCAGCGGAAGAGTTTCAAGGCCACGAAGATTGATACGACTAACCAGGTCACGCACACCCACAAACCAGGAGCAACTAGGATACTCAACCCCTGATGACTGCCCAAGGTCATACCGTTGGTCTGCATAGAGGTATGAACGAAATCCTCCCCCAGCCACATGGAGCGCATAGCGTCAGCCAAGTAGCCGACCGGGAAAATCTGACTGATCGTACGCAAGGATGAGGGGATAATCCAGGAGGGTGTAAATACGCCGGACAGGAACATGAGGATGAGCGTGGGTACCAGCAGCATCATCTGAGAAGCGTCCGCTGAGGGGATAAAGGAGGAATACGCCACGCCGATAACCACGCAGAGTACTGCCCCGAAAACCGCCACCAGGATGGTGCCCGGAAGGTTTACAGGAGCCTTAATTCCAAGAAAGAGCACGGCGGCCAGGAGTAGAATAGCCTGGCAAACCAGGGCAATAACGAGGCCTGACAGGGCATATCCCAAGAGCACCGCTCCGTCGGATTCGCCCCTGAGCCTGATGCGCTTGAGTAGGCCGGAGTCCCTCTGCGAGGCTATATCGCCAGCAACCTTGATGAATCCGCCCATGAGAACCACGTAGGCCGTCAGTCCTAGGATCATCCAGCTGCGGAAAGAGGCTTGCCCACCACCGCCGAGCGGAAGCTTCTCATCCTTGTATGCCAGGCCGAACAAGAGGGCAAGCACTACAGGGAAGGCCAGCGTGAAGAACACCGATTTGGAATTGCGCAGAAAACTTAAGGTCTGCAAGTAAAATTGGGGAAGAATAGTGTGTTTCATTGGTGTTCATCCTTTACAAGAGACGGCTTGTCTTGCTCCTCAACTAACGATGAATAGGCTGCCCGGAGCGACGGTTTTTCTACGCGGATATCCGATATTTCCCAGTGCTGTTCAAAGCAGGCGCGGTAGATCGCGGCCATATCGCTGGCAGGATTGTGCGAGAGCCATTCCAGGCGATTCTGCTGGTATCCGGGGTTACTTTCCGGAGGCAGCAGCTGTGTGAGCGCTTGTAAGATTTCCGGCTGAGCTGACACAGAACTCAACCTCGGGGCGGGGACCGAGACAGCTAATTGCTCAACTGTGCCTGTAGCAGTGATATGGCCATGATTGATAACGCTGACCGAATCAGACAGGGCTTCGACCTCATCCAGGTAATGGGTGGTCAGCAGCACTGTGGAACCGTGGTCGCGCTGCTGGCGAATAATGTCCCACACGTTCTCCCGGGAGATAGGGTCAAGGCCTGTCGTGGGTTCGTCCAGAACAATCAGCTTGGGGTTGCCGTAGAGGGCAATCGCAATATCGACCCTGCGGCTCTCACCGCCAGACAGGGAGCTGAGCGGCCGATCCATCAGATACGCCAAATTCACCTGTTTCGCAATGCCCAAGACATCGTCCTTGGTCATGCCCGGAATGTAGCGTCTCCAGCTGAAGAGGATGTCCTTGACCTTCATGCCAGTAGGGAAACCGGCACTTTGCAGGACAATGCCGATGTTGGGGCGAAGCTCTTTAGCCTGGGCTATGGGGTCAAAGCTCAGGGTGCGGATGCTGCCCTGGGCCGCTTTTCTGGCCCCGATGACCGTGTCGACGAAGGTGGATTTCCCGGCCCCGTTGGGACCGAGCAAGCCGATAATCTTGCCGGTTTCAGCAAAAAACGTTAAGTCATTGAGCGCTTTGAAGTCGCCGTATTGCACGGTTATTCCCTCAGCTCTGATGGCATAATCAGTCACTCTGGTGACCTCCTCAAATGCGTGTGCTTTTCAGTGGCGGACATACAGCTGCCCCCAAAATATGGCACTGCATAATCCTGGTATCTAATCGAGTTGCCCAAAGCCGACGACGGAGCGGCCTTATCGGCTCCGATCAGGCGTTCTGCGATCGCAATAGATAGGCAGACTTCCCGTCCGCAGGCGGGGGAAAGATTCATGCTCTATTGCTCTGCGCGAAATAGTTACTATATAAGGCTCATCAGCCAAGACCAGTTGCCGACTATAAACACCAGTATGCCGCCGCCAATGAGAATTATCCGTCGAAGAATTTTCTGCTTACGCTTTTTCTCGTAGGCCGCAGCCTTGAGCTCATCGTCCGTCATGATAGAATTCCATTCTATTCGGATGGATTAAGCCCCCCCCCACGCCAGAGGCCTTGCAAGGAACGTTTTGCACCTCGCAGATATAGATGCCAGAGTACAGTATTGCGGCAATTTTGCCAACTTTGCGTCCAAATATGTGACCACTCAGGTCCGGACCGGCACAGCTTACCAGTAGGTTCGATCATGCCGGCGAAATTGCGGGCTAGAGGCAAGACAAACTCCTCAGGCAAAAGGACTATGCACAAGAGCAACAATAGCGGGAATTTTGCGGTATAGCGCAAGCTGAACACAGTTGACCTATCGTAGCGAGCACTGCCTATGTCCAGAACTTGGTGCGAGGTGTTTATCGTAATCTGTTATTCACGCATTTTCTTATACTTGCGAATCTTCTTGAGAGCCCATTCATAGTGGCTTGAAGTTGAGGAGACGAAGTACGAACCCAAAGTCGAGCCGCCGGTCCAAGGGAAGACTCCTTTAGAGAAGAGTTCCTCGTTGCTGAATGATTCAGCTAGGGCCACGACCTGTTCATGTGATTTGCTGAGCAAGGCGAGCGCAGTTTCGTATGATGTCTGCTGGTGCTTGTCGCGCAGCTCAACATTCATATCGCCATAATTACGCCAGTTATAGCCTTCTGGCAAAAAGTTCTGCTGCTTGCCCTGCAGGTTGGCCTCGACCCAGCGCAGAAGCAACAGATGCCATTCGTGAAGGTGAATGAGGACATCCTTGACGTTCTTATCACGGGCCCAATGGGCTCCCTTCTCCTTGTCAAGGGCAAAGGCAAAGTTGCCGATTCGCTCTTCATCCGACAGTGAGTCAAGCAGCTCCATAAGCTTGCAGTAGGTGTCCGTACTGTCCTTAATAAGGTCGTTCTTACTGGTTGGTCGAGCCATGGTAATCCTTATCATTGTTGCGCTCTGGAAGGTGCAGCACTTCTTGGTATATAAGCCATCTACATAAGACTTTGCCCTATTCGCCGATGGCACTCTGGATGGTGGCGATAGCTGGTTCACGCGACGCAGAACGGGCGGTCAGGAGGGTGGCGGACGCGCCAATCATGATGATGGGCAGACCCAGTTCGAGGAAGAGCTGCCAGGGGAATACTAGCGGCAGCGTTTTGGAGAGGGGCCAGTAGGCTACGGCTGTGGCGGCGCCGACTATCAGCGTTGAGCCAGCTGCTACGAGAATGCCTGTCGTCATCAGGATGACACCGTCAAGAGCGGATATAGATGAGAGTTGCTCAGGGCCGGCACCGGCTACATCGAGTAAAGCCAGGTCTAGCTTGCGCTCTTGAGCTGAGATGGCGAAACTGGCAACCGCTCCGATCAAGGCGATGAGCAGGGCGGCTCCAAAGCCAGAGAGGATCTCCAGGGGCCCACCCGATGAAACTTTTTCCAACTGTGGCACAGCGCGCATGGCGGCGGAACTAGTCTGGCCCGCTGTCAGCAGGCCGCCGAGGAAGAACAGGCAGGCCGTTAGGGAGATGATAGTGCTGCCAAATGCCTTGCCCCGGCTCCTGGCGATGGCCTGCGACCGGGCTATCTTCCAAGCCGAAGCCGAGGACGGAACCAAGCCAGTCCACAGCCTCGTAACCCAGCCGATAATGGTCCCTCCTGAACGGGCTAGGGCGACGAGTATGAGGATAATTCCCAGCAGAGGCCCGCTACCCGTAGTGCTGAGGACTCCCATAATCTGCTCCCGGCTCATAGTTTTGAGATGGGAGCCAGCCAGGTAAATGTTGGAAGCGAGCGGCAGCAGTAGAACGACCATGGCCGCGAGGAATAAGGACTTGCCTCGACCATGCCGGGCGTTCGATATGGGCTCATCCCCTGGGCTCGCCCCAGCGCCTGGATAGGAGACACAGTTTTCAGCTCCCGCAGCGTCAGGCGGGTGGCCACCAGTGCAGCGCCAATCCCGACCCCCAGACCTATGAGTGCTGATCGGAGAAAGTTGTCCCAAACAAAGTCAAAGGGCCTGTAAATCTGCAGGCTCCGGACATAGAAGCCCAGTATTTGAGGAGCGAGCAGGGGTGCTAAGGCCACAGCAATCAGGGAGGCTATCAGCGCCAAGGCGAGGACCTGCACTGCGGTACAGAACAAGATCTGGCCTGGCGTGGCACCCAGCAGAGACAAGAGCGCCAACCCCTGCCGCCGCTGCCGAATCGAAGCCTGGAGGGTCTGCATAATCACCAGACAGCCCATGACAATGGCCGTGAAGTAGACCAAGCTCAGACCAGAGCCGAGACTTTTGGCAGTATCTCTGGTCTGCTTGGAAAGGCCGACATAGTAGTTGTCGACCCCGAGACTCACACCCATAGCGCACAAGAGTGTCTGCGTAACTACCAGTACCAGCAATACACCGGCCCAAATGCCCTTATTGGCTTTCAAATCGTTCAGTGCCCACTTCATTGTTTTCACCTTTCCCGCAACTGCTGTTAGCTAGCTGCCAGCTCCCGGGAAGGTGGATCTCGTCTCAAGAAGTCGTAGAGCAGGATACTTTCCCCTCAACCTTCTTCCATTACAGCAGAGCTTGAGCCGCTGGCCTATCCGGTAAACCCCCTGATTAAACCCTGGTTTTCTTGGGTCTACACCCTTAAGGGTGACGCTTCTGCACCAGGCGAAAGTCTGTTTGGGCATGAGAGCTTTCATAGCACTACTCTGGTCTCGGCATAGACCAGAGTGGAAGCTACCAGCGTAGATTGTAGGATGTTCACATGCGCAGGATATTGGTGCGGGAGTAGTAGACGTCGCCGGCCCGGGGGTATTCGCCGGTGAGCTGGGTTATGGTGACGAAGCGTACCTGGTCTCCCCTGGCCCGCAGCTGGTCAATAATGTGCGGGAGGGCATCGGCTGTGTGCTGGTATGCGTCGTGCATCAGGATAATCGAACCTGGGCGAACCTGGCTGAGCACTTTTTTCTCCACTGAGCTCGCGCTCGCCTGGGGAGCCCAATCGTAGCTGTCAACGTTGTAGAGGGCGATGCCGGCAGCCAGTCCGTTGAGCAGGTCGGTGCGGCTCTGCTCGTTGACGGACCCATGCGGAGGGCGAACCAGGGTCACTGGTCGCCCGGTCGAGGCTTTGACCGCGGCAGCCGCGTCCGAAAATTCCCTGCCCTGGAGGTGCTGGGCGCTGATAAGGGCAAAATCGGTGTGGCTCCAAGTGTGGCTCCCCACTGGGAAACCCGCTTGCGCAATCTTGGCTAACGTGTTGCCGCCCTGGGCATCAATTTTTTGACCGATGGAGAAAAAGCTCGCCACAGCATGGTTGTCTTGTAAGGCTTTGAACACCTGGGAGCTAATCGGGCTGGGCCCATCGTCGAAGGTGAGCGCTAAGCAATCTTGCTGCCTGCAATCGATGCCGGATGTACGGTTTTGCGCCTGCACTACGCGGTCGGCGGCCTGGTACAAGCCTTGCCTGGCGGACTCAATATCGTGGCGAGGAACTTGCGTCTGCTCACGAGCGAGCAGCTCCTTCGCCTCACTGATAGACTGCACCAAGTCCGCACGCGCAGCATCGCCGTTCGCTGAGCCTTTCGAGTCTTCCAGGAGCGCTTCCATACCAGGCAAAAGCGCGCTCAGTCTATCCCGTGAGAGAGCCGTTTCCTGGGGATCCTTGTCGAGAACGGTCCTTTCAATCGACGCGAATCGTTCATGGAGCGCCTGTATGCTTTGGGCGGCTTTCACAGCGGCAGCTTGAGAGCGGTTGACTTGAGCGCGTAGGCTCCAGATCGGCCGCTGCACGCGGCAGTTCGTCACCCTTTCCTCATGCCCGCCTGCCGGACCCTTGGAGAGGCTGCTTACCAGGTCCCCGGCTTGCTTGACTTCCTGCTGGCCCGGGGCATCGGTCTGCCCTGCAAGGCTCTGTGCCCGCTGCAAGAGATTCGCATCAATCTCTTCCAGTCTGGCAAGGTGCTCTTCGTTGATATTCGCAGAATTGCCCCACTCCACGCAATCCGCCACTGTCTGGCGAACCGAGCAATAGAGGGGCCTGTAGGTAACAACCCCTAGGAGGGCGAGCAAGGCTGCGACGATAAGCAGTGTGAGCAGAACCGTAGCCCGGCGACTTAGCTTACGCCCTGATCGAGGTTGATAAGCCAGCTCAGGCGCGCCAACGCTCGGTTGGGTGCCTGACCCCTTGTCCTCAGACCTACCACCTGCCATACCTGTACCCGCTTCAATGTTGCTCAGAGAGCATCGGCCCACGCCACAACGCGCTTACTACCAGTATATGCGATGTTGAGGGTACAGCAGTCCCTGGGCAATCAGCGGCTGCAGGTCAAGCGATAGAGAGCCCAATCCTGGGCGAAAGCACCCTTCGAACTGAAATCTTTGACCTTGACCATCGTACCCGTGTCCAGGTAGGACTGGATGTGCCCCTGGTCGTGGAAGGGATCGTACTGGCCCTTGAAGGTGTAGATGCCCAAGCTGGGTGCCTGCGGTCCCATGCTCAAGAAATACTTGGGGCCACTGGGCTGCACTGGGCAGACAGTATTGAGGAGGGTTGGTCCGTCCCCGCTGCCGAAGGCATCTTCCACCTGCTTAAAGATGGCGCCGTTTTTCTCCACCATAGGGTTGTAAATCGGGTAGAGCATGTTAGCGCCGAAGACGGTAGCACCATACATGGAGCCGTTGAGCGGGTCAGAGATAATAGTGGCCTGCGTACCGGTAGTGGCAACGACCTCCTGGAGCACTTCCATCTTGGCCTGAGTCAGCTGCTCGTAAGGGTCGGCGTTGTTCAAAACGGTATTGTCCCGAATTTGGTCAGCGAGTTCTTGTCGGCCAGGATTGTAGACCTGGCACCCACAGACCACCAGGGCTGCAACTACCGCAGCGCACAAGGCCAGTCGAGGCTGCTGGGTGCCCAGCTGCATGCTGGCCACAGCGCTCAAGGCGAAGCAGATCAGGGGCACGAGCGCAAAAGGAATCATCGTTAAGGGACGTGGCTCGGTGCGGTACCAGGCGGCAGCCACGATGTTGGGGAACCAACCGCTCAAGGACGTAGAACACACATAGACCAGGGCTACCAGACCCGCTGAGATAAGCAAGGAGAGCGCATTGACCCTGGCGTGCGGGAGGCTGGTCAGCTGCGGTTTGAGGGCTACCAGCACAGCAATACCGAGAGCAGCCAAGACCAGCAGGGCCATGGCAAAGCCCATGGGACCAGATATGTCGTCAGTAACGAACCGCCACAGGGCACCTGGCACGGTCCTGTTGGGCTTATAAGTGTGGAACCAATCGCCAGGATTGCTGTAGCGGCTGGACTTGTAGGTGGACTTCATATAGAAGAGGAAGGCCACAGCGCCCAAGAAGACCGCAGCGACCAGGCCAGCAATCCACTTCCAGGGCAGGCGCAAGAGGATAAATGGAAGCATGAGCAGGAGCCAGGTAAAGGCGATACGCGGGTGCGCAAAGAGACACAGGACCGCCAATCCTGCGGTAATAAGCAGCCAGAGCAGAGTAGTTTTCACTTGCGAATGTTTCAAGTCCGCCAAGCAGTCCAGCAGGCGCAGGGTGGCATAGAGCCAGAAGGGCAGGAGGCTGGTCGCTAGGCCGTAAGCAATCAGGGGTCCAGTAGCCAGCATAGAGAAAGGGTGGGCTGGAGAGGAAATCGCAAGAACTGGCACGAGTATGGCCATGAAGCAGGAGAAGGGATGCCAGCCAAGAGCACGACCCGAAGAGCTCGAAGTGCTCGCAGCAGGCGCTGTATTTGGTGTATTTTTGGCAAGGGTACCGTCCACTTGCCGGGTCCAATAGGTCGAGAGCAGCAGGACACCGGCGGGCCACACTAAGCCAGAAGTTGCCAGCCAAACAACGTTGAAAGCCGCATACATACTGACCTGAATGCCAAAGAGGGCAGCGAGCTTTATCAGTCCGGCAGCCAGGAGGTGGAAGAGCGGCGGGTAGTAGGCATCGTTAGGCCATAAGTGAGATGCAGCGCCTATGCCACTGTTGAGAATCTTGCGGATGAAATAGTAGTGCGCAGGCGCATCGATCTCGTGAATGGGCAGGCTCCAAGCCCCCTGAATGCGAGCGAACCAGGCCAGCATTAGCAAGAACGCAAGCAAGATTCCTACGAGTGAGCACAAGGGCAGGGCTGCTCGGCGCAGTTTGCCAGCAGTAGCTACTGCCCTGCTCGGGATCTGCTCCAGGGTGTGCGCTTCACGAGAATCGTCTTCTTGCCTCATGTGCTCGATTCTACCGGCTGGTGTCTAACTCCTGCGAGCGGTAAGCACGAGCCAGATAACAGTCCGAGCATCGTCGCAGTACCTGCCCAGCACAACAAGATTTGGAGGAACTTACTTGTCTGGCAAGACAATTTCTGATAGCTTGAGACAAACAACAGCGACCAAGCGTGGGAGCGCGAGACCTGACGGGAGTTCCCTATGAAAGCTCGTATGAACGTTGACACTAGCGTAGCCATCTGTCTGGGGCTCTTCTGCTTGGCTTCAGTGTTTGCTCTTATTACAGCTTTCATTCCTCAAGTCCGCTTTGTGAGTCTTCTTGCCTATCCCCTCTGTTGGGTTGTCATGTTTGCAGCACTAGCACTGGTGAAAACCGAAAGTAGTCGCAAAAAACGAGTGCTAACCTCCACCGGAACCTGCTTTGCCATTGCTCTCATCCTGGCCAAGCTGATTCGTGCATTTAGCGGCAATATCACCCTGGCCCTTATCCCCTACGCCGCCTTCTGGCTCATACTCTTTGTCCTACTGGGCTTAACAGTCGGCCAACAGGCGGCGTAAGAGCTCACTTATCGCCCTGGTGACTACTGGGCTTGGGCGAGATAGCGGTCGATTTCGGACAGGTAGAGGTCCTTTTGCTGGCGGGAGATCCAGGAGACCTCGAAGGAGTTGCGGGCCAGTTGCGCCACTTGCTCTTGGGTCAGCTGGTACTGACTAGCTAGGGCCTCATAATTATCGTTGATATAACCGCTAAAGTAGGCCGGATCGTCGGAGTTGACGCAGACCTTGACGCCCTTACCCATGAGCTCAACGATTTCCTCCCCCTTCATGTGCGGGGAGACCAAGGAGTTGGACAGGGGGCAGCAGGTTAGGCCGATGCCCTGTTTGGCGGCGTAGGCCACCAGGTCAGGATCCTCGACAATGTTGGTGCCGTGGTCGATGCGCTCAACGCCCATGAGCTCCAGAGCCTGGCGGATGTGCTCAATGGAATCCTTCTGGTCAATGTCGCAGTGGGCCGTAATGTGCAGGCCCGCCGCCTGAGCGTCCTCGTACTGGCGGGCAAACTTCAGGGGCGGGTTGTTGTGCTCGTCCGAATCCAGACCGATGCCGACAATCCAGTCCTTGTAAGGCAGAGCCTCCTCCAGGGTCTGCCTGGCTGACTCTTTAGAAAAGTCGCGCAGGAAGCACATAATCAGGGCGGCATCCACATTCAGGGCTCGTGCGTCCACAGTTGCCCGATGCAGACCGGTAATGACAGTCTTAAAAGGAATTCCACGGCTGGTATGTGCCTGGGGATCGAAGAAGATTTCTACATGTCGCACATGGTTGCTGGCTGCTCGCTGCAGGTAGTCCATGGCCAGGTCGTAGAAATCCTGCTCAGTTTGCAGCACGTTCATGGCCGGATAGTAGACCGCTAAGAAAGAGGCCAAATCGTTGAAACGGTAGGTTTGCTGGACCTCTTCGATGGTGGTTTGGCCGATGTCAATATGATTGCGTTGGGCCAGTTTGAGTTTCAGGTCGGGTTCCAGGGTGCCTTCGATATGCAGGTGGAGTTCCGCCTTGGGCAGGTGGTCGATGAAGGAGCGGGTTACTGGTGCGGTCATGGCATATCTCCTATGTTGGAATGAGTGGATGACAATCCGCTCTTGCAGCCTATCAAGCCGCCTACCCCTGCCAACTTACCCCGTGTCTGTGCCCAGTTTGCGGGCAATTTACCAGCCAGCAAGGGCAAATGTGCGACGGAACTACGGGGTCAGTTTGAGCAATACTGTGCTCACATAAGAATTTGAGAGAGGGGCATGGCGGAGTCGATGGAAAAATCGAGTGCTGAGGGGCGCACACCGGCTGCTACTAGGTTGACACCGAGCATAGCCACCATAGCCCCATTGTCTGTACACAAGGCACGTTCTGGAATGCGCACCTCAATACCATGCTCCTGACCACCCTGCTCTAACTTGGCGCGCAACTGGGAATTCGCCGTAAACCCACCGCCCACAATCAGTGTTTGAGAACCATAGAGCTCGCAGGCAGCCATGGCCTTGTTGGTCAGCACAGAAGCCACCGAATCTGCCAGGGAGGCGCACACATCGTCGACGGGGACCGGCTGCCCCTGTGCTTCCAGACCTTCGACCCAACGGGCAACCGCCGTTTTGACTCCTGAAAAGCTGAAATCATAAGGATGCTGAGCGCCTGCCTTGCCCTGAGTTAAGCCCTGCGGCACATGGATGGCGTGAGGGTCCCCTGCCTGGGCGTGGCGGTCGATGTGAGGGCCACCTGGGTAGGGGAAGCCCAGAATGCGGGCGATTTTGTCAAAGCACTCCCCTGCTGCGTCATCTAAGGTAGTGCCCACCACGTCGACATGGCGAGCTACGTCCTGCACATGCAGGAGCGAGGTGTGCCCACCGGAGACAATCAGCGCCAGCGTGTCGGCAGGAAAAGCACCGAATTGCAGCTGCGTGACCGCTATGTGGCCAATCACATGATTAATGCCATACAGAGGCTTATTCGCCGCCCAAGCCAGGGCTTTAGCCCCCGAAACGCCCACAGCCAGGCACCCTGCCAAGCCTGGCCCAGCCGAGACCGCAATCGCGTCCACCTGACTCAAGTCCATGTTGGCATCGGCCAGAGCCTTCGACACGACCGGCACAAAGGCCTGCGCGTGGGCACGGGAGGCAATTTCCGGAATCACACCGCCGTAGCGGGCGTGCTCGTTCATGGACGACGCGACCACGTTGGAGACCAGGGTCTGCCCACGTACCACAGCTGCAGCCGTCTCGTCGCAGGTGGATTCGATGCCTAGCACTACCGGTTGACTCATTGCTCTGTCCTCTTCATGTCCTGTTCCTGACCCTTATGATTCTTAGAGTATTCGCTGCCCACAGGCCCAAGGCTGCTCTTCTGAGTGGGCAAGTCTAGGGCCATGGTGTAGGCGTCAATACCTTCTGGCTGGTAGTAGCGCTTGCGTAGGCCGAGCTTGTGGAAGCCAAAACTCTGATACAGATGCAAGGCTGGTTCATTGTCCACTCGAACCTCCAGCAGCACCCTGTGCGCGCCCTGACTGCGGGCCTTCTCGATGAGCTGGGAGAAGAGCGCCCTGCCCAGGCCCCGACCCTGGCTGCTGGGTCTGACAGCCAGCGTCATAATTTCAGCATCTTCCCCGTCATACCAGAAGCCGCCGTAGGCCTTCACCTGCCCCTCTTGCTCATACGCTAGGTAGGTGCGGGCGGGGGCTTGCAACTCCTGAAGGAGCATCCCCCGGGTCCACCCATCCTTGCCAAAAGCTGCGGTCTCCAGGGTGACAAGTTGGTCGACATCACCGAGATTTACCGGGCGGATACTCATCCTAGGGCCTTGTGCTTATTGGGGTTAGGGATCGAAATATCGGGCCGCCTCAGATAGAGTGGCTCTACCTCGTCAGCTTGTTCGCCTGCCTCGTCCAGGTACTCCTGTCGTTTGAGTGCGCAGGTGATGAAAGTGTCTAACCCCGCCTGTCCGCCTTCAAAGAGAGCATCTTCTTCCTGCCGGTGCTGGGCCTGCAATCCAGTCCAGGCTTGGGCGTATTTGTCTACGCCACGACCGGTAACGCACACCTCTAGCGGCCGGTCGGTGCCCGCCGCTTCAAGCTGGGCACAGAGCGCATTCACTCGCTCAACAATGTGGTCGGGATAGTCTATGTCCATGGAAATGAGTGGCTTGCTTAACCCGTTCAAGCCGAGTTCTTGGTCGAAGAGGGCGAAGTAAAGCTGGCGCCGACGGGCATCGTTGACCGCCAGCGTCAGCCGTCTTGTAGACGGCGGGCGTCCGTCTCCTTGCTCAGAAGACCCTCCTCCTCTAGTATAGGTCCATGCAGCCTGTGCCGAGAGAATGTCCTGCCCAAGCAAGCGGGCTCCGGTGGCAAATGCCAGTGCTTTCGCTGCCACAATCCCCGTTCGCAAACCAGTGAATGGCGCCGGTCCAACACAGACCACAATAGTGTCCAACTGCTGGGGCTCCAGCTTCGCCTGCTCGAAGAGACGGGCGATCGTGGGCTGGAGGAGCTCCACATGCTGGTGAGAGTCGTGCTCCAAGATGGGGTCGAAGCCCTGCAAGCCCACGCTCAGGCCGTAAGAGGTGTCGATAGCCAGCCTGACTTCCGCCTGACTCCCACTACTGCGCTCTGCTGTCACCGTTTTCATGCCTCCATCGCTGTTCGTATTGATGCCAATCGTGCCTGCCAAGATGGCCCGTAAGCCCTCAGCCTCATCAGGCGCGGCCCATCGCTGGTGAGTTCGGGCTGGCTACCTGGCTGGTCGTGCCCGCTTACTAGTGGTCGCTCAATGCTGACTGCTAGGCGCTGCTCCGAAAGCGCGGCAGCCATCTGTAGACCCCATTCCATCAGCACCACACTGTCCTCACCCGGGTCTTCGAGCTCCTCGTCGAGTCCCAGAGACTCGAGCTGGTCCAAAAGTTCGTCCGCGGCAGCCTGCCCGGGCTCGTAGTCCATGGAACCCAGACGGTAGGCGTCCACATGGATGAGCCGAATGTGCTGGCCGTTGGCATTGCGACCCTCCAGCTCCCGGGCGATAGTGAAGGTGGGTGAGACGATGGGCTCCGCAATATGCAAGCCGCGCCCGAAACCTTGTGCAAACGTTGTCTTTCCAGCCCCCAAAGGGCCTGAGAGCACAAGCACGTCACCGCCTCGAACGTACCTAGCCAGCACTGATCCCAAATCTTTCATCTGTTCAGCGGAGTCGACTTCTATAGAGAACTCGTACTCATCGCTGCTTTCGGCTACGTTCATAGCTCCCTGCCCTTATTGCCAATCAGCCGAATAGACCGCTCTATAGCGTAAATTGGGTCGCCGCTGTTGCTTTTACAGTGCATATCCGCATCTGCCAAGGATTCAATCACCCGAGCCAGACCCTGCGAAGTCCAGGATTTGAGCTGCGAGCGCAAGGCTCGTACCTGCCAGGGAGGAGCGCCCACCTCGCCCATCGAAAGATTGCCCGCTTCCAAAGCCGCCGTCTTAGCAAGGACACGAGTCTTATAGGTCAGAGCGCCCACAATCGTGATGTCATCTACTCCCTGTTCCAAAGCCTGCCGAAGCGCTACCATCGCCTGTGCGCTCTGCCCCTGCATGGCCAGATCTGCCACCCGGAAGCTCGTGGCTTGCGGATTGTCAGTTAAATATTCGCTCACAATGTTCAGCGGCATCGGGTCGGCATCGAAATCGAAACAGAGCTGCTCAACCATGGCAGCCAATTCGTCAATCCTGTCCGCAAAAACGCTCACCAAGAGCTGGGCTGCCTGCGGATCCACCCTCCGCCCCTGCTGCTGAAATTGCGCGAGAGTAAACGACAGTTTGTCTCGAGCCGTCTTCAAATCGGGAACCTGTTCCTGGCGAGCGCCCGCTTTCACCAAGTCGTTGAGCAGCTTGCGGCCCTTGTTGCCGCCCGTATGTCGGCAGATAACGAGACTGTCTAATGTCGTATCCTGCTGGGCCTCCTGGCAGAAGGCGAGCATGGCTTTGCCCAAGGCTTCTGTAGCGTTTTCTAAGTGGTCGAGTTTGACAATAGCGCTCGTGGACAGGAGCGAAGGCGATACTGCCTCTTCAAAGGCATAGGCGTCACAGGTTGCAGCGTCAAGCAGGAGCAGGTCTGCATCAGGCCGCGCTTCCTGAGCTTGCTTACTCAGCTTGTCCGTCGTTTGCTCGGAGAGGAAGGCATTGCCCCCGTAGACAATCGTCATAGGAGCAAGCTGAGTTTGGACTGTTGTCATAGTGCTAATTTCTCCTAATCTGTGGACAAGCCCATGCTAGCGTTTTGAGGTCTCGAAGGGAATTATGCTCCCGGACTAGGCAGGAGTGAACGAATGCTTTGCCAGTAAGCACAGGCCCGGCTCCACAGACTGGGCCGGTAGAGCTCTCCGTCCAGACCAAGGCCTGCCTTGACCAGGTCGGGATCCAGGGCCGGGTCACGGCTGAAAAGCAAGCGCTGCCGGGCCCGCTGAGCGCTGAGCACTAGCAAGACGGCCGCAACCTGCCATACCACCACAGCTAGGGCACCGAAGAGACCAGGAGGCCAAGGCAGCACACTGCTCTGTGGTCCGCCGAGCTGGTTGGCAGTGAGCTCCATGACACCTGTACCAATTGACGATAGGCGAGAAAAGCAGAGGGCCAGACCCGGGCAGACCCAGGCTGAAACCAGCGCAAGAAGGCCGCAAATCGTTGCAATGTCTACAAACGGCGAGACCAGCAAATTAGCTACAGGCGAGAAGAGAGGAAGCTGGGCGGACATCAAAACTTGGATTGGCAAGGTTCCAGCTTGAGCCAGGACCGTCATGGCGAGCGGGGCAGCCAGGCAGGCTGGCATGTGGTCACCCAGCAGGCGAGAGAGGGGCTCGGCGCCAATCGTAATAGCGAGCACGGCCGCGCAGGAGAGCGCGAATCCAAAGGAAACAGCCATTTCAGGTTTGTAAAAGAGTACACCGATTGAGGTCCAGGCCAGTGCACTTACCGACTGCCGTCTGCGGCCAACGAGCAGGCTGAGCGCGGAGAGCATACCCATCACCTGCGCTCGCAGCACTGAGTCCGAGGGATACATGGCCATCGCCAACGCCGTGTAAGCCAACAGCAGGCAGACGCTGTGCACAGAGCGGGGTGCTTTGACCGCCCGCAAGAGTTTGCCAATCAGGGTGCCCAGAAGAAGGAAATGACTGCCTGAGACGGCCATGAGATGCATAATACCGGCCCGTTTGAAGTTGTCTTTGAGCCCGCTGGCATAGGCCGGCACAATGGCATCGCCCGAAGTGCCGTCAGCCGCTGCGGGCAAGAAGGACTCCTGCCCCAGCACTCCCAAGGTCAAGCCCGGCACCAGCACCCTACCCTGGTCAGACAACTGCCGGGTCACTTGCAGAAAATCGGACTGCATCCTACCAATAGCCCTGTGGACCACATTCGGCCCTTCCAAGAGTCTCACCACCGAGGGCTGAGGATGATCACGGCTCGACAGTCGTGCCAGTTTACTGGTGCTCGTTGTCGCTTTAGGTAGGGCGAGCTGCAGGCGTGCGCGCCCAAATCTGGAGACGGACAGCTGCCCACTCACCCGGTAACGAGCGCCCTGCTGGAAGAGGCAGTCGCCCCCGCTGGCGTATATGCGCACGTTCGCCCGAGAAGCAGAAAGAACTTGCCCAGCTTTCAGTTTCTCCAAGCTGGCATCACTGCGGCAGTCGTAACCCCGCAGTTCGGAAGCCATAGGCGGCGAAAGCACCTTGACCTGGGCCTGCACACTCACCGGATACGTGCGCACGGCCTGACTGGCAGCATCCCGACCGGCTGCTATGCAGGTGGACAGGCTCAATGCAGCAGCCAGTAAAGAGAGCATGCACGCGCACCATACAGTGCCCCGGAAAGGGTACGAACGACAGGCCAGAGTGCGCAGCCACTGCCCGCAGCGGCCACTGAGCCCGCCTCTCGGGTCGGCCCTCCTGGCACCCGTGCACTCCCTCCAGTACAAGTATGCGGATACTAGCCCTACCAGACTCGCCAGAGCTAGTGCCAGTATGCTCACCCAAGTATTCGCACTTGCTCCCTGGGGCTGAGCGCTGGCTGGCGCGGCAGCAGTGAGACCATGCGCACTGGCGAAGCGCTCGTAGCACATTTGAGTACACAAGCTAGCAGCCCACACGCCCGCTGCACAAGGGAGCATACGCCAGTCCAGGCTCCCGCGCTCGTGAGAACGGTAGCTGTTCTCGTACTGCCTCAGGGCGGCAAGCTGATGTGTCCATCCTGGCCGCGCGCCTCTCATGAGCTTCATCGCAGCACCAGGTAGGGCTTGAGCTTGAACAGGGTCTTCTCCCCGATGCCATCCACTTCCAGCAGCTGCTCCAGGGAGCTAAAGTGCCCGACGCGCTTGCGGTAGTCCACAATCCGTTGGGCCATCACCGGCCCTATGCCCTTAACGGCCTCCAGCTGACCGACATCCGCGGTGTTGAGATTGACGGTTCCCGCTGGTAAAGCAGATGGAGATGGAGAAGCAGAGGGTGATTCTGCTGCGGGAGGCGCGGACGGCGTGGCTGCAGGTGTACTCGGCGAAGGCGCGGAGGAAGCCGAGGCCGAAGAGCCAGCGGAGGGCGCAGATTTCGAAGGCCCCGCTCCAGCTTTAGCCCCTGCACCGTGTTGGTCCGTATGCTTGCTGCTGCTGGTGCCTTGCCCTGGCAGCTCTGACATATTTCCGGCCTGCTGAATGAGTATGGTCAAGCTAGCACACAAGGCTGCCGTTAGCACCAGCACCAGAACTAGCGCGTGAAGTGGCTCCAGGAGTATACGCGGGCGATCACGCCGACTGCGAGTACCCGCCGCTGGGACCTGGCCCACAGTGTCGCTGGCCCGCACACCGGTCAGTAAGCTTGCACCAACGAGCTTATGCCCTGACCGATTTGAAGGCCCATCTCGGCCAGGCTGTTCACGCCCACCACCAGCTGGCCCGTCGACTGTAGATTGAAGAGTCGGCGGAGGAGGCGGAAGAGTCAAACGGCTGGCTTCATAAGTCTCCCCTGCCGCTGGCTCCATGAGCTTGAAATAAGACATAGAGCCATTGTGACTCAGGCGGCAGGGAGAATGCTAGTTCGAGCGACCAATGTGGTCGAATGTGCCTGAGCCCTTATACGGCAGGCACAATCGATACAATCTTGGGAGCTTTGACGATGACTTTTCGCGGAGGCTGTCCGCCCAAGCGCTCCTGGACAGCTGGCAGAGCCAGAGCCTGAGCTTGGAGCTCGTCGGCCGAGATGTCAGGGCTGACTTGGAGCTTGCCCCGGACCTTGCCCTTGACCTGCACCACAGCCGTCACGCTATCTTGACCCAGGAAGCGCTCGTCATAGGTGGGCCAAGTCTCATGAGCGAGTGAATCCTGGTGGCCGAGCCTGCTCCAGAGTTCTTCGCTGATGTGCGGGGCTACCGGCGCGAGCATCAAAATCAGGGGCTCGACAGCAGCTCGCGGCACCTGCTTAAGGCCGGTCAGGTGGTTATTGAGCACAATGAGCTTGGAGATAGCGGTATTGGGGCGCATACCTTCCATCTCTGCTGTGACATCGAAAATAGTGCGGTTGAGCAGTTTGAGGGTAGCCTCGTCTGGCTCTTGGTCAACGACCTTGACCTGCCCGTCGCCCTCGTCAATCACATTGCGCCAAAGCCTCTGCAAGAAGCGCATACCACCAATCACATTGCGCGTGTTCCAAGGGCGAGACTCGTCCAAGGGCCCCATGCTCATCTCGTAGAGGCGGAAAGTGTCAGCCCCATAGGTGGCATACATGTCGTCGGGGGTGATGATGTTTTTTAGGCTCTTGCCCATCTTGCCGAACTCACGATTGGCATGCTCGCCCTGCCAGGTATATACGGTCTGCCCGCCCTCCTCGTGAGACTCCACTTCGGCAGCAGGCACGTACTGCCCACGGTCATCGGTGTAGGCGTAGGCCTGAATCATGCCCTGGTTGAAGAGCTTATGGAAGGGCTCTTTGCTGGACACATAGCCCAAATCGTAGAGGACCTTGTGCCAGAAGCGCGCGTAGAGCAGGTGGAGGACAGCGTGTTCGACTCCACCAACATACAAGTCCACGCCACCCGACTCTCCGGCGGTCGCATTGTGGTTGGGCCCCAGCCAGTAGTCAAACTCATCGGGGTCCACCATGTGCTGGTCGTCTTGAGGGTCAATGTAGCGCATGTAGTACCAGCAGGAACCAGCCCAGTTGGGCATGGTGTTGGTGTCTCGGTAGTAGGTCTTGGGACCATCTCCCAAGTCGAGCGTGACCTTCACCCAATCCTGGTTGCGGCTCAGCGGTGCCTCGGGCTCGGAATCGGCATCCTCCGGGTCAAAGGTCTTGGGAGAGTAATCAGGTACTTCCGGCAGTTTGACCGGCAGCTGGCTGTCAGGAATCAAGTGCGGCAGGCCCTGCTCGTCGTAGACCACGGGGAAAGGCTCTCCCCAGTAGCGCTGGCGGGAGAAGAGCCAGTCGCGCAAGCGGTAGGAAGTTTTGCCCTCGCCGACCCCGGCTGACTCCAGCCAGGCCGTCACTCGCTCGATAGCGTCGTCCACACGCAAGCCATCCAAGCTCAGAGCGTCAGCAGCAGCATAAGTGGACTCCACGCTGGAATTGATGACGATGCCATCATGGGAGACGAAAGGCGCCTGACCCCGGTAGTTGTCCAAGCTGTCGCCGGAGTCCGGGAGCGGCTGCACCGTGTAAATCACCGGCAGGCCGTACTTGCTGGCGAAATCGTAGTCGCGCTGGTCGCCGCCGGGCACAGCCATAATGGCGCCAGTGCCGTAATCCATCAGCACATAGTCGGCTGTAAAGACTGGAATTTTGGCGCCAGTAATGGGATTGATGGCGTATAGACCGGTGAAAATACCAGTTTTTGCGCCACCTTCATCCACCCGGTCTTGAGCGGTTTTCGCTTCGGCAGCCTTCCGGTAGGCTTCAATGGCCTGGCCCGGAGTGGCATAGCCACCCTTCCAAGACTGGGGAATGTCGTCGGCCCAAGCCTGCGGCAGGTGCCTGAGCAGGTGGTGCTCGGGCGAAACTACGGCAAACGTGGCCCCAAAAAGCGTGTCAGGGCGGGTGGTGTACACCTCCATATCTTGGGTCTCATCGCCGCCCTCCACCTGGAAGTGCACCGATGCACCGTGCGATTCACCAATCCAGTTGCGCTGCATGAGCTTAACTTTTTCTGGCCAATCCAGAATATCTAAGTCCTCAATCAAGCGGTGACCATAGGCCGTAATGCGCATGGACCACTGCTTGAGCTCGCGCTGGAAAACCGGGTAGTTGCCGCGCTCGCTGCGGCCTTCGGCGGTGACCTCCTCGTTGGCCAGCACTGTACCCAAACCAGGACACCAATTCACCGGCGACTTGGAAATATAAGCCAGCCTATAGTCGTTGAGCACATCCGAACGCTCTGCCTGGCTCAAGTCAGCCCACTGGCGGCCAGCGTACTGCTGAGCAGGAAGCGGCTTTGAGCCGTTTTCGAACTTCGCCACTAATTCGCTGATGGGCCTAGCCGAACCTGTTCCCCCGTCCGCCCGCTGGTAATCAGGGTCGTACCAGGATTCATAAATGCGCGAGAAAATCCACTGGGTCCAGCGAATATAGTTGTTGTCAATTGTGGCAAAGCTGCGGCGGTCGTCGAAACTTAAGCCCATGCGGTGCAACTGCCAACGCATATTCTTGATGTTCTGCTCAGTCGTAATTCGCGGGTGCTGGCCAGTCTGGACCGCGTACTGTTCTGCCGGCAGACCGAAGGCATCGTAGCCCATGGCGTGGAGGACGTTCTCGCCCTTCATCCGGTGGTAACGCGAAACCACATCCGTAGCAATATAGCCCAGAGGGTGGCCCACATGCAGCCCCTTACCAGAAGGGTAGGGGAACATGTCAATCACAAAGTACGGGGCCGCACCTTCGGCGTGCTGGCCCTTGCCGTCGCTCAGGTGGCCTTTAACATTGGCCGCCCAGAAGGTTCCTTCCGAGTCCCAGCGGTCCTGCCACTTGTGCTCAATGGTCTGAGCCATCTGGGCATTGTAGCGGTATTGGGGCTCGCTGATCGAGGCCTCGGCTGGTGCCGGATTCTTGCTATCTGTGCTGTCTGTATCGTTCGCGCTCATAGGCTGCATTATCCCCATTCACGTGGACACCAGGGGTCTCCTGTCCACTTTTTGGACAAACCCTGGCTCTGTGCTGCTAACGAGCGGGCTTGGAGGGACTGCCGTCGAGCTTGCTAGGTTTATGATCGCCAGGGCGCAGACGGTAGGCAATGCTGTCCGCCGCCTGAGATACCGAGCGCTGCCAGGAACCGTCGGTCATCATGGAATTGAGGGCAGCATTGATCTGCGCAACGAGGGTCGGTTGCCCCTTGCGCACAGCCACACCATAGTGCTCTTGAGTGAAAGGATTGCCAACGAGTCGCACCAGGCCGCCACCAGAGACGTGCGCTTGGCCCGCCAACACCATGTCATCGTCGCTCACGGCATCCACTTCGCCGGTGAGCAGGGCTGTGATGCAGACCGCTATCCCCTGCCTGGGCTCGACCTGCGCTTGGGGAGCATACGTTTGCAAGTTCTGGGCAGCGGTAGACCCCTCCACCGTGCACACGCGCGCCTGGCCCAAATCTTCCACGCTCTGGTACTGGGTATCGCCCTTACGCACCAGCAGATCTTGCCCGGCAATGAAATACGGCCCTGCGAAATCTACTGCCTGCCGCCGCTCTTGGGTGATGGAATAAGATCCGACCACCATGTCCACCTGGCCTTTTTCCAGCATCTGCTCGCGGTTGCTGGGACGGACGCCGTGCCAGACGATTTCAGAAGGCACATACCCCAACTCGTGAATGATATAGCGGGCCACATCCACATCTAAACCTGAGTACTGGCCGGAGCGCACGAAGCCAATGCCTGGCTCGTCGGTGACAATGCCAACGTGAATTTTCGGCCCGATAGCACTGACATCGTAGGAGGCAGCCGCGTTTGAGCAGCCACCCAGCGCCAGAGTCATAAGACTCACCACTAGGGCAGCCGCTACTTTCCTGATCCGCCTACCAAAGAAGCTGGCCGTCATAAGCTATCACTTAAACATCTTCGAGCGTGTGAGGAACCAGGTCACGACTGCCGTCAACACCGTTGAAATAATAACAACAGCAATAAAGCCCCAGGGTTTATCGGTCAAGGGCATACCCGACATGCCCTGCTGGAAGTTCATGCCGTACATGGAGAAAATCAGCGTCGGCACGGCAAGCGTAATCGAAATAATCGTGAAAATACGCATCACATTGTTCACGTTGTTGGACACGATAGAGCCAAAAGCGTCCGTCATGCCCGAGAGCACTGACGAGTAAATGTTCGCCATCTCGATAGCCTGCTTATTTTCAGTAATCACGTCACCCAGCAGGTCCTCATCGTCCGGATACTGCTTGATGCGGTCGAGGCTGGTGAGCTTTTCCAGAACGATCTCGTTCGACTTCAGGCTGGTAGCAAAGTAGACCAAGGCCTTGCTCAGCTCCAGAAGCATCAGAATCTCGCGGTTCTGCATGGAATAACGCAGCTTCAACTCCAGCTTGTCGGATTCGCGGTCGATGATCCGCAGGTAGCGCAAGTACATAGTGGCATTGCGGTAGAGGATCTGCAAGATAAATCGTGACTTCATGAAGGTGTTAAATCCACGAATGGTCCCCTCCATAAAGGGGTGGAGAAGAACTGTGTCTTGCATGCACACGGTAATAATCAAATCTTCGGTCACAATAATAGAGAGAGGAATCGTCTCGTAAAAATCCCGGCCGTCACGCTCTTCAACGGTTGGAATATCAACAATGACCATCGTGTAGTCATCTTCCACATCCACGCGGCTTCGCTCTTCGTCATCGAGCGGGGCGCGCAGGTCGGCCAAATCCACGCCGGTCTCCTGAGCGACGCTGGCGAGTTCCACATCGGTGGGCTCAGATAGACAGATCCATGACCCTTTTTGTGAAGCCCCTATCTGCTCAACGTGCCCGCCCATGGTGCTGAATATTCTCATCATCGCCATCACCGCCTCTCGCTCTACAACCACGACCTTCACGATTGTGTTCAATGTGCTCATGAGGGCCTATGCCCAGACTCAACTATGTATAAGCCAGTGTTGCGTTCACCGTCAAGCTCAGCGTAAGCTGACAGCTGCAACCTAGTCCAACCTCTCAGAATAGTCCGACAACGGACTTCGACACGTCGGGCAAACCAGCAATTCACCCCCTATCTGAACATATACAAACCCTGCTTTGAGAACCGGAGCACGTCTATTGACAGAGTGAGACATCACCATATTTGCCATCTTGCGACCTGTCCTCACAAGCCCGGCATTATCTGCGGCCCTCACTCATCAGATTCACAAGCTCCTGGCCATTCATGTAGCGCTCCATATTCGCTGCAGCTATATCAAGCACTTTCTGCCGGGTAGTCGCTAAATGATAGCCGCCCGCCACATGGGGCGTCATTAGGCACCGCGGCTGCTCCCACAGAGGATGATTCGCCGGCAACGGCTCCGGCTCGCTCACATCCAGTCCAGCCCCCCACAAGTGTCCTGCTGCCAGGACCCTCGCCAGTGCCGCGCAATCTACAGCATCTCCCCTACCTGCATTAATGAGAATAGCCGTGGATTTCATGAGCTTCAACCTTCGCTCGTCAATCATGTGATGCGTATCCCCCGCCGCAGGCAGAGCCAGTGCGACCACGTCGGCCTGGGGCAACAGCTGGTCAAGGTCTTCAAAGGTGTGCATCTGCTCAATGCCCGCTGCCGGACGGGTGGCGTTCCTGCGCACCCCCACCGTATGAGCACCCACAGCCTGAACCAACTGCGCAAAATGCGAACCTAAATCGCCAGTCCCCAAGACAAGCACGCTCGCTCCACGCGCCGTAAGCACCTGACCTAAGGGCCGCCAAGTCTTGGCTAGCTGCTGGTCTCGATAGAGCGGAAGCTGCTTCATCAACGCCCACATGAGCGCAAACATGTGCTCAGAAACAGCCTGCCCGTAGGCGCCCGAAGCGCTTGTCAGCCGCGCCTGGGGCGGCAGAATACCCTGGTACGTGTTGACGCCAGCCGATCCAGTCTGCAGCCAACGCAGCTTCGAGCACTGAGCGACTAGGGCTGGCGGCAAATTGCCCAGGATGACTGTGGCCCTTTCCTGCCAATGCTCAGGTAGCTGCATCAGACCTTCCTCAGCTGGCCCGATAAACCACTGCTCTGCTCCCCCAGCCAGGCGCTCAAAGCGCTCACGGTCCGGCTGCTGCAAAGGTAGAGCATTGACAATGTACTCTTGCTCCCCGCACTGCTGGTCGGCAGAGCGTTCCTGCGGGGTGAACTCAGGTACGGACTTGCTGTTACCTGTTGAGCCATCGGTTCTTGCGCACATAACCTGACCTGTCTTCCTGTCCGCGCGAAACTGGGAGCATTGAACGCCCTCTTCACGCCTATCATAGCTACTGGGCTCGGCGAAGTATGATCACTGAAGATTGGCAATTCACCCTGGGTTATGAGGCGCGACACTCTGACTTGCGCCCCAAGCGCACATGGGTGTAAGCTACTCAAGGTTCAAGAAACGGGGCTATGGCGCAGCTGGTAGCGCGTCTCCATGGCATGGAGAAGGTCAGGGGTTCGAACCCCCTTAGCTCCACGAAATACCCGGGAACGTTGAGAAATCAAGGTTCCCGGGTTTTGTTTTCTCAACTATGCAGGGCAGCAGCTGGGGATAACGGTGGGATCCTGCACCTTGGTCGTTCGCTTACTATGAAGGCACAGACTCATGAGAACTAGCGCAAGAATTTTGATAATGAGCCCCAAACTCGATCGTCTCCTGCTGCAAGAGAACTACGGACAAGGTCGTCAAGCGCCAAGCTGGTGGATTACCATAGGAGGCGGCCTGGAGCCCGGTGAACAACTTGCACAGGCAGCAGCCCGGGAGCTCTGGGAAGAGACGGGCATCGAGCGCCCTGCTGCCAGCTTTCACGACCGCTGTATTGCCGAGCGCCTGGCCCGACACTGCTATCCCGACCGCAGCAGTGAGCACAAGGAATACTACTTTTATGTGGTTGCTGACCCCGCCCAGACCATCAGCAGCAGCGGCTTCACCCCTCAAGAGCAAGAGGTGACGGGGCGCTCCCAGTGGTGGTCTCGCAGCCAGATAGCCAGCAGCGCTGAAGTATTTTGGCCCAGCAACCTGCTCGACCTCTGGCAGCTTGCGCGACTTGCAGCCTTGAGCTCCCCGGATCGCATTGCTCCAGTTCGCTTCAAGGGAAATGACTACCCGCCGACCTCCTCGCCAGGCACTGATCCAACGAGTTGAGCCCCGCAGGCAGGCTTCAGAAGGCTCATTCAGGAACCTGTACACACTTTTCTCAACATATATCCCTAAATCTCCAACATCTGGTCTAGGCTAGACTATATCAATTTGCAGTAAGGAGCTCAGGTGGCATTGTTTAATTCGATAAAATCCTACGCTGCGAAAACGGCTGAGCGCGCAAGGAAGATGGACCGCCATCAGGAAGCCAGCTCTGCCGTAGTTGGATCGGCCCAGGAGAAGGCCGCAGCTGCTCCTCTTCCCGGAGACGATGTAGCGCTGCCCAACAGCCACGACTGGTCCCACGGCTACCCTACTACCACCTTTATTGATGAGAAGTCGGGCCTCCTGACCTCCCACACCGACGGCGCAGGTTTAATTCCTGACAACATGACGGTGTACAGCCTGTATGCAGACCGCGCCAGGCGTACGCCCGATTCTCCCATGCTCCACTTCCGCCAAGACGACAAATGGGTGTATCGCACCGGTAGCGAAGTCCTGGAAGATATTCGTTCCACTGCTAAAGGCTTGATCCACTACGGTTTCAAAAAGGGCGATACTGTTGCCTTTATGTGCCAAACCTCTTACGAGTGGGACATTGTCGACGCGGCAGTACTCGCCATTGGCGGTGTGATTGCCACTATCTACGACACAGACTCGGCTGAGCAAATTCGTCTGATTGTCAACAATTCAGATGCCCGTATGCTCATCGTCCAGACCAAGCCCATGCGAGAAAAAGCGGACGGCGCCATCGAAGAGTGCCCCAGTCTGGAGCGCATAGCGTGCTTGGAGACAGGCGCTCTCGAGGAAATTCAAGCCTACGGCGAGACAGTAACCGACGAAGAACTCGACGAGCGAATCAATGCAGTGCAAAAGACTGATTTGTGCTCTATCATCTACACTTCCGGCTCCACAGCGGCCCCTAAGGGTGTTGAGATGACGCACGAGCACTATTGCACGCTCGCCAAAAATCTTACGGCTTTCATCCCCGATTTGGTCAATGACGAGAACGGCTCTATCCTCCTCTTCCTCCCCCAGGCGCACACCTTCGCACGAGCAATTTCCTACGGGGTCATCTCCGCCTCCATGCAGGTCTACATTTCTCAAGGCTTAAAAAGCTTGCTTTCAGACTTGCAAGAGTCCAAACCTACTGTCGTGATTGGCGTGCCTCGCGTCTTTGAGAAGATTTACAACGCGGCCTCTCAAAAGGCTGGTCACGGCGCTAAAGGTGCAGTCTTTGCCCAAGCAGCCCTAGCCGCCCGGGCCTATATGAGCGACGTGGCCAAGCGCGGTAAGCCCACAGCTAAAAATGTACTGAGGCGGGCAGCCTTCGACCCGATTGTCTACTCATCCTTGCGTGAAGTACTGGGCGGCCGCGCCAAGTGGATTGTCTCCGGCGGCGCTCCCCTCGACCACACGCTCTTGAGCTTCTTCCGCGGAGCCAATATCCCCGTCTACGAAGGCTACGGCCTAACCGAGACTACCGCTCCCTGCGCCTTCTGCCCGCTGGGGACCCCCTACCGGGCAGGTTCTGTGGGCATTCCCTTCCCTGGCTTCTCTATTCGCATCGCTCACGATGGGGAAATCCAAGTCAAGGGTACCTGCGTCTTCCACCGCTACCATAAGAATCCCCAGACCACAGCGGCGGCTTTCACCTCCGACGGCTGGTACGGCACCGGTGACCTGGGTCGGTTGAGCAATGATGGTTTCCTCTACATTACTGGTCGCAAGAAGGATCTCATCATCACTGCCGGCGGCAAAAATGTGTCGCCCCGCCCGATTGAAGAGATTATTGAGCGCTCCCCCATTGTCTCCCAGGCCCTAGTGCTGGGCGACAAACGCCCCTTCATCTCGGCCCTGGTGACCTTGGATGAAGAATCCCTGCGCTCCTGGCTGGAGTCAAAGGGCATGGATGTGCAGATGCCCATGGAGGAGGCAGCACAGAACGCCGTCGTGCGTGCAGAAATTCAAGAGTACGTTGACAAGGCCAACGAGGGTGTTTCTCGGGCTGAGTCTGTACGCAAGTTCATCGTGCTGCCTGAGGAATTCTCTCAGAGCAACGGCCTGATGACGCCTTCCATGAAAGTCATTCGCCCCAAGGTTATTGAACGGTACACTGATTTGCTTAACACGCAGATGTATACGCCAAAGAAAAAGAGCGAGTAAGGGCGAACGAATCCAAAGAACCTTGAGTGTGGGAGTTTTCTGAATCCCACACTCAAGGCGACTCTAGGGCAGCTTAGAAGCCGAGACGTTGAAGCTGTTTAGGGTCGCCCTGCCAGTTCTTCGCCACCTTCACATGCAAGTCGAGCTTAGCTTTAGTGCCCAGAATTTGATTGACCCGCGTCCTCAGTTTTTTCTTCACCCTCACCAGGTGCTCGGCACCGTGGCCGATGATAATGGGCTTTTGCGAATCGCGTTCAACATAAATGGAGACACGTACCAAAGTCTTCTCGCTGCCCTCTCCCTCCCCATCAGCTGGAGCAGCAGGCCTTTCGATGTCGTCCACCACCACTGCCAGTGAGTGAGGCAGCTCATCATCTAGTTCTTCCAGGAAGGCGCCGCGAACAAGTTCAGCGATCAAATCCTCGGGCTTTTCTTCGCTAATTTGCTCAGCCGGATACATTTGCGGGCCCTCTGGCATGGCATCGACCAGTACCTGCTGAACTTCTGCCAGGTTGTCGCGCTCGAGGGCTGAGACTGGAACGATCTGCGAGAAATCAGCAAACGTACTGACCTCAACCAGCTTGGCCATCAAAGCCTTCTGGTTGAGCTCGTCGATTTTAGTCACAATCGCAATCAACGGCAGCTTCCAGACCCA
Organism: Bombiscardovia nodaiensis; assembly: GCA_033127725.1. Taxonomy (NCBI): domain Bacteria; kingdom Bacillati; phylum Actinomycetota; class Actinomycetes; order Bifidobacteriales; family Bifidobacteriaceae; genus Bombiscardovia; species Bombiscardovia nodaiensis. The sequence continues at coordinate 1,112,419 of AP026798.1, read as the reverse complement.
GCTTCCGTCCTCCTGTTTGCGGGCGAAATCCTGACGCAAGCGGCTCAAAATGCGGCGGTCGCCGGGTCCGATCTCCTGATCGGCCGGCAGCAGAAAAGCAATCGCATCTACTTGTGAGAGCGAGTCCTGCACAACGTCGTTGAGCCTTTGCCCTAACAGCGTTTTGGGCTTGTGAATGCCAGGAGTGTCTACCAGGACAATCTGAGCCTGAGGTGTGGTGAGAATACCACGTATAGCTTTTCGCGTGGTTTCCGGGCGCGAAGAGGCGATAGCTACTTGCCGTCCAATGAGTGCGTTCATCAGTGTCGACTTGCCCACATTGGGTCTGCCTACTACTGCCACGAAACCTGAGCGGTAGGGGCGTTCAGTGTGCTCTTGGTTGGGTAGGTGGCTGGACAAATCTGGCTGCTGTAGCTCCATGCTGCTCTCTTCACGGTTGGTAATGGACGACATCACTCTCGACTGCTCTTCGACCAGGAGGTCAAACCTCTCCTGCATATCCGAGCCTGCTGTCTCTAGTAAGCATTCCTACTATAGACGCAAGCCCACCCCACTTACGCATGTTGATCGGTACCCTGATCGGCATCTGGGCCTCGTCCCCCAGGCTCGAGGCTGGCTGGCTCAACCACTATCGTAGCGATTTTCTTTCGCCGTCCGGCCGCATCAGCTGCTGTCAAACGCAGTCCTCGTGTCACAGCACTTGAACCTACAATCGGCACCTGCCCTAGGAGCTTGGTCAGCAGACCGTACACGGTGTCGACATCGTCTTCGTCGATGTCGATTTCGAAGAGCTCTTCCAAGTCCGCTATTGGGGTGCGGGCCGGCAGCTTCCAGGTGTGATCACCAATCTGCTGGGGCTCCTCGTGCTGGATGCGGTCATGCTCATCTTCCAGCTCACCCACTATTTGTTCGATGGCGTCCTCGATGGTCACCAGACCCGCAATACCACCATATTCATCGACCACAATCGCCAGATGATGGCGCGTTTTTTGCATGTAATGGAAGAGATCATCCACCGGTTTCGACTCCGGCACCAAAACAGCCTGCCGAGCTAAACCGCCTACACTATCTTGGTCCGCGGAAGCGTCGAAGGCCAGGGAACGTACTACGTCCTTTAAGTAGAGCACGCCCACTAGGTCATCCACATCGTCTCCGATAACTGGGATGCGGGAGAAACCCGAACGCGAGAACAATTTGAGGGCCGAGGAGAGCGAAGTATCCGTGCTGCAGCAGATCATATCGGTCCTGGGAACCATAATCTCTCGGGTCAGCGTGGTCGATAAAGTCAGTACATTGTCGAGCATCTCCGATATTTCTGGGTCAAAAGCGCCGGCTTCCACCAGCTGATCAACCATTGCCCGACCCTGCTCAATCTGAATTTTCTCCAGCTCTTCGTCGTCAGATAAATCATCATCCCTACCAGACATGCCCTTAATATCAGCCCGAGACGAACGGGCGAAGGGTGTCAAGAAGGCTGCAAAAGAGACCACGTTGACATGCTTGAGCATAATGTCGAGCGGCTTACGGGCACCGTTGACACGGGGGCGCGACTTGACCGAGACGAACGCCACCAGCAGGGCGAAGACGAAACCGCCCGCCAGGCTCACCCATATAGGCTGGTCGAAAATGCCAACAAAACCGGCGACTAACACTCCAGTCACAATGTTACAGACAATGCGGAAGAAGGCGCAGGAACCCGTGGTTGCGTGCCGGTCCACAATCAGCGCCTGCACCTTGTGGACTTTGTCAATCCGCTTCATCCTGGAAAATTGGCTGAGTTCACTGTCGGTTTGGAAGCCCAAAATTAAGTTGTTCAGACTTGAACGAGTCACGCGCGAAACAGCGCCCTCGGCCGCAGCCATCACCAGGGAGAGCCACACTAAAATAATGGCCACTACAGCCAGGCATACGGCAAGCGCAATCTGTTGGGGGCTCATCGAGGCTCACTCCTGTGCTCGGGATCCGAGGAAGCAGACCGGCCAGCATGCGTGCGCTCATAGACCGCCAGAGCGTCAGCTGTGCCAGTTGGAATCTGAGCTTGCGATAAGGAACCAGGCCGCTGGGCCAAGAAGGTGAGCAGGAGCTGGCGCTGCAAACCAAACATCTGCCGTTCTTGCTCCCGGGTCGTGTGGTCATAGCCCAGCAAATGCAGGCAACCGTGAATGGTGAGCAGGAGCATCTCCTCCATAGTCGAGTGCCCTGCGGCTTGAGCTTGCTGCCGGGCCACCCAAGGGCAGATCACAATATCGCCCAAAATTCCCTCCGATAGGGTGCGCCCGTCGCCCGGCCTGAGCTCATCCATGGGAAAACTCATGACATCGGTAGGGCCGACCAACCCCATCCAGCGCTCATGCAAGGCTGCCATAGGTTCAGGATCGTTAAAGAGAATCGTCATATCTGACTGCGTGCTCACCCGCATTTGGTCTAGCACCCACAGGCCCAGGTCTGAAAAGATTTTAGGCTCAATCAGCCATTCAGTCTCGTTCGTCACCTCAATGCTCATGCCGGTTCACCCGTCTTCCCTTGCCTCGACTGTCGCTGCCTGCTCCCCCGCCGTAAGCTCGGCTCGTTAGGATTGTGCTCTGCGTACCGGTCGTATGCGGCCACTATTTTGCCAACGAGCTGGTGGCGGACCACATCCCCGGCGTTGAGGTGGACGAACGCTACGTCGTCAATGCCGCTCAGAATGTTCTCAATGGTCACCAGGCCAGAGGCGGGAAGGCCCAAATCCACCTGAGTCACATCTCCCGTAATCACCATAGTGGTGTTGAAGCCCAGGCGCGTGAGGAACATTTTCATCTGCTGCCGGGTCGTATTCTGTGCTTCGTCCAGAATGACGAACGCATCGTTTAAGGTACGCCCGCGCATGTAAGCCAAGGGCGCCACTTCTATGGACCCGTTTTCCATATAGTGGTGCATACGCTCAGGCCCTAGCATATCGGAGAGCGCGTCGTAGAGGGGGCGCAGGTAAGGGTCCACTTTTTCGTTGAGATTTCCGGGTAAGAAGCCAAGATTTTCGCCAGCTTCCACGGCCGGACGGGTCAAAATAATTTTGCTCACCTGCCGACTGCGGAAAGCCTGCACAGCTTTAGCGACAGCCAGATACGTTTTTCCAGTGCCCGCTGGACCGATGCCAAACGTAATGGTGTGTGTGTTAATGGCGTTGACATACCCGCTCTGCCCGCGCGTCTTAGGCCGAACCGGACGGCCCGCCGCATAGGCGATAACTCCCGACATTCTAGACCGATTTGAGGCTATCAGCTCACCGGAAGCCCTCGGACCAGTCGGCGAAGCATCTACCGTTGGCCTTGCGGGTAAGGACTGCGCTTGAGAGCGAGCCTGGTCTGTTCGTACGCTTTCCGACTGCGTTTGCCAGTGACCAATGCGACCGTGATCGAGCAGCCGTTCCACCATCTGGACCGTCACTGGAGTGCTATAGGCAGTGTCGACCAGCGTAGCCAGAAGCTGCTGCGCCTGGGCAGCTTGCTCGTCAGCTTGCGGGCTGTCAGCGCTCACACGAATTTGATTGCCGCGAGCGAGTACAGATGTCAGCGGAAAAGCCTGCTCTACCCGGCGCAGGGCTGCATCGCTGGGGCCTAAGACCTGCACTGGGTCAAGTCCAGAAGGAATCGTAATAACGCGTGTGGTGGTAGCCAAAGCAACCTTTACTAGTAGAAGGGATAGGGGTCAGGAGGGAGAAAATGCTGTTCGCTGGCAACAGCTGGCAGCCGTAGAGCGTTCACGCCTGGTCAGACGCGCTCATAGGAAGGTCACGCAGGTCTTCGCCAGTCAGCACATGCGCGTGGGCATGGAAGACGGACTGCCCCGCCAGCTCACCGGTGTTGCAGATGAGACGGAATTGCCCACGATAGGTCTGATCGGCAATCCCCTGCGCGACCTCGACCATGTGCGCCAGGAGCTCAGGATCGGCCTGAGCAACCTTGGCAATGTTGGCGTAGTGCTGCTTGGGCACGACCAGTACGTGGACTTTTGCCTTGGGTTCAATGTCCTTAAAGGCGTACACACGCTCGTCTTCGTAGACCTTATTGCTAGGCACCTGCCCGGCAATGATCTTGCAGAAAAGGCAGTCATCCACTGTTTGCTGTTCGCTCATGAGCACTCCTTGCCATATCACCCAACTCGTATACTCCCATCTTATGGCTTGAGCAGGATAAATGAAGGGCCTACTGGGCGGCTTGAATCCTAGAGCGCAAGGGGCTGCAAAGAACCGGGAACGTGGTCGAAGCGACCTAGCCAGTCGCTAATAATGGATATGGCCACGGGTCCTGCTGCCGAAGCGCGCAGAATATTGGCTCCCATGCGAGTAGCGACAGCTCCCGCAGCCACCAGAGCCTCAGCTTCCGCGTCGCTCACTCCACCTTCCGGCCCTACGATCACGCATATTTCGCGCTCCTGTGCCTGCTGGCTCAAGGCCTGCACCCGGCTGCGAACTTGCTGCCAGGATTGAGCAGCATCCTGGTGGAGAAGGAGCACGAGGTTGCCTTGCTCGCTCTGCCCCCGGCAGTAGGACGCCAGCTGCCGGGAGCTACAGCAGGAATGCAGCGTGGGCAGCCAAGCCCTGCGCGACTGCTCGCAAGCCGCATGGAGCACATTGCCCCACTTGCGCTCCATCTTGTCCGCTTTCCACTTCACGATGGAGCGATCCGCCTGCCAGGGAATTACCGCGTTAAGCCCGATTTGGGTGGCCATGTCTATAGCCTGCTCGTCGTGGCCGCCTTTTGCTAGAGCCTGAACCAAGCTCACCTTTACCAGCGCGCTCGGCTCCTTGCCCACCGCCGTGACCTCCACCAAACCAGAAGACGTGTCCTCCAACCGCGCCTGGATGCGCAGGCCTGCCCCGTCCGAGAGCTGCAGGTGGTCCCCCTCCTGCAAACGCAAGACCTGAAGGGCGTGTTTGCGCACATGCGCCGGCAGGGTCAGTTTCCAACCCGTGTGCAGCTCGTCAGTGTTGACGGGCGTATCGTCGCAGGTGGGGTCGAAGAGAAAAAGCGGAGCAGTCATGCTTGCTAGATTAGCGACATGCCCCGAACTGTTCTCGCTCTCCCCTACTGTACAGGCTCGTGACACAGGAGAATAGGAGTGGTCTGCTCCTGGGCGGAAACAGCAGATAGATACAGGGTACGAGTCTCAGTCCTCCCCCAATCTTGCGGCGAGACAGTGAGCGCAGCGACACGCTGGAAGGCCTAGCCCATGCGCAGACTGCGGCGGAGTGTTATAGTATTGATGTTGTTGTTGCACCTGTCCGGGTGGCGGAATGGTAGACGCGCTAGCTTGAGGTGCTAGTGCCTAATTTATACGGGCATGCGGGTTCGACTCCCGCTCCGGACACTCTTCTTGGCTCACGCAAGAGCCTTCATCTTCTCCAATTGATAAAGCCCTTCGAGTTCCCTCTCCCCTGCAGTGCTCACACCTGATATGTGACGCTCCGAACACCGTAACTATCACATTGTCCTGCAAGTGCTCGTTGAATATGCTCAGTCCTCGCTTGCCCGCAGGGCCACCTATGATCGTAGAATAGTCGAGAGCGCACAGCAGGAAGGCGGTCACCTTGCTCATTACAGCAATTGAATCCATTGAGGACGAGCGGCTGGACGCCTACACGCATCTGACGGAGCTGCAGCTGCGCAACCGACTGGAACCGGCCAAGGGGCTCTTTATTGCGGAATCACCTAAGGTTATAAGCCGCGCGCTCGCCGCCGGAGTTGAACCCATTTCCTTCCTGGTAGAAGAACCCTGGCTTGAAGGCATGAGCGAGACCTTTCAAGAGGTGGACAGCCGTTGGGGGGTAAACGTGCCGGTCTATGTAGCCTCTCCCGACCAGCTCAAGCACATCACTGGATACCGCCTGCACCGGGGAGCGCTCGCCGCTATGCGCCGCTGGCCCCTGCCCTCCGTAGCCGACCTCTGCGCTGGGGCTGAACGGGTGGCCGTCATGGAAAATATCGTAGACCACACCAATATTGGGGCCATCATGCGCTCGGCTGCAGCCCTGGATGTGGACGCCGTCTTGGTCACGCCCTCCTGCTCGGACCCCCTCTACCGGCGGGCGGCTCGCGTATCTATGGGCACTGTTTTCCAAGTGCCATGGACCAGGATTGGCGGCGATGACCTCACCTACTGGCCCAGAGCAGGACTGGCAGAGCTCCACGAGCTGGGGTTCACCACCGTAGCCATGGCCTTACGAGACGATTCCCTGAGCCTCGACGAACTCACTGAGCGCCTGGATTCCGGGCAGATTGACAAGCTCGCACTCATCTTCGGCACCGAGGGCGATGGATTGAGCCCGCACACCATTGCTCAAGCCGATCTCACGGTCCGTATCCCTATGAGCCACGGTGTTGACTCCCTGAACGTGGCAGCTTCTTCGGCAGTGGCTTTTTACGCTACCCGGCCTAAGGGTTAGGGTTAGTCGAACCGCAAGACTGAGCTGCAGAAAATGGGTTTGGCAGCACTAATCCAAACCCCCTGTATTGCTCTAGCTCACCGCACTTGGCTCGGTAACCGGGTACGGCGACTCCCCTTCCCGCCCGCTGAAGGCCACCCTGCTGAGGCGCTGCAGTGTTCACCAAACGTATTTTGGGCACTTCCGCACGTTTTTTCGTCTGTTATCACCCTAAAACATGCGAAAGTGCCCAAAATTGTCAGTCGAGTGCGAGATTACTCGTGAGACGGGGTCTCTTCATGTAGGTAATCGTCGCCGATGACAGTGCCGCGCAGGCGACCGATGGCCTTGAGCCCGTGGTAGATGACCAGGGTGGCGACCGAGCCGATGGCTATGCCGTTGAAGGAGACACCGCCCAGGGCGAAGGTGAAGTCGGCGATACCGACAATCATGACCACAGCACCGACCGTCATGTTGACCGACTTTGCGAAGTCCACCTTGTTGTCCACCCAGATGCGCACGCCCAACATGCCGATCATGCCGTAGAGCAGGGTGGTCACTCCCCCGAGCACGCCGCCGGGAATCGTGTTGATAATGGCACCGAACTTGGGGCACAGGCTCAGGAGGAAGGCGAAGAGGGCCGCGCACCAGTAGGCAGCCGTTGAGTAGACCTTAGTGGCAGCCATGACGCCAATGTTCTCAGCGTAGGTCGTGGTGCCCGAGCCGCCGCCCAAGCCCGCGAAGAAGGTGCCGATACCATCCGACATCAGGGCCGTGCCAATTTGGTCATCGTAGTTGCGGCCAGTCATGAGCGCCACCGACTTAACATGACCAATGTTTTCGGCAACCAAGACCAGGACAACGGGGATGAACATGGCCAAGACCGATGGGTCCGCTTGCGGTAGGTGAAAATGAGGCAGACCGAACCAGGCCGCCTGCTTGACAGCAGTGAAGTCCACCTGGCCCTGAGTGACGGCGAAGATGTAGCCCACGATGACACCCAGGAGGATGTTCAGGCGCCCAATGAGCCCCCTGAAGAGGACGGCGATAAGCATGACCGCGAGTAGGGTGACCAGGGCCGTGAGCGGGGCGCCCTTGAAGTTCTTCCAAGCGGAGGGTGCCAGGTTAAAGCCGATGATGGCCACAATGGCGCCGGTCACCGTCGGAGGCATAATCATGTCAATCCACTTGGCTCCAGCGAAGCGCACAATCAAACCGATGACAGCCAGTAGGGCGCCGGTCACCATGATGCCGAAGGAGGCGACAGCCAGACCCTTGTGGGCGGCGGTGACGGCCATAACAGGGGCTATAAAACCAAAAGAGCTGCCCAGATACGAGGGCAGCCGATTGGTGTTTATTAACAAAAACAGCGCTGTAGAAAGCGCTGTAAAGAATAATGTGGTTGACGGATCAAACCCTGTCAGGATAGGAACCAGGAAGGTTGATCCAAACATCGCTATCACGTGTTGGGCACCAATACCTGCCGTCCTCGGCCAGGTGAGCCGCTCGTCTGGTTCAACAACTTCACCAGGAGCTAAGGTCTTGCCATCGCCGTGGAGTTTCCAGCCCATGAAAATTGACATTGAATAATGCTTTCTTCTCATTCGCCGTGCCGGTCACGGCGGACCGGAAACCCCATATTATTACGCAGGCCAGACGCTCGAGGCAGCGAAGCCCCACCAAGATACGCCAAACCCTGGCAACACGCCGCAGGACCAGGCAGGCGCAAAATGCCCGATCAGGAGCTCAATAAGCAATCGGTAAATTGTCGATGTTGAGGCCGATGGCTGCGAGCTGCTCCTTGCCTTCGGGAGTAATCATGTTGAGTGACCAACGGGGTGTCCACGTCCAGTCAATGCGGAATTCTTCCACCAGTCCGGCCAACATCTGGGCGCATTCGTCCTCAATTAAGCCAGTCAGCGGGCAGGCGGGCGTGGTCAGGGTCATCGTAATTATCGCTCGACCTAATTCGTCAATCTCCACCCCATAAACCAGACCTAAGTCAACCACGTCAATACCGAGTTCAGGGTCGATGACCTGGTGAAGGGCTTCGCGGACATCTTTTGCTGTAGCCCGGCCAATCTCGTCCACAGCCTTGAGGGGAATAGCTTCCTCACCGCGCGTACTGAGCTCGCTCAAGGCCTGGGCGTCGACCTGGGGCGCCTGAGACTCTTGTGCCACCGACTGCCCATCTGAGGCAGCCTGGGCAGTTATCGTCTGAGAAGCTTGCTCGCTCTCCTGCTCAGCTGGCGCAACCTCTGCTTGCCAATCTGCCATGTCTCCCTCACTTCTGCCCGTCGGCGCTCACGCCAGACTTGCTTGCAATTTGCGTCAGAGCCAGTGCTACCGACGCTTTCATTCCCTCCCAGCCCAAGAGCGCACACTTGATGCGCATGGGATATCGGGAGGCACCTTGGAAAACAACAGCATCGCCAAGGGCCTCATTGGCCTCATCATCAGGCAATCCAGCTCCACGCGACTCCATCAGCTGCTGGAAGGACTGCGCCAACTCCATAGCTTTGCTCACTGCCTGCCCCTGGACCAAGTCCACCATAATCGACAGACTGGCCTGCGATATAGAGCAACCCTGCCCGTCCCAGACAATGCGTTCGATCCGGTTAGGTTTGCCGTCAGAACCATCGGAGACCTCCACATGCACGGTAGCCGTGTCGCCGCAGGTGGGGTTAAACTGCTGGGATTGAGCCGGCACGCAGTACTCATGTTCCAGCTGGAGGCTGGCGCTCCCCTGGGCTGAGCCCGTGTACGAAGCCGGATCGTCTTGGCCTGAGGCCTCAATCCTGCCATGGGGGTGCTTTGCAGCGTCCAGAATGACCTCCTGGTACATCTGCTCCAACTCTTGCTCACTCAAGCCGTAGTCGTCTGCCATGCTCTCTAACATACCTGTATGTCTCGTCTAAAAGGAGCTCCTGAGCCGCCAGTGAACAAGGGCTACACCCCGAAAAATGCCCGGGCACCACTGACCGCTTCTAACAGCTCACTGGCATCTTCTACTGTGTTGTAGATTCCAGTGGAGGCGCGGTTGGAGGCGAACAGCCCGAAGTGCCGGTGCACGGGCTGAGCGCAGTGATGACCCACTCGGATAGCAATACCGCGTGAATCCACATACTGGCCCACATCGTGCGGGTGCACGCCTGCTAGGTCAAAGGCCACGGTACCGATGCGCTTGCGCTGGCTGACCGGTCCAAGGATGCGCACGCCTTCGATAGAATTGAGCTTCAAGAGTTCTCGTGTAATGGTCTGCTCATGCTGGACAATCGTATCCATGCCAATGTCCTTCATCCACTGAGCGGCGACTCCGGCGGCCACCACCTGCGCAACTGGCTGTGTACCAGCTTCAAATCGGGCTGGAGGCTCCATGTATTGGGCTGGTCGGTCGAGGAAGGCCAGTTCCAACATGGAACCACCGAAGTTGGCTGGCGGCAGGGCTTCCAGCAATTCTCGCCTGCCGTAGAGGAAGCCCACGCCCGTTGGCCCGTACATTTTATGGGCACTCCAGGCCGCAAAATCCACGTCCAAAGCGTGGAAATCGATAGGCAGGTGGGGCACAGACTGGCAGGCATCGAGAATGACGAGAGCGCCTACTTCGTGGGCTCGACGGACAATAGGGTCAAGGTCGGTAATGGCTCCAGTTACGTTGGAAATATGGGTGATGGCGACAACTTTGGTGTGCTCGGTGATCACCTGCTCGGCGGTGTCCGAGAGAATCCTCCCCTCCGGGTCTAAGCCAAACCACTTGAGGGTAGCCCCAGTGCGGTAGCACAGTTCCTGGAAAGGCAGCAAGACCGAGTGGTGCTCAGCCTCGCTGATGACGACCTCATCTCCAGGACCGAGAGCGAACCGCTGAGCTGCCTGCCCTCCCCTGCCCTGGCTGGCATTGCCAAAGGCCGTAGCGAGCAGGTTGAGACTGGCCGTGGCACCAGAGGTAACGACAATCTCCTCCTGACCTTCCTGCCAATTCGCGCCCACGAGCTGGGCGACCTGGGCTCGAGCCTGTTCGAAAGCCATCGTAGAACGGGCGGCCAACTCGTGAGCACCACGGTGGACACCGGCGTTATCGTGCTCATAAAAACTCGATTCAGCGTCGATGACTACCTGGGGCTTTTGAGCGGTGGCAGCAGAGTCCAAGTAGACCAGTGGATGGCCGTGCACCTCTTGCCCGAGAATGGGAAACTGCTCACGGATTTGTCCTATGTCTACCGTCATATTGGCCTCTCCCGCCACTCGCTCACCAATTCACGCCACAGCCCGCTTATGCCAGGGCAGACTCGGAGTTGGATCCCTCTGGCAGGTACTGATCGTAGCCTGTCTCCTCCAGCTCGTCCGCTAACTCCGGCCCGCCGGTCTTGACAAAGCGCCCGTCGGAGAATACATGCACGATGTCGGGCTTGATGTACTTCAGGATGCGAGTGTAATGGGTCACCATCAGAATGCCCAAGTCAGTGTTGTCCTTAGCCCGGTTGACGCCCTCTGAAACGACACGCAGAGCATCGACATCCAAACCAGAATCTGTCTCATCCAGAATGGCGAATTTAGGCTTCAAAATCTCTAATTGGAGAACTTCAGCCCGCTTTTTCTCACCACCAGAGAAACCTTCGTTGACCGAACGCTGGGCGAACTTGGGGTCCATCCGCAGTCGCTTCATGGCCTCGTTCAGGTCCTTAGTCCAGGTGCGGATGGCCGGCGCCTTCCCATCGACTTCGGTCTTAGCCGTGCGCAGGAAGTTCGTCATGGAGACGCCCGAAACTTCCACTGGGTACTGCATAGCCAGGAAGAGCCCTGCCTTGGCACGTTCATCGGCAGTCATCTTGAGAATATCTTCACCGTCGAGCAGGGCCTGACCGGAGTCAACGATGTACTTAGGGTGTCCGGCTAGGGTGTACGCCAGTGTGGACTTGCCCGACCCGTTGGGGCCCATGATAGCGTGCGTTTCGCCCGAGTGAACGGTGAGATTAGCGCCCTTCAGAATCTGCTTACGGCCCTCTTTCGTCTCGACCGAGACGTGCAGGTCCTTAATTTCTAGTGTTGACATATCAGTTATCCTCCAAAACGTGCTTCATCTCTACGCTCTCCCCTTTGGACAGCCTGCGGTCAATGACATCCATCAGATGCTGTGAAACACCCGGGATGCCAATCTGTTCAACGAGCTCGCCGAAGAAACCTCGTACCACGAGCTTGCGGGCAACATGCTCAGGGATACCGCGTGACTGGAGGTAGAAGAGTTCCTCGTCGTCAAAGCGACCCACTGAGCTAGCGTGTCCGGCGCCGACAATATCGCCGTTCTCAATCTCCAAATTAGGCTCAGAATCGGCCACAGCTCCAGGAGTGAGTACCAGGTTGCGGTTGAGCTCGTAGGAGTCAGTGCCTGGTGCGGTCGGCTGAATGAGAGCATTACCCACCCAAGTGGAATGTGCCTTAGGACCGTCGAGCGCGCCCTTGTAGACCACGCGCGACTTGCAGTTCGGGTAGTTGTGAACCACCATCGTCCGGTGCTCAATGTGCTGTCCAGGGTCTACAAAGTAGATGCCCAACATGTTGAGGTCACCGCCCTCACCGCCGAACTCCTGATCCATACGTATACGGACCACATCGCCGCCCAAGGTGACAACCGAGTGGCGCAGGCTGGCACCGTCTCCCATGTGGATACGCTGATTGGCAACCTCTTTAGCCGTCGGCTCCCACTCTTGAATGAAGGTAGTTGACAGGTGTGAATCCTTGCCCGTATGAATCTCAACACCTTCTGCCAGGCGGGCATCTCCTTCATGCTCTACCACGATATCGGCATGTGTCCGATCCGCAGCCTCAATCACCAGGTGGAGGGCATCCAAATCTTGCCCGGCCCCGGTAATCTTCACTAGTACCGGTTGCTCAATCTCGCCCTGCAAGCGAACCACATGTGCCTGCGGCGCGCTGGCCCATTCGACAGCTGAGACTCGGTCATTGGGCTCCAACACGCTGCCTGCTGGCTCCTGACTCATAGGAATCGCGGAAACCGAGACTTGGTCAGGGTTCAGCTGACTGCCATCCATGCTGCTCACACTGAAGCCAGTCTTGCCACAAGCCTGGAAGACTTGGAAGAACTCCTCCAGCCGCTCTATTGGCGTGAAGCGCCAATCATCCTGCTTGCGGGTGGGAACGGCGAAATCGTCAGGCTGGAAAGAACGGATAGCGCGATCGGCACTGGAAGGCATCCTGGCCGGTGCCGCATACGGATCCTCACTGGTTTGAGGAGGAATTTGAATTTCTGCTTGCTGTGCCATATCAGCCAACCGACCCTTCCATTTGCAGCTCTACTAGCCTGTTGAGCTCCAAGGCGTACTCCATAGGTAGCTCGCGGGAGATAGGCTCAACGAAACCGCGCACAATCATGCCACGGGCCTCTTCTTCGCTCAGGCCTCGACTCATCAAATAGAAGAGCTGGTCCTCGGAAATCTTGGAGACCGTAGCCTCGTGAGACATGGAGACATCGTCCTCGCGCACATCTACGTGGGGATAGGTATCAGACCGAGAATAATCGTCGACCAAGAGCGCGTCGCAGACCACCGAGGACGACGACTTTTCAGCTCCCTTGACAATCTTGACGAGACCACGGTAAGCAGCTCGTCCTAAGTTGCGAGAAATTGACTTGGAGACAATCGTTGACGAAGTGTGGGGAGCCAGGTGAATCATCTTGGCGCCCGTATCTTGGTACTGGCCCTGACCGGCGAAGCCCAGAGACATGGTCTCACCCTTGGCATAGGGCTCAGCCAAAATGCAAGCCGGGTACTTCATCGTCGCCTTGGAACCGATATTGCCGTCTACCCACTCCATGGTGCCTCCCTCACGCACATAGGCGCGCTGGGTGACCAGATTGTAGACGTTGTTCGACCAGTTCTGCACCGTCGTGTAACGCACACGAGCGTGGGGCTCCACGATAATCTCTACAATGGCTGCATGCAGGGAGTCAGTAGAGTAAATGGGGGCGGTGCAGCCTTCCACATAGTGCACGTACGAACCCTCGTCCGCGATAATCAGCGTGCGTTCAAACTGGCCCATATTCGGTGTATTGATGCGGAAGTAGGCCTGCAGGGGGATGTCCACATGGACCCCCTTGGGCACGTAGACAAAGGATCCACCCGACCAAGCCGCAGTATTAAGGGCAGCGAACTTGTTGTCATCGGCTGGAATCACTGTGCCAAAGTACTTTTTGAACAGGTCAGGGTGTTCCTGCAGGGCCGTGTCGGTATCCATAAAGATAACGCCCTGCTCCTTCAAGTCATCTCTGATGGAGTTGTAAATCACCTCAGACTCGTACTGGGCGGCAACACCGGAAACCAAGCGATTCTTCTCAGCTTCGGGAATGCCCAAGCGGTCGTAAGTGTTCTTGATGTCGGTGGGCAGCTCTTCCCAGGTCTGAGCCTGCTTGTCCAAAGGCTTCACGTAGTACTTAAAGTCTTGGGCATCAAAACCGCTCAAATCCACGCCCCACTCGGGCATGGGCTTGTCTAGGAAGGCCTTGTAGCCCTGCAACCGGCGCTCAAGCATCCATTCGGGCTCATGCTTGTCGGCTGAGATGGCTCTGACGACACTCTCGTCAATACCCTTTTTGGCGGCTTCACCAGCGGCATCAGAATCATGCCATCCATAGTTGTAGTCGCCAAACTGAGAGAGGATTTCGTCATCCTTCTTAATTTTTTCTTCATTGACACGGGAGCGGTCAGCCACATACTGACTCATTTCTACATCCCGAGACGTATCCGCCTGCTTCGAGCTATCACTCACGCGCACGGACCTCCTAACACTGCTGGCTGCAGGAAGCAACCATCCTGATAAGAACTAAGCCTAGTGGAGAAGGCCGCGAAGCGCTAGAGGGAATTTTCATGATATGCGTCACGTCATTGGCCTCATTGCCGTCTTTCCACGCCAACAGCGCCTGCCAGTAAGATCTTAAGGACCCAAGCAGACGCTGTTGTGAGGTATTTCACAGTTTTCTGCGCCCGTAAGCGCGGGAAAAGTTTCTACTGGCGGGCAGCCTCGTGCTCCAAGCTAGCCTTGACCAGGCCGGCGAAGAGAGGGTGCGGCTTTGTGGGGCGAGACTTGAACTCGGGGTGAGCCTGAGTGCCGACGTAGAAGGGGTGGACGTCCTGGGCGAGCTCCACGAACTCGGTCAGCTCGCCATCTGGGCTGGTACCGGAAATCTTCAAACCGGCCTCGCTCAGGCGCTCCTTGTACGCTACATTCACCTCGTACCGGTGACGGTGGCGCTCGTTCACATCAGTAGTGCCGTACAGGTTGGCTACCAACGAATCTGGCTGAAGCACAGCTGGGTAGGAGCCCAGGCGCATAGTGTGCCCCATATCGCCGTGCCCTTCAACGATGGACTTTTGCTCCTCCATCGTAGCAATGACAGGGTTGGCGCAGTCCGGCTCGAATTCGGAGGAATTAGCATCCTCCAAGCCCAGCACATTCCTGGAGTACTCAATAACCATAGACTGCAAGCCCAGGCACAGGCCCAAAGCCGGCAGCTGGTTCTCCCGGGCGTAACGCAGGGCTCCAATCTTGCCCTCAATACCGCGAATACCGAAGCCACCGGGAATGACAATGCCATCCACGTCCTTGAGCGCCTTCTTAGCCCCTGCCATCGTCTCGCAGGTGTCGGCGGCAATCCACTTGACGTTGACCTTAGCCCAGTTGGCGAAACCGCCAGCTTTCAAGGCCTCAGACACCGACAGGTAGGCATCGGGCAGGTCGATGTACTTGCCCACAATAGCCACGTTGACTTCTTGCTTGGGGTGGTGGACGCGCTCCAGCAGGTTGTCCCACTCGGCCCAATCCACGTCGTGGAAGGGTAGGCCCAGCTTACGCACCACGTACGTATCCAGACCTTCCGAGTACAAAATCTTGGGCACGTCGTAGATAGAAGGCGCGTCCACGCAGTTGACCACGCCCTCCATGTCCACATCACACATCAGAGAAATCTTGTCTTTAACAGATTGTGACAGGGGGCGGTCCGAGCGCAGGACCAGAGCATCTGGAGCGATGCCCAGCTGGCGCAGAGCCATGACCGAGTGCTGGGTGGGCTTGGTTTTGAGCTCGTGGGCAGTGGCGATATAAGGCACCAGAGAAACGTGGACGAACATGCAGTTTTCTGGGCCAATGTCCCGACGCACTTCGCGGGCCGCTTCCATGAAGGGCTGGGACTCGATGTCACCGACCGTGCCACCGATCTCAGTGATAATCACGTCCACATCGTCCGAGGCCTGAGCGCGCATCCGGCTCTTAATCTCGTTGGTGATGTGAGGGATGACCTGCACGCACTGGCCCAGGTACTCCCCCGCCCGCTCCTTGCGCAGGACGGACTCATAAATCTGTCCGGTAGTGACATTCGCCTTTTGGGAGAGGAAGATGTCGAGGAAGCGCTCGTAGTGGCCGATGTCCAAGTCGGTTTCGGCTCCGTCTTCAGTCACGTACACTTCGCCGTGCTGGAAGGGGTTCATGGTGCCGGGATCGACGTTAATGTAGGGGTCTAGCTTTTGCTGGAGGACTCGAATGCCCCGGCTGCGCAGCAGTCTGCCCAGGGAGGAAGCAGTGAGACCTTTGCCGAGTGAAGATACAACACCACCGGTGACGAAAATGTGTTTGGTAACGTGCTCTTGGGAATTTCCATGTTGTCTGACCATGGAACTTCAGCCTATCATCTTCAGTCGACCTTGTGGGCGCACAGCTGAGACTGGGTGTAGCGAAGGCTCATCAGCAGTTCTTGCAGCTATGAAAAGTCAGGACACGCCCAAGTGCGCAGCCAGGTAGTGACCAGTGAGGCTGTTCTCATTATGAGCTAGTTGGTCGGGGGTGCCCTGAGCCACAATCGAGCCGCCCTCTTCGCCGCCACCGGGGCCCATATCAATCACATAGTCGGCGTTGGCAATCATATCCAGGTCATGCTCGATGAAAACGACGGTAGCGCCTCCGTCAATCAAGCGCTGGAGGACACCAATCAGCGTGCGCACGTCGAGCGGATGCAAGCCGGTCGTAGGCTCGTCCAAGATGAACAGACTCGTGGACTGCTGCTTGCCCAACTCGTTGGACAGCTTGAGCCGTTGAGCCTCACCCCCCGAGAGCGAGGGCGTGTCCTCCCCCAGCTTCAAGTAGTCAAGTCCCAGGTCGCATAAGGTCTGAAGGGCTTTGTGGATGCGCTTATAGAGGCTCGAATCGCTCCCTGAGAAGACGCTCACCGCCTGTGCTACATCCATGTCCAGCACCTGCGGCAGGCTCATGGGCTCAGGGTGAGCGGGTGTCGATAGGGTGATGTCGTCCGCCTGCGGTTGGTAGCGCGAACCCTGGCAAACCGGGCAGGTAATCGTCACGTCCGGCAAGAATTGCACGTCTAAGCTGATTTGCCCGGTGCCGTCGCACTGGGGGCAGCGCAAGGAGCCTGTATTGTAGGAGAAGTCTGAGAGCTTGAGGCCCTGCTTTTTGGCGGCCGGCGTGGACGCGAAAGCCTTGCGCAGGAGGTCCATGACCGACGTGTAAGTGGCTACAGTGGAGCGCACATTGATGCCAATTGGCGAAGAATCCACCAGGCGCACCCGCGAAATGCCCGCAGCTTCCAAAGATTGTACGTGCCGAGGAAGGGCCTTCCCCTCCTCCTGAGCTTGCAGGCCAGGCAAGAGTGACTCCAAAATCATGGTCGTTTTCCCTGAGCCCGACACGCCGGTCACAGCAGTCATACGACCGCGAGGAATACGCACTTGCAGGGGGTGAACCGTGTGAATTGGGCCGGTCGTCATCTGCATCCAGGCTGAGTCTGCACGGCCTTTGCCAGCGGTCGGCAGGGCTTGACGCTGGCGGACCAGCACTGGTTCGCGGCCTGTCAAAAAGCCAGCAATCCGCGAGTCGGGGTTGGCTGCTATCTGCTCTGGGCTGCCCTGAGCTATCACCTGACCACCTAGGCGACCAGCACCCGGGCCCATTTCAATAAAGTAGTCAGCGGCCTGCAAAACGTGCACATCGTGGTCCACAAACACCACAGAATTGCCAGCAGAGACCAGGTCGCGCATCACGCCAATCAGTCCCTCAATATTGGCTGGATGCAAGCCCGTTGAAGGCTCGTCAAGCACGTAGAGCACTCCAGTGGTCTCGTTGCGTACAGCCCTGGCGAGCTGGGCCCGCTGCCGTTCTCCGGTCGAAAGCGAGGCAGACGACCTGTCCAAGGTCAAGTATCCCAAGCCCAGCTGGATCAGCCGCTTACCCATGCTTTCCAGGGTGTCAACTAAGTCCTGTGCCATCGCCCGCATATCGGCGGGGAGGGAGGCGGGCACGCTTGGGGCCCAAGAGAGAATGTCGCGCAGGGGCCAAGCAGTCACTTGAGCCAGGTTGTGCTCGCCAATTCGTGGGGCTCGGGCCGCTGGATTGAGACGGCTGCCCTGGCAGTCTGGGCAGGTACGCTCCACCACGAATTTTGCCACCTTCGCCATGCGCTTGTCATCGCTGGCCCGCTCCAGCTCCTTAGTCACGGTCAGCCGCGCATTGCGGAAGGTGAAGTCCAGCTCGTGCACGCCCTTGACCGACGTGATGGTGATGTGCTTCTTCTCTTCTGGACCGTTGAAAACAATATCTTTTTCCCGCTGGCTCAAGTCCTTCCAGGGCACATCGGTGCGCACACCGAACTCGCGCACAATGTCGGGCTGCACGTTGAAGCCGAACGTACGCCAGGGCACAACAGCACCTTGGTCAATAGTGAGCTCAGGGTCCGGCACGAGCTTGGCATCATCTACTTCGTAAATCGTGCCTGTCCCCTGGCAAGTTGGGCAAGCTCCCAGAGAATTGAAAGCTAGTTCTTCTGCCGACGGCGGCTGGACTTGAGCCCCGCAAACCGGGCAGGTGATGGGAATCTCAGCAGCCACGCGCATCGTCGGCTCCTGATAGTGGCCATTCGGGCACCGGTGGCTGGCCAGCCGGGAGAACATCAATCGCAGAACGTTCAAAAGCTCAGTGGACGTGCCAAAAGTCGAGCGCATGCCTCCCACACCAGGCCGCTGACGCAGGGCCAGAGCCGGGGGTAGGAACCGCACCTGGTCCACCTGCGCCTGCTCAGCTTGCGTCATCCGTCGCCGGGTGTAGGTCGAGAGCGCGTCCAAATAGCGCCGGGAACCCTCCGCGTAGAGCACCCCCAGGGCGAGCGATGATTTACCAGATCCTGAAACACCAGCTATGCCAACCAGACGATTGAGGGGAATGTCCAGCGAAACAGACTTGAGGTTATGCACGCGCGCGCCCTCAACCTGGATAGCTTGCGGCACGACATGTGTCTGCCGCTCTTGACTCGCTTCGCCTGCCTGCTTCATCTTACTTGCGGTCCTCTTCCAGGCAGTGCGCCACAGCTTCCAGCGCCAGCCTGTATCCAAAAAATCCCATGCCGGTTATGGTACCCGTCGCTACTGGTGAGATGACGCTCAAACGCCGGAAGGATTCACGGGCAGCGGGATTGGAGATATGCACTTCCATGAGGGGCAGGCCCGCATCGCTCACCTGCGCGGCAGCGTCAGCCAGCCCGTACGAATAGTGGGTGAAAGCGGCCGGATTCATCACTACCGGTGTGGCTTCGTCCACAGCCTGATGCATCCAACCGATGACTTCGCCTTCGTCGTCACTCTGCCGCACGTCAACTTCAAGACCCAGGTCGCGTCCCCAAGCCTGGCACTTCGCGCGCAAACTCGCCAAGTCCTGGTGGCCGTAGACATCCGGCTCACGCACGCCGAGTCTACCTAAGTTCGGCCCGTTCACCACGATAACCCGTCTCATAGTTATGCTCCCTTCTCCAGCTTTTTGCCTCATGCCCCCGCTTGCCAGCACATTGAGCAGCTTGTGCCCTCCTCCAAATCATTTCCTCCCCCCAAGGCGGTAAGGTCCCAGGCTGGGAAACGATTGACAAAGTCAACAATCACGAGCGGATACGCTCAAATGCTTCATGCACAGCCTCTAGTGGCGGGTTATCTAGGTGGGCTGGGCGTCCCAAGCCATCGAGAATGATAAAGCGCAGTTCATCACCCCGGGCCTTTTTGTCGCGGTGCATCAAATCGAGAACCTGCTCCCAAGACCCGCCACTCCAGGATGTCTCCAGTCCCAGAGATGTGAGCAGCTCCCGATGATAATCCACCAGCTCCTGGTCAATATGACCCAGTAAGTGAGCAAGCTCAGCGGCGAACACCATACCCACTGCAACAGCCTGCCCATGCCGCCAGGTGAAGTGCTCCAACTGCTCAATAGCGTGTCCCAGCGTGTGACCGTAATTTAAGAATTCTCTGGGCCCAGACTCTTTCAGATCAACTGAAACCACCCGGGCTTTCACCAGGACTGAACGCTCGATAAGCTCAGCGATGAAAGGTTCCTCCCCCTGCTCAATCTGAGCGCCATCGAAGGTGCGCAAGTCAGCCGCATGGTCCTCCAATATTTGCAGGATACGCTGATCGTGGATGAAACCACATTTCACTACTTCTCCCAGTCCCTCCACGAAAATATCTGTGGGCAAGGTAGACAGGGTTTTCAAATCGGCCAGCACCCCCAGAGGCGTGTAGAAGGCACCAACCAAGTTCTTGCCTTCGGGCAAGTTGATGCCCGTCTTACCGCCCGTAGAAGCATCGACCATGGCTAGCAGGGAGGTTGGGCAGTTCACGTATGCAATACCCCTCATCCAAGTGGCAGCTATGTAGCCAGCCAGGTCGGTAGCTGCTCCCCCGCCCAGACCCACCACGGCATCGGAGCGTGTGAACCCCTCCTGCGCTAGGCGCGTCCACACCCCTTGGGCCACTTGCACACTCTTGCCTGCCTCAGCATCTGGCACAGCAATATCGCACACCCGGTAGCCGGCTTGCCGTAAAAGAGCCCGCGCGTGGTCGGCGTGATGCTGAACAGGGTGGGTGTGAATCAGTGCAACACGCACCACCTTATCGCCCAAGAGCGCGTGCAAGCGGGAGCTGACACCAGGGCCTATGTACACCTCATAGGGTTCGGATCCGCTCACATGCACGGTCCGCTCGTTCAAGGCTTCTGACAGCCGCTGGGCCATGGCCTTTGGGTTCGTGCCGTGAGAAGGAACAGTGAGGTTTGCTATGGCCTCGTATACAGGCCTGCGTTGTTTGAACAGTTCCATCCACCGCTCATGGGCTTGCCCAGCCAGCAGAGGCCTTTTGTTGCCGTGGCTAGCCCGTGCGCTCGCCTCTTCGGGGTCAGCATCCAGGTAGACAATTAAGCCTCCTTGCTGCCGGTATGATAAGAGGGCTTCATAAATCTGCGGGGTCATGGGAGAGCCACCGCCTAGTGCGAAGATACCCCCCTTACTGTGCTCCAGTATCTGGCAAACAACCCGGCTCTCAAGCCGACGGAAGGCCGGTTCTCCTTCGCTCTCGATCAGCTGCGAGATGGTGCACCCGGCCTGCCGTTCAACCTCTTGGTCAGCGTCGGTGAAATCCCAATCCAGCAGATTCGCTGCCAGGCAACCTACGCGCGTCTTGCCTGCACCTGGCATACCAATCAGGACGGCTCTTGGCATCGTTGACGTTTCGCTCATCGCAGGTACTCCGGCCAAGAGGCGAGGTAGGCCTGGGCGTTGCGCTTGAGCTCTTCTACGCTGTCCCCACCGAACTTTTCGAGGGCGAACTGTGCGAGCGTCAAGTTCATCATGGCCTCGCCGATTACAGCAGCAGCTGGCACAGCCGTGGTGTCGGAGCGCTGGTTAATGGCGACTGCTGGCTCGCCAGTAGCAATGTCCACCGTGTGCAAAGCCTTTGGAATAGACGAAATAGGCTTCATCGCCGCCCGTACTCGAATGGGCTGTCCGTCCGACATGCCGCCTTCTAAGCCGCCAGCGTGATTCGTCTGGCGCCCAATGTGGCCACCCTCATCTCGCACAATTTCATCGTGAGCCTGAGACCCGGGTCGGTCAGCTTCAGCAAAGCCCTCACCAATCTCAACGCCCTTAATAGCTTGAATGCCCATAAACGCAGCTGCCAGAGCCGCATCAAGCCTGCGGTCGGACTCCACATGCGTACCCAGCCCTGCCGGAACCCCGTACGCGACGACTTCAAAGACGCCACCCACAGTGTCGGCCTGGTGCTTAGCTTCGTCGATACGGGCAATCATGGCCTGCTCAGCCTCTGCGTCGAGCGTGCGCACTGGCGAAGCGTCCAAGGCGGCAAGGTCTTCAGGTTTGGGCAAGCGGTAGTTACCCACAGACCGGTCGATGCCCACGCCCCCAATAGAGAGCACATGAGAGGCGGTGCGAACCCCAAGCGTCTGCTCAAGCATGTGCGCCGCCAGCACACCCAAGGCCACGCGAGAAGCTGTCTCGCGTGCGCTAGAACGCTCCAGAACCGGACGAGCATCGTCAAAACCATATTTGCGCATGCCACTCAAATCGGCGTGTCCAGGCCGGGGCCGGGTCAGGGCGGCATTGCGGCCCTTGGCTTCGAGTTGGGTTCCTCCGGGCAGTGGGTCGGCGCTCATCACCTGTTCCCACTTAGGCCACTCGGTGTTTTCAATCACAATCGCCACCGGTGAGCCCAGCGTCTGCCCGTGTCTTACTCCTGCCAGCAGGTGTACCCGGTCCTGCTCAAATTTCATCCGGGCACCCCGCCCGTAACCCAGGCGGCGTCGGGCCAGGGCATCGGCAATATCTTGGCTCGTCACTTGGACTCCTGCCGGTAGCCCTTCAATCGTGGCCACTAGGGCTTCGCCGTGAGACTCTCCAGCTGTCTGCCAGCGCAACATGGGCTCTCCTTTGGTATTTTTCTGCTCTTTGTTGTATATCTTAGAAGGTGGTCTACCTTGTTCCTTTACCCGGTCTCGCCGTCGCCCTCGCCTTAGCCTTGGAAGACGTGCGAAGCAGACGTGTGCCCCGCTTCGGTATTGCTCTGGGCATACTGCTCCAGCTGCTCACTCTGCTCGCCTACTGCGCCTTGAGCCGACAAGACCTGTGGCCCATTATCGCCGCCCTTGGCCTGGCTCTAGCCTCCACTGTAGTGCAGACCTTTCTAGCCTTGATTCGCCCGGGAGCCTTAGGCTTTGGCGATGTGACCGCCACAGCTTTAGTGGGCTTGAGCTTAGGAGTCCTGGGCTGGCAGGCCAGTCTAGCCTGGTGGCTCCTGATGGGCGCTTTTGGCCTAGTGGCCTTGGGCCTCTATTACCGTTGGCCAGGCCGCAGCCACAAGCCCAGCGCTCCCACGAACCGCTCACTACCCTTCCTGCCCATCATCGTTGGCGCGGCACTCACCACTGACCTCATCTTCTTTTTAGGCCTTATCTAGAGTCTCAAAAAGCCAAAAGTACGCTGGATTACCGGGCATCTCGAGCGTGGGTTCTAGGAGGAAATTTACCGCCCGCGCTCATCCGTTGTGCTGCGCCTCCCAAGCTTTGTACTCCTGCACAAACGCGTCAAACTCCTGCGAACTAGCGGTAAATTTAGTCTCTCCTGTATCTAAGTTGACCGTGACAAAATAGAGCCAGTCACCCTGCTCAGGATTCATCGCAGCCCGGATAGCCTGGTCGCCAGCATTGCCGATGGGGGTAGGCGGCAGGCCCTGGTGCACACGGGTGTTATAGGGGTCTGAGGAGTCGTTGAGCATGTCGTTGGTGAGCTTCAAGGCCGAGACATTGTTGCTGTATGCCACCGTGGAGTCCATCCCCAGCGTCATGCCTCGAGCCAGGCGGTTGTCGATCACGCGCACAACCTTGCCGTAGTACTCAGGCTTGTTGACTTCCGCCTCTGTAATTGAA
Organism: Bombiscardovia nodaiensis; assembly: GCA_033127725.1. Classification (NCBI taxonomy): domain Bacteria; kingdom Bacillati; phylum Actinomycetota; class Actinomycetes; order Bifidobacteriales; family Bifidobacteriaceae; genus Bombiscardovia; species Bombiscardovia nodaiensis. The sequence continues at coordinate 1,089,249 of AP026798.1, read as the reverse complement.
GCCAGGTTCAGGATGCGCTCCCGGTCTGCACCTTTTGGAATGCCTAAGGCATCGAGCTTGCTCACCCGCTTGTCCACGACAGTTTGCAGGATTTGCTGGGCAGACTTCATGGATTTAACATTGTAAGTGCCTGGCTCCAGCCAGCCCTCAAAATTACCGGCAGCCTCAGCAGGCAAAATTCCAGCTCCTCCGCTACTGACAATAGCATCGAAATCGGCTTTGTTGATGCCAGATATTTGTGCTGCTCTAGCTATGACATCGCGCGCACGATCCCCAGCCCTGACCTGCAGAAAACCGCCAGCCTGCTTGGGATCGGTCAGAATGGTGACCACTTGAGCCGATGGCATATGCGATTTGAGCTCAAAGGTCCCAGGCTGCAGCTTGGTGCTGGCGGACGCATTGGCCAGCGCCTGCACGAAGGCATCTGTGGACTTTACTACGCCAGCATTGACTAGATTGCGAGCAATGATGTCAACACCTTGCCCCGATTCAATCGTAAACTCAACCTGCCCAGTACCAGGCCCGCGGTAGTCTGCTGCAACAGTCTTGGTAGGTTGGATACGCGGGTCAGCATGGCGAATATAGTTGCCTGTAATCAGCACGCAAATCACCACAACTGCCACTACCCCTATGACAATCAGCCGGCTGATGAGCTGCCGACGCCGGTCCAGCTCACGAACTTGCCGCATCTGTCGGCGAGAGGGCGGCGGAGGGGGCGGAGCGGTGGTCGGAATCGGGCTCTCCTGGCCCGTCCACTCCTCCCGTCCTTCGAAAAAGTCATGCATATTGTCAGCCAATATCGCTCCTCGTTCTTTGGGCTAACTCGTCCAGAGCAGCTTGCAGCAGCACAACAGCGGACTGCTGGTCGACCCTAGGACGGTGCTCTCGTGTGTCCAAACCGGCATCGCGCAGCTGTCTGTGGGCGCTCACGGTCGTCAAGCGCTCATCGCGCAAAAATATTTCAGGCACTGTTACTGTCAACTGCCCTTCGGCGTGCAAGGCATCCAACCGCTTGTGGAGGGCAGATACCCAACGCTGTGCTTTCTTGGCACTGCGTCCCGCCTCGCCACTGAGCAGCAGAGGTAAGCCTACAATAACACGACCCACGGCTTCTCTCTCGACGAGCTCAATCACCTCGTCAAGAGCCTGAAAATAATCACCGTACACGCTGATATTACCTGCTGGGTGAGCTAGGGTGAGTTCCGGGTCAGACAAGGCAATACCTACCCTCGCCTGACCTAAATCTACCCCCATCCATCGCGCCTGGCTCATAGGATCTGCTCTCGTCAGGCCTGGGCCTGTTCACTGAGCGCCTTCAGGGCCTGGTCGATCTGGGAAGCATCCTGGCCGCCGCCCTGAGCGAAGTCAGGCTTGCCGCCACCGCCCCCGCCCAGGACCTTGGAGGCCCCGCGCACTAAGTCGCCAGCCTTGAGACCCGCCACACGCGCAGGTTCGTTCGTAGCCACCATAATGACCGGCTTGCCCTCCTCGCTCACCCCGGCGAGGGCCACAACTGTGGCGTGATCGTCTCCCAAGAGAGCACGTACCTGGGTGGTGGTTTTGCGCAGGGCATCAACTGAGCCAAAGTGGCCCACATTTCTGGCAGCCACCTTGACCGGCGCCGGGGAGCGCTGTGCCTGCTCAACTAGGGAGGGCACCGATTGGGCCAGCTGATCCTCATACATCTGCGCCAGACGGCGGTCGGATTCCTTGAGCTTGTCCAGCAAGGTCGAGACGCGGTTGGCCAAGTCGTCGGGACGAGCGCCCAGCTTGTCGGAGAGCTGAGAGACCAGCGCATGCTCACGAGCGTTGAATTCGTAGGCTTCCTGGCCCACGACCGCGTCCACTCGGCGCACACCGGTTCCCACCGAAGCCTCGGACATGATAGAGACCTGCCCGATTTTACCCACATGGTCAACGTGTGTGCCGCCGCATAGCTCCCGGGACCAGCCGTCGTCGCCAATGGTGACAACCCTGACCACATCGCCGTACTTCTCGCCGAAGAGGTGCATAGCGCCCAGGGCAATGGCATCGTCGAAGTTCATCTCCTGGGTGGTCACGGCCAGGTTGTCGCGCAGGCGGTCGTTGACCCGGGCCTCTACGGCATCCATAGCGTCGCGGCTGGGGGCTGCCGACCACTGGAAGTCAAAACGCAGGCGGTTGGGAGCGTCCTCGGAACCACGCTGGGTGGCCTGGGGTCCCAGCTCCTCACGCAAGGCCTTGTGGACCATGTGCGTGGCCGTGTGCGATCGGGCGATAGCACCACGGCGGTCCAGGTCGATGCTGGCGCTCACCTGCGCATCCAAGGTCAAGGTGCCCTCAGTCAGTCGGCACTGGTGAACGATAAGCCCCTTGACCGGCTTCTGCACGTCGTCAACCTCAAGCACAGCACCGTCGTCGGAGAGAATCTGGCCCTGATCCGCTAGCTGACCGCCGCCCTGAGCGTAGAAGGGTGTACGGTCCAAAATCACTTCCACCGTGGCGGGAGCGCTGACAGCGGGGACAGCGCCCTTACCGGCCTCCACAATCCCAATTACCCGGGAGCGGGAGGAGAAGTCGGTGTATCCCAGGAATTCGATGGGCTTGTCGAGCCCCTTATTGAGTTCGTCGTAGACCGACAGGTCAACATTGTGCCGCTTCTTCAGCGCGTCGGCACGGGCGCGGGATTTCTGTTGGTCCATCAGCTCGCGGAACTTGGCCTCATCGACCTTCACACCCTGCTCTTGCGCCATTTCCAGTGTCAGTTCAATGGGGAAACCGTACGTGTCGTGCAGGGTGAAGGCATCTTCGCCCGAGACCACGGAATCCTTGCTCTGCTTGGCTTTGGAGACGGCCACATCCAAGATGGTAGTGCCGTTCTCCAGGGTGCGCCGGAAGGCATCTTCCTCGCCGTAAGCTGCCTCGGACACTTCCTTAAAAGTTGTGTTGAGCTCCGGATAGGAGGAAACCATCGCCTCCTTAGAAACTGGGAACAAAGATGGCAGCACAGGGTCGGTCACGCCCAACATGCGCATAGAGCGCACCGTGCGGCGCAAGAGACGGCGAAGCACGTAGCCGCGGCCCACGTTCGAAGGGCGCACGCCGTCGCTCATAATCATCAGAGCCGAGCGCACATGGTCGGCCACCACGCGCATACGCACATCAGCGTCATTGTCAACGCCGTACTCGTGCCCGCTGAGCTTGCCGGCTGCCTCAATGACCGGGAACACTTCGTCAGTTTCGTAGATATTCTGCTTGCCCTGCAGGAGGTAAGCCAGGCGTTCCAGGCCAGCACCGGTGTCGATGTTCTTGTGCTGGAGCTCGCCCACAATATGCAAGTCGGTCTTGGACTTCACATTGTCAACCTGGAAGTTTTCGAAGACTAAATCCCAGATTTCAATGTAGCGATTTTCGTCGGCAGAAGGACCGCCTTCCTTGCCGTACTGGGGTCCACGGTCCACGTAAATCTCCGAGCAGGGGCCTCCAGGGCCAGGGCCACCCGTGGTCCAGAAGTTGTCTTCCATGCCCAGAATTTCCATGTGGGAGGGGTCGAAGCCTTCGTTCTTCCAGATGGCCCGCGCCTCGTCATCGTCGGTGTAGGTGGTGACCCACAGGGACTCCGGGTCGAAGCCGTAGCCGCCTTCGCTCTGGGGCTTGGTCAAAAGCTCCCAAGCGTAGTGAATGGCCTCTTCCTTGAAGTAATCACCGAAGGAGAAGTTGCCCAGCATTTGGAAGAAGGTGCCGTGGCGGGTGGTCTTGCCCACCTCGTCAATATCGAGCGTACGCACGCACTTTTGGTTGGATGCCATGCGAGAGGCTGGCGGGGTCTGCTCACCCATCAGGTAGGGAATGAAGGGCACCATGCCGGCGATAGTGAAGAGGATAGTGGGATCCGAGGAAATCAGCGAAGCCGAAGGAACAACCATATGCCCCTGCTGCTCAAAGTACTTCAGGAAACGGTTCGCAATTTCAGATGTGCGCATAGTATCTGTCTGACTCCTTACAGGGATAGGCCCTGCTCATTTAAATCTGGTAAGAACCGCCGCGAGCCTGACCATGCCGACAGTGCTCGGGCGGAATACATCGCTGGCTTATGCCTGCTGATCCGTAAACCTGTTGGCATAGTGCTGGTTGAGCTCGGCCTCACGGGAGCCCATCACGGCCTGGAATTGAGCCAGAAGACTCGACAGGGTGCGCTCAGCCACATGGTCTTGGTCTGGTCCTAAGACAAACTCTCGGGCTTTTTGTGGCGTGTTCGCTCGCACATACGCCTGAGCCTTGGAAGCTGCAATGACGCCCACAACTACTCCTGCTGCCAACCAAAATACACGTTTGAACATCAGACCCCCCGGCCACTTGTGTATGGACTACTGCTGCTAGCTGCTTGAGCTGGCTCCTGATTCTTGCCTCCCGAGAAGAAGGAGCGCAGGGTGACGCGCAGGGCGTAAATAGCAGACGCGATCTTAATCAGCGGCTTGCCCAGCATAGAGCCATACAAATCGCTCAAGGCTCCTAAGTTGCCAGCCGTGGTAGATGCCGCCGCTGATATGCGGTTGACATCCTCCAGAGACTGGTTGACCTGGCGGACAGTGGTGGCAGACTCGTCGATAGCTGGCATGGCGTGAATACCAGTTTGGCGCACGGTGTCGGCAATTTGGTCGAAGAGCTTGCCCAGGCGGATGAGCGGATAAATAAGGAATCCAGCAAGGATAGCAAACGCGATGGCAGCTATCAGGCCTGCAATCTGACCAATGTCCATCTTCCAAACCTCTTTCCCAGGTGACACATATACTTGGTTAAGGCTACCACGCGCCCGGTATACCAGGGCGTCCATGGTCCGTTTACTGGTTGTAGGAGGTGAGCGTGATGGCCTGCGCAAAGGCCGCCTGCGTATCGAAGTCAAAGCTCGTCACCGAGCCGTTGGCCGGACGTTCGCTCAAATCGTAAGCGCTGCCAGCGAAACGGTGCATGAGGCTCAACAGAGAGTTGCCGTGCCAGACCAGCAGCACCTTGCCGCCATCGTGCAAGTCAGTATTGCCAGCGATGAGAGCAAATCCCTCTTCCACCCGCTGCCAGTACTCTTGGTCAGACTCGGCATCGTGAAAAGGGTCGGCATCTTTGAGGAAGTCCCGGGTGGCAGCCAGCCCAAACTTGTCGACGATGTCATTGTAGGTCTTGGCCCCGTGCGGCGCTCCCGCGGCCCACCAGGTCATGCCCATGTCCTGCCCCTCAAAGTAGCCGTAAAACTGCTCCCGGAAGTTCATGGCGGTCTGCAGCGGTGGCTTAGGGTCAGAAGCCTGATTCATGCTGAGAATGCGCTCGGCCGTCACCTGAGCCCGCGTCGTATCCGAGCAGTAGGCAGCCTGGAAGTCCACTCCTTTCAGCTTGTGCCCAGCCCGCTCCGCGTCTTTGAGCCCCTGCTCAGTCAGCGGCGAATTCGACCAGCCCTGGAGCCTGTTGTAGCGATTAAAATAGGTCTGCCCGTGCCGGACAGCAAAGATATGAAGCAGCATACGTCCATTATGACACCACTGAGGCCCTCCTGCAGACCTGTCATGGCTGCTCACCGACTAGCAAATACTAGTGGTCAACTACCTGCCTATGTAGCATTGCGCTGAAACACGGCTAGGTGCCAGAACCATATGCGAGAGAGAATACTCTGTTGGGCACTTTCGCAGGCACGGATCGGGAGGGTAGAGCGCGAGAGCTGCAGCAGTGCCAAAAATGTTGGTATACATCTTCCAGTTCGCTCGGATCGTACTAGCAGCCGGCAATTGACACGACCCGCCCGTCAAGATGGGTCGCCATAATGAGAGTATGACTAAATTTCTTTCTCGCTGGCTGGTAATGACCATTGCTACTGGAGTCATGGTACTCCTCTTGCCCGGTATGACGGCAGTGGGCAAGCCTCCAATTATGGGTATCGCTGCTTTTGCACTGTTTATGGCACTGATTAACGCCTCCATCAAGCCCCTGGTGCGCATGCTGACCCTGCCGCTGACCATCATTACTTTTGGTCTATTTGCACTCGTGCTCAACTGGTTCTTTATGTCTCTGGCCTCCTGGCTGGCTATTGGCCTCTTTGGGGTGGGCGTGCAAATTCACGGCTTCTTCTGGTCCATCATTGGCACCATTATTATGGCCATTGTCAGCTCAGTGGTCACCGCAGTTATTGACCACTGATGTACGGAGAAAGCGCAAGGAGCCCTGTAAGCAAGAGCCCAATACTCATCTTATGAACGATTGAGCCAGTATGCTACAGAATCCAAATCGCACCTACGAATGCAAAACGCTGTTGCACAGAGCATTTCTGCGCAACAGCGTTTTGGGTATATAAACCCTAGCAGCCCACGATCAGCGGGCGTAGAACTCCACCACGTACTGGATGTTGACCTGGACCGGAATCTCGGAGACTTCCGGCAGACGGGTCAGTGTGGCCTTGAGTGAAGCCAGGTCTACATCGAGGTAACCGGGGACCGCAGGCAGTACGTCGCGGTGGACGCCCTCTGCTGCAATCTGGAAGGGCACCGTGGTCTGGCTCTTGGGCTTGACCTGGATGGTCTGGCCGGGCTTGACCCGGTAGGAGGGACGGTCGACGATGTTGCCGTCGACCAGGATGTGGCGGTGCACCACATACTGACGGGCTTGAGCGGTCGTGCGGGCAATGCCAGCGCGCAGGACGAGCGCATCCAGGCGAGACTCCAAGTCGCGCAGCATGGCATCGCCGGTCTGACCCGACTCCTTGGTGCCACGCTCATAGGCAGCGCGCAGCTGCTTCTCGGAGACACCGTACTGGGCCCGCAGACGCTGCTTTTCGCGCAGACGGATGGCGTAATCGGACTCAGTGCGACGGCGGGTGCGGCCGTGCTCGCCAGGAGCATAGGGACGCTTCTCGAACAGGCGCTGAGCCTTGGGGGTCAGGGCAATGCCCAGAGCGCGTGACAGGCGAACCTGACGACGTGAACGTTGAACGTTAGTCATTTCTATTCCTTGTACTTTCTGTCGTTATCTGAACGCAGACGGCTTCCACCGCCGAGTCAGGCCTCTCCAATGCTTCACCGTGCGAACGCGAACGGCCTTGCGGCCGCCGACCCATTGACGGGCTGAGACTCCAGATAAGTGCCCGCATAAGTGCGAGCACCAAACACCTATTTAAGCACAAGTGCGCGACCGCAAACACCCGGCCCTAGCATGCCATTATGCCCTCCTCGTCCAGGCAAGGCATCGCAGCATCGTGCGGGGCAAGGCACTATCTATACATACCAACAGTTTGTATCTTTTCCATATTGCTGTTAAGATACATACCAATAGTCGGTATATATCTGGAAGGCGCACCCCCGCTTCCAGGCAGAGAGGCAGAGCACCATGGCTCGCAACGCGCACCCCGAAGAGACCGTGCAAAAAATCCTCGACGTAGCCACTGGCCTCTTCATGCGCCAAGGATACGACGACACCAGCATGCAGGACATCATTAACCACTTAGGCGGCCTGAGCAAGGGCGCCGTCTACCACCACTTCGCCTCCAAAGAGGAACTCTTCGACGCGGTAGTCAATCGAATGTTTGCCATCACTACTCCACAAAAGGCTTCGCACTGGAAATTTTTGGAAGATACTGCCGCCTCTCAGCAGGCAGACCCCGACCACCGAGCAAGGGACCAAGCATCCGATATGACCGGCCTTGAGATCATGCAAGCTGAGCACGATCCAGCACTGGTGTCCGCTCAGCTGAATGCCATTGCACCTATCACCGCATCCTTCAACCCCGAGCGCAACCCCAAGCTCATTGGCATGCAATTTTCCGGGCTGATGGACTCCGCCAAGCATGTTATCAGCGCCATCCTGGCCAAGGGCAACGCCGACGGCTCGCTCAAGGTCAAGCACCCCCAGCAGGTAGCTGAGGTGCAAATGATCCTAGCAAACATGTGGATGTACCCGCTCTTTGCCCGAGGCAGCAGCGAGGAACTTCGGGCGCGCGTCGACGTCTACATGACCATCCTACGTGCCCTGGGAATTCCCCTACAAGATCAGGGCTTAAGCGACATCATAGCCTCGCAAGGTACCGATGCGAAGGGCAGCAAACCCACTCCCCCAAGCCAAAAGAAGAAAAGAGCCGCAAAGCCTTCCGCCGCCAAGAAGCCCCACAAGGGCCACCGGCAGTAAGCCTATCCAGTATCGATCTACGGCTATTTACCAGCGCAGAGAAAGAGCTCATTGTAATTTCATTTACATACCAACCGTCGGTATACATAACTCACCACTATTGTCAGCCCGCACTCACTACCCAGCAGGAATGAGCCAGCTCCTGGTTTCAAACCCCCAGGCATCACAGAAAGTAGCACCCATGAACCAGCCCACCAAATTCGACCAGCGGAGCATCCTCACCCCGCTCTTCCTCTCCCTGCTCATCACCGAAGTCCTCTCCTCCCTGGGTCAGGTCATCCTCACCTTCGCCCTTCCCCTCCACTTACTCAACCTGACTGGCTCGGCTTCGCTCTACGGGCTGGTCACCGCCCTAGCCCTCATCCCCTCAGTCCTGCTCACGCCCCTGGGCGGCGGCCTGGCCGACCGACTGAACAAGCGCACCAGCATGGCCGTGCTCGACTTCTCTACGGCAGTCCTCGCCGCCCTCTACCTACTGCTGAGCAGAAAGCTTGACCTGGTAGTCCTGACCATCGCCGTCATGATGGACGTCTATGGCCTGCACGCCCTCTATTCGCCTGTCGTTCAAGCGGCTGTCCCTTTCATCATCGACGCGAGCGGTGAGCACGGCAACGAGCGCCTGACCCGAGCCACAGCCCTAATTACTCAGGTGACTTCCCTGACCATTATGCTCGGCCCTGTACTGGCGGGTATGCTCCTCGGTTTCGCCGGTATTGGCCCGGTAGTCCTGCTCGCCGGTCTGGCTTGCCTACTCTCCTCTATCTGGATTGCCCTGGCCCTGCCCATACCCCGTCGGCCTGCCGCCGAGTCTTCCCGGGGCCTGCTAAAAAACCTGCTCGCCGACTTCGCCCAGGCGGCCCACTTTTTGCTGGCCCGCTACCAGCTCATCGTCGTCAACCTGCTGGTGACACTGGCTAACTTTGTCTTCGCCGCCTTCGCCAACGTGGCCCTACCGTACGTAGTGACCCAGCTCCTAGGGCTGAGCAACCAGCTTCAGGGGTTGGCCGAGGGCCTTATCTCGGCTGGCGGCCTGGCTGGCGCTGTTCTGGTGGCAGTCCGCCCAGCTTGGTTCACGCTCGAGCGGGTTCGGGCCCTTTTAGCTGCCTGCGGGCTGTGCTTACTGCCTATCGCTCTCTCGCTCTTCTTCGCTGCCCCGCCTATGGTGTCTTACCTGGTCTTACTGGCCTCGCTGGCGGTTGCCGTCGGGCTCATCCAGTGCGTATCTGTCACCTTCATTGCCTACGAACAAACCGAAACTCCCAAGGATCTGGTCGGTAAGGTCATTGGCTTAACTATGTGCCTGGCTATGGCGGCCATGCCCTTGGGCCAAGCCCTCTACGGCCCCATCATCGACCACCTACCCATGCCCGCGATTATGCTAGCCGTGGCCCTGATTATGGTCACTGCCTCCCTACTCGCTCGTCGGTCCATGCGCGCTCATTCCTAGCTCCTGGCACCAATCCTGAACCCTGCGCCTTGTTTTGCTTTTACCTTCACCGTTAGACGTATGCGCACCGTTGACCTGTACTAGCTACGAGTATGGCCTATCTCCCGTTCAATTGCCTAAGAAAGCTACTACTGCCGAGCGGCGACACGACAGCCCATAGCTGACAAGGGGCAGATGTACACTCTGCGGTATTGGGCAGTTGTTCAGCCGGAGCTTGTGACTCGCAGCTTGTCAACCCGGTCCTTGCATGTTCTGCATGATAGGACCGCCGAAAAGCTGAAAATAAGCCACAGCACTGGCACCCGCTCAAGCACACATATCACCAGTCGAAGTGATGGGTCTTATATGCTGACAGGTCCCCGCGTCGTTCGACGCTGCTACGGATTCAATATCTGCCATGCCTACGCGCGCAAACGCATGTCCCGGCAAGTAGATAGCGCCATGCGCGGTACTCTGACCGAGTCTATAGCTATGCTCTGGAAGGCTATGCACACGATAAGTGCATGGCCTTCTCTCGTTTTCCTGGGGGCGGCTCCTGTCTGCCCACGCTGGCCGGTCAAATTCCTAACCCTTTCGTTTTCCCACCCACCGCCTGCTTAGGCCCCGCTCCAGTGCCGCAAACATCTATATGCCACACATCAATAGTCCAAGGCCTATTGTGCCCATATCTCACTTTTTTAGAGCCATAAAGAAGGTAAGCGTGTCCAGCAAGCGCCAGCAAGAAACTCAAAGCAAAACAAACCAGAGTCCAGCAACAAGTCCCTCCCCAAAGCAAGCAACCGACACCAGCAGCCAAAGCTCAGTAGCCCAGCCCAGCAACACAGGTGCGGCCTCATTTGAAGCCCTCACCTCCATGAATGCGCCCATCTCCTTTTGGAAGGGCCTGCCCTTTGGCCTCCAGCATGTGATGGCCATGTTCGTGGCCAACCTTGCCCCCATTTTCCTGGTGGCCGCCGCCGCAAAAATGACCCCTGAGCAGTCGGCTATGGTCATTCAAAACGGCTTGCTGGTAGCCGGCCTGGGCACCTGCCTCCAGCTCTACCCGCTCTGGCGGGTCGGTGGCCGCCTGCCCATGGTGACTGGCATCTCCTTTACTTATGTCGCCGCAGCCGTAGCTATCGTGGCCCATCAAGGTTACGGCGTAGTGGTCGGCGCTGTACTGGCTGGCGGCTTCATTGAGCTCATCCTGGGGCTGACTGCCAACTATTGGCGACGCTTCGTTCCGCCCATCGTCTCCGCTATCGTCGTCACTTCCATCGGTTTTTCCCTCCTGTCGGTAGGCGCTCAATCCTTCGGCGGCGGAGCCGGCGCCAAAGATTTCGGCTCCTGGCAGAATTTGACCCTGGCCTGCGTCTCCCTGGTGGCCTGCTTGGCCTTTCAACTGCTGACTCGCGGCACCGCTAAGCAGCTTTCAGTACTCTTTGGTCTGGTCGTCGGCTACCTGCTCGCCCTGGCTATGCACGCCGTGGACTTTTCCAGCTTCCAGAATCTCCAAGTTGTCTCTCTGCCTCGGGTCATGCCCTTCAAGCCAGAGTTCGACGCGGGCGCCATTATCTCCTTCGCCCTCTTGTACGTGGTCTCTTCCGTTGAAGTTATCGGCGACACCACCGCCCTGTGCCGGGTGGGCTTGGACCGCACACCCAGCAGCCGCGAGATGAGCGGGGCTATCGCCGGAGACGGTGCAATTTCCATTATCTCAGGCCTTTTTGGATGTCTTCCTTTGACTTCTTTCGCACAGAATATCGGTTTGGTTGCCATGACGAAAGTGGTCAACCGCAAGGTTATTTTCTCCGGAGGTCTCATCCTGGTTTTGGCCTCATTCGTGCCCGGAATTGCCGCCATCTTCAACTCCTTGCCTCAAGCTGTTTTGGGAGGCTGCACCATTATGATGTTCGGCAATATTATTCTCTCCGGCTTCCAGATGATCGCCGAAGCGGGATTCTCCCAGCGCAATATCACCATTGCAGCCCTGTCTTTGACTGTCGGCATTGGCTTTACGCAGGTGCACGAGATTTTCGCCAACTTCCCGCCTCTCTTCCAGTCCATCTTCTCCACGAACTGCATTGCGGTCTCGTTCGTAGTGGCCGTACTTGCCAACCTGCTCCTACCCAGCGAGGAACATTTCATAGCTTCCCACTCCTAAAAGCCGCGCAGGCCAGAGTCTCAGAAATTACAGAGAAGACATTTGCCCTGGCATTCCGCTACTATTAAAAGCGGTTGGGGGAATTGTGTGTAAACATGCGTAAGAGAGCATGTTGTTGAAAGGAATTATATATGGAACATCGTAAGACTAATACTTCGGCCAAGCATGCCGAAGATAAGGGCTGGTCAGGTAAACTGATCAAGCTCGGTGTCGCCAGCGCTGCTGCTGGTGCCACACTCATCGGTTTTGTCTCCCCCGCCCTGGCAGCAGACGCTGACCCATCGACTGGGAGCATCCAAGATCAGATCGCGGCTGCTTCTACGGCTCTTGAGAGTGCAAAGACGACCCTCAAGCACAAGCAAGAAGCCGCTGCTCAGGCCGCTGAATATCAGAAGGAAGGCACAGCAGGCTACTTTAAGTATGTGGGTGCCACCGGTGCTTACTCGGTTCTGACCGACCCAACGGTGAACGGCAAGCTCGCCACAAGCATTAAGCTAGGTGCCGCTCAAGACGCGACCAGCATGGACAACATGGTCGCCACCTTGCAATACATCAACAAGAGCAACGACCTGCGCAAGCAGGAAGGCAAGCCCGAACTCCAGGTCTCCGACACGCTGATGGCCATGGCTCAAGCCGATGTGGACTGGGCCACTTCCAACGTTGCCCACCCCCTGGTCTTCAACATTGCTGAGAACCTGGCTTGGGGCAATGTCGACCCCTTCGCTGGCTGGTACACCGAGGAGAAGGCGGATAAAGATAACGGCGGTACCGCCCACGGCCACTACGACAACATCGTTAACGGCTCCTACACTATCACCGGTTTTGCTATGTCGCAGTACCCAAACAATGAGTATGGCGACACCTATGGGCAGACCTTCGACTTCGGAGCGGACGCTAGCACTGCCAGCACAGCTAGCTTCAAGCGCTCGTCCAAGCGCTCACACCGCACCTTCAACGCCGCCTACATGATGCCCCGCACCCGTACCTACGCAGCCGATGCGACCAGCACTGGCCTGTACGCCGGTTCCCGCACCATGAGCGCAACCGATTACTTCGCCAATGTTCAGGCCTACCAGGCCTTCTTGGCCAGCCCTCAGGCCGAAGTTGACACAGCGCAGAAAGCTGTCGATACCGCTCAAAAGACCTACGACGACCTGAACGCCCAGGCCTCCGGTACCGCTCCTATCTCAGCTCCCGCTGGGAACACGTCGCCTGCTCCCGCTGCTGGCAGCAGCACTCCAGGCAACAGCCCCGCCGCTCCTGCCCCCACTACCCCAGACCCAGCAACGGTCAATGGTGGCGCAGCAGCAGGCGCCAGCCCGTCCGCCAAGGCTCCGACCAGCACCGCCGATCCAGCACTCGCCCATCTAGCCAAGACTGGTTCCAATGTGGCTGGAGTGATTGCCCTGGCCCTAGGTCTCGGCTTAACGGCTGTCGGTGCCTTCACCCTGCGCCGTAAGGCAAGTCTCTAAAGTCCAAAAGCTGACAGAGTAACAAAAGAGGGGTCTTCCCGCCGTAGGTATTGGCGGGAAGACCCCTCTCTTGTATGTAAACCCTCAGCTACACTGCGCTCACAGTTTTTCGATAGGCGCCACTCGCAGGAGTAGTCGTTTGGTCCCATCTGAGCCAAAATCGACCGTCAGCACCGAATTGGGTCCCTTGTCTTGCAGGTCAACTACGGTGCCCAAGCCATATTGGTCGTGAGCTACCTTGTCTCCCCGCTGGAAATCGCTGATGCTGAGCTTGGAACCGGACGCTGGAGCCGGGCTAGTACTCGTATGCGCGGGCTTCACCCGCTGCGTAGTTACCCGCCCACTCTTACTGCCAGCTTTGCTGGAGCTATAGCCGTGCCCGCCGCCGTGCCCATATGACCAGGAACTTCCCGACGACCGAGAGCCCCGTGAACTGCTCAAACCACCATAGCTGGAGCCGGTACGTCTGCTGCTGCTCTCGCTATAGGACCCGTAAGCACGCTGGGAGCTGGAGCCGCCAAAACTTGAATGCGAAGAGCCGAACACTGGAGAAGAGTCAAACTCATCTTGCTCAAACTCGCCGAACTCGTCGTCGCTACCGCCCAGACTCCACCCGCTCTGCATCCGTTCGATGCTGGACTGTCGCCGCTTCCAATCAATGAGGTCTTCTGGGATGTCGTCAAGGAACTGACTGGGGAGCATCTCATTGGCCTGCCCCCACTGGGCCCGCACCGAAGCGCGCGTCAGGTAGAGCCGCTGCTTGGCACGAGTGATACCCACGTAAGCCAGGCGCCGCTCCTCTTCCAGCTCGCTCTCGTCCTCCAGAGAGAGGGAGTGCGGGAAGGTGCCTTGTTCCATCCCCGTTAAGAACACGACCGGGTATTCCAAGCCTTTGGCCGTGTGCAAGGTCATGAGCGTGACCTTGCCAGATTCTTCATTGATGCCAGGCAGCTGGTCAGAGTCGGCCACCAGAGCCGTCGTTTCCAAAAAACCTGCCAGAGTGGCATCGGGCGTTTTTTGCTCAAACTCAGCCGCTACCGACTGGAGCTGAGAAAGATTTTCCACCCGCGAAGCGTCTTGGGGGTCGTTCGACATCCGCAGCTGAGCCAGCATGTCGGAAGCATCTAGGACTTGAGCCACAATCTCAGAAGGTTTGTTGTCATGCTCGGCTGCAAACGTTCTCAGGCCCTCCATCAGTGAGCGGAAGGCCTCCAACTTTTTCGCCGTCAGACTCGCAAGTCCCTCAATCTGCTCATAGTGCTCAACGCCCTCCCAGAAGCTGGAATTATGCATATCCGCATATGAGGAAACCATAGATTCGGCACGGGCGCCAAGTCCGCGTTTAGGCACGTTCAGAATGCGACGGAGGTTCACATCGTCGTCAGGGTTGGCAATGGCCTGCAAGTATGCCAGAGCGTCTTTCACTTCCCGGCGCTCGTAGAACTTAGTGCCGCCAACCAGCTGATAGGGCAGGCCAGCGTTAATCAAGGCTTCTTCCAGGGGGCGCGACTGGGCGTTGGCCCGGTACATAATCGCCATGTCAGAATAGGGCATGTCCTCCTCGGAGCGCAGGCGGGCGATTTCGGTAGCTATCCAGGCGGCCTCCTGCTGGGCGTTGTCCGCCGCATACCCCACGATCGGCTCCCCCTTGCCTAGGGCAGTCCACAGTTTTTTGGGCTTCCGGGAGGAGTTCTTGACAATCACCGCATTGGCCGCATCCAAAATCGTCTGCGTTGACCGGTAATTTTGCTCCAGCATAATCGTTTTCGCGCCGGGGAAATCCTTTTCAAAGTCGCGAATATTGCTAATATCCGCCCCGCGGAAAGCGTAAATTGACTGGTCGGAATCACCCACTACCGTAATCCAGGCAGGGCCTTCCTTCCCGGCTGCCAGGGGTCGGCTGCCTGCTCTGGCCAGGCCCGCCTGTGCCTCTTGTTGGGCAGAAGAGGCGGCAGCAGCATCCCCATCCACGCCAGCCAGCTCACGCAAGAGCACGTACTGGGCGTGGTTAGTGTCCTGGTACTCGTCTACCAGAATGTAGCGGAACTTATGGTGGTAGTACTGGGCCACCAGGGGTGCCGAACGCAGAAGCTCGACAGTGCGCATAATGAGGTCGTCGAAATCCACTGCGTTCGCCTGGGCGAGCCGGTACTCATACTCGGCGTAGAAGATAGAGTACAGTTCCTCTTCGTTGCCAAAGCGGGCGGTGATCTGCTGACCCCGGTGTCCCGGCTTATAGTCCGGCGCAAAGGCTGCAAGCTGGTCGGACCAGGTTTGCAAGTTATTTTTATAGTCAGAAATATGCGACAAAATATTACGAGGTGTATAGCGTTTGAGGTCTACGTTGAGGTCCCTGCCAATGAGCTTGATGAGTCGCTCGCTATCGGCCGTGTCGTAGATGGAAAAGCCTGATTTTAAGCCAATCTCTTTGCCGTCTCGTCTCAAGATGCGCACGCATGCCGAGTGGAAGGTGGACACCCACATCCGCTGCGCCACTGGACCAATCAGAGAGCCTAAGCGCTCACGCATCTCTGCCGCAGCCTTGTTGGTGAAAGTGATGGCCAGCACTTGGCTGGGCCAGGCTCCAAACTGGCTCAGAATCCAAGCAATGCGCCTAGTCAACACGCGTGTCTTACCCGAACCTGCTCCAGCACCAATGAGCAGGGCAGGACCCCGGTATTGCACGGCCTGAGCCTGTTGGGGGTTTAAGCCCGCCAGCAAATCGTCCGCACTGCGTTGAATCAAGTCAGCTTCTTCAAACACGTATAGCCCCTCAAATGTGCTCAGTAGTCAATATTGGCGAAGTGCTCAAGTGGGTCGCCAGTGACTCATTTGTACCACGGACGACGGTCATCGCTCAGACTTGTGTGCCCCAAAGCAGCAGTTAGCCCTATCATCCTTCTACAGTCTTCTGCGGCGTGCGTAACACAAAACGCCCTGGGCCAGTCTGTGCCGGCCCAGGGCGCCTCAGAAGCGAGCAGTTACTTGCCCATCTTGTCCTTAACCTGGTTCTTTGCCTCAGTGGCGCCCTGCTCGACCTTGGCCTCGCCAACCTTGGCGTCGGCCTTGGCCTTGTCAGCCACGTCAGACATTTTGTCCTTAGCGCTCTCAGCTACGTCTTCCAGCTTGTCCTTGGCGCTGTCGGCAGCCTCTGAGATCTTATCTCCAGCAGACTTCATAGCTTCCTTGGCATTATCTAATACACTCATCTGGTCCTCCTTATAGACGTGTACGCAACCGCAACCGGTGGCGTGACCATTGAGTCAACTCTTATTCTAGCAAAGTAAAGGGACTGAAAACTCGCTTATTGAAAGCGATTTTCCTACTAGCACAGGCGACAGGCTCCTGCACAATTAGGGATTTTCCAACAGCTCGTCTGCTCTGGTCAAGTCAGAAGACTATGCTAATCAGCATCGAGTCGGCATGAGCCCAGAAGGAACGTGCTGATTCGGCAGTCCCCTCTTTTCGCCACAACTCGAAGGATCGCTATGAAGCTTTTGGAAGATCGCATACGCCGCGACGGCACTATCAAAGCAGGTAATGTGCTCAAAGTTGATGCGTTCTTAAACCACCAGTGTGATGTAGCGCTCTTCAACCAAATGGGAGCAGAGTGGGCTCGTCTCTTCGCTGAACGGCAGATCGACAAGATTGTTACGATCGAAGCTTCTGGCATCGGCATCGCCTGCATTACCGCTCAGCATTTCGGCAATGTTCCAGTTGTCTTCGCCAAGAAAACGCAGTCTATCAATCTCGACGGCGACCAGTACGTTTCCAGCATTTATTCCTTCACCAAGCAGCGCGAGTACCCTGTCATTGTGGCCAAGCGCTTCCTCTCACCCGGCGAACACGTTCTCCTCATTGACGACTTTCTGGCCAACGGCAACGCCTTGCACGGTTTAATTGATATTTGCCAGCACGCTCAAGTCACCATTGAGGGCATTGGCATCGCCATCGAAAAAGGCTTCCAAGAGGGCGGCCAAAAATTGCGGGCCGAGGGTTACGACATTAAGTCACTGGCCATCGTCAAGAGCATGGATCCTGAGCAGGGCAGTATCGAATTCGAACCTTGCGAGTGAGCGGCGAGTGAGCGCTTAAGGGCTCACGGAATCAGCTTGAAAGCAAGTTGGGGTTAGAAAGAATCGTTATCTCTAACCCCAACTTACTTTCAAGGGCCTCAGCTAGAAGCGTCAAATTTCTCTGTACACTTGAATGTGGTCCAAGCCATCTACTGGGCCAGCAGGTGCTCAACGCCGACACGCAGCCGCTCGAGCCCATCTTCCAGCACCGAGGGTGGGCAAGCAACGTTCATGCGCAAAAACTGGCTCCCATTACCCCGGTAGATAGACCCGCTCGACAGGTAGAGTCCCGTATCCGCACGCAGGGCTTGAGCCACCCGGTCAGCCTCTTGACGCAACTCGCTGATGTCCATCCACAGCAGGTAGGTAGCCTGTTCGCTGGCTGGCTCAATACCGGTGACCTGCTCATGAATGAACTCGCTAGCCCGGAGTTTGTTCGTTTTCAGCTGCTGCCGGAGCGCGTGGAACCAGGGCCCTCCCTGCTCGTAGGCAGCAATGGTGCCGGGCACAGCTAGAATATTGGGCTCAGCCAGCTCCTCATTGTTGATACCCCGACTAATCTGCTCTCTCATCGCAGGGCCTGGGGCGATGATGGTGGCGGCGTGCAGGGCTGCCAGGTTGAAACTTTTGGAGGGAGAAACCAGGCTCACAGCGTTCTGGGTGAGCTGCGGGTCAAGAGCGAACACCGGAGTGTACTGGGGGTCGTCAAAGACCAGATCACCGTGAATTTCGTCGCTCACCAGGCTCACCTGGTGGCGCTGGCAGAGTTGGGCAATAGTAGTTAACTCCTGCCGGGACCAGACCTTTCCAGCGGGATTGTGGGGGTTGCACAGGATCATCATCCGGGTCAGCGGCTGAGCCAGTTTCGCTTCCAAATCAGCGAAGTCAATATGATAACGTCGGCTAGCGGAATCGTAGACTAAGTCGCTCGAGCAGACGTGACGACCATTATTTTCGATGGAATGAAAGAAAATGTCGTAGACCGGAGCCTGCACCAGCACCTGGTCGCCGGGCTGGCTGAGCCGACGCACCAGCGACGAGAGTGCCGGCACCACGCCGTTGACAAAGAGCATCCACTCGCGCTTAGGACGCACCCCGTGCTCGCGCTCATACCAATCGGCCACCGCCTGGTAGTAGGCTTCCGGCACTTCTTCGTAGCCAAAAATCCCCTGAGCCACCTTGCCCTGCATGGTTTCGATCACTTCTGGCGCTGTGGGAAAATCCATGTCAGCCACCCACATGGGCAGCTCACCGGGCGCGACGTCCCACTTGTAGGAGTTGCTACCTCTGCGCGAGTGTACCTGGCTAAAATCGTACTGACTCATCTTCGTGTAATTGCTCCCTGGCAAGGCCCAGTCCTTGAAGCTAGGCTCGAATATCTATACTCACTATGCTAGCGAGGTGGCGAGCGGACTGGGCCCATTTCCCAAACGGGCTGAATAGGGCCGGACCAGCTCAGTGTTGGGCCATGAACTGTGCAATGCGCCCAGCTGCCGTCTGTAAATCGTCCATAGACGCGGCGTAGGACAGGCGGATGTGCCCCTCGCCTCCTGCAGCGAAGCTAGCCCCTGGAATGAGCGCCACTTTGGCTTGCTGGGCCAGGTCGTAGGCAAACTTCCAAGAGTCGGCCATCTGCCCGGGGAGCTTGATGAACAAGTAGAAAGCACCTTGCGGGTTGGCTACCTCCAGCCCCACCTGGCGCAAGGCTTGGACCATGAAGTCCCTCCGCTGCCGGTAGGCCTGTCGCATGGGCTCAGCATCATCGAGGCCGTGGGCGTATGCTTCCAAGGCAGCGTACTGAGCCACCGTTGTGGAACAAGTGACAGAAAACTCGCTCACCTTCGCTATTTCGTTGATCATGGGAGCGGGCCCGGCCGCAATGCCGATTCGCCAGCCCGTCATGGCGTGGGACTTGGAAACGCCGCTCAAGACCACAGTCTGTTCTGGCAGAATCTCCCCCATAGAAACGTGCTTGCCCGAGTATGTGAGCTCAGCATAAATTTCGTCGGAGAGCACGAAAAGACCATGCCTGCGGGCCACCTGCGCCAAGTCTTCCAAGAGCTGCCTGCTGTAGGTCACGCCTGTTGGGTTCACCGGAAAACTCAAGACCAGGACCTTAGCCGTGTCTGGGTGCTGCGCGATAGCTGCTTCCAAACGCTCAGGAGTGAGCACAAAACCGTCCTGAGAAGTGTCAATGCAAACTACCTGCCCACCTGCCAGCTGAGAAATCGGAATATAGAGCGGGAAAATTGGTGTGGGAATGAAAACTGTGTCGCCCGGGTTGAGCATGGCTGTCAGGCTGGAGTAGATGCCCCCTGTGGCGCCCGTGGTCACAATGAGTTGAGTTTCGGGGTCATAGGCCGTGCCGTACTTGCTGCGCAGGAAATCGCTTGCGGCCTGGCGTAGAGCTAGCAGTCCCCGGCTGGGCAGGTAGTGAGATTGATCGCTTTGAATGGCGCGAATAGCTGCCTGTTTGACGTGCTCGGGCGTAGGAAAGTCCGGCTCGCCCAGCGTCAATCTCACGATGCCGTCAATACGCGCCACGTCGGCGTTAAAGGTGCGGATATCGCTGGGCGTCTGCGCCAAAACCCGCTGATTCATTGTCTCTGCCATGCTCATAGTCTGCTCTTTCGCAACTGCTCAATGCTCTAACTCGTGTACTTCGCCCTGATACAAGGAAACCCCGCAGCCACCATGACTGCGGGGTTCAGGCCTACGCGATATGCTCGCCGGTTTGCCGCACAGTCAGATATACTGTTGATCTGTGCGCTCGGCTTGGTAATGCTCCCGACTACAGATCCCGTCTGCTCTGCCAGTAGCTAAATCGACTCTTCAGTCTTACCAAGCGAATACCCACCGCCGAACCTCCTTCCCAAGTATCTTGTTGGCTCTTATTGTACGCTCAGCCGCGACTTTTCTAGCCTGAAAACGCCTATACTGGTGGCAAGAGCGCCTGCTCAATCCCTGTAGAGAGGAAATCGCCATGGGAAAGCTTGTTGTTGTTATCACCGGCGCTACCAGCGGTATTGGCTACCAGGCCGCCGCCCTCCTCGCCCGCCAGGGGCACAAAGTCTACGGGGTAGGACGCCGGGTCGAAGCACTCAAACCCTTGGAAAGCTTAGGTCTTTCTGCACTCAAGATGGACCTGAGTGACGAGCAGACTCTCAAGACCGGTATTGCGCAAATCCTAGAGCGAGAAGGGCACATCGATGTGCTGATCAACAATGCTGGCTATGGCTCCTACGGCCCCATTGAAGGAGTACCCATCAGTGAAGTCAGGCACCAGTTCGAGGTCAACCTCTTCGGCCTGGCCCGCTTAACGCAACTCGTCCTGCCCGTCATGCGAGCGCAGGGGCATGGCCGTATTATCAACACGTCTTCGATGGCTGGACGGATGGTCACCTACATGGGTGCTTGGTATCACGCGACCAAGTACGCTCTGGAGGCCTTCAGCGATGCCCTGCGCATGGAAACGAAGGCCTTCGGCATCGATGTCGTCCTAATCGAACCGGGCGCTATCGCCACCAATTGGGGGCGGATTGCCGCTGACCACCTTGAGCAAGCATCCAGCCAAGGACCCTACCGGCAGACAGCGCAGGAGGCGGCAGCGGGCCTGCGTAAGCTCTACAGCAGTCACTGCCTGACCAAGCCTGAAACCATTGCCCGGGCTATGGTCAGGGCCGCAACCAGCAGCCACCCACGCCCCCGCTACCTCCTGGGATTCGGCGCCAAACCGCTGGTGGCCCTGCACGCTCTCCTGCCCACCCGCGCCTTCGACTACCTGATGGTTCACGCCAAGGACCTGTGAACCCTGGCCGAAGGGCAGTGCATATGCGCTCGTGTTGACCCTCGCCTGCACCCCTGGTCCCGCAAGAAGGGCGCTCTACCTTATCGTCTGTTGATTCCCAAACTATCGTGCAGCCCTAAGTGAGGATCGTGAATGAGTTTCATCACTAGATCTGCAATGCTCGATACGCACACATCGTGCCCGCCAAAGGGCTCACCCTTGTGGGTAATCTGATAGTCCGGGTCTTCGCCGTCGATAAACCAGCCTGGGCGAATAACTGTATAGTCCAGGTCCGAGCCTTCGACCACGTCGGCTGCCCTCCGGTAATCCGCCAGCATTGGGTTGTGGGAGAGATTGCCGGAAGCTCCAACCGAGGCTGGAATCTCATCATAAATACCCATAGAAGAGATAAAAATAAGCCGTTTGACCCCGGCCGCGTCCATCCCCTTAACCAGAGAACTGGCCATGGTGGTCAGATTTCCGCTCAAAGCAGCAAAAACGGCATCCTGCCCCTGCAAGGCCTCCTGGAGCTTACTGCTGTCAGTGACACTGCCTGTGATCACTCGTTCTCGCGAAAAATCAAGTTGACCGAGCCCTTGAGTATGGCGAGCCATCAGAGTCAGCTGATCTTCGCTGCGTTCTAGCAAATAATCTCTGGTAGTGCTTCCTACTCTACCCGTTGCACCGATAATTAACACCCGCGCCATCGGTTCTCACTTTCTGCACGCAGCGTAAGAATGCCAGCTCATTATGCTTTTTAAGTATAGAAACTGAGCTGGCATATCTTTACCGCCTATTGTTTGATTACTTGTCGCTCACGAGCAGCAAGGACTTGATAGCAGTGCGTTGGTCCATGGCCTCGTAGGCTTGCTGAATCTGGTCCAGGGTGAACTGCTTGGTAAAGACCTTGCCTGGCTCAATCTTGCCCTGCAAGACCGCATCCAGGAGTACGCTCTTGTCGTAAGTGGTGACCGCAGCAATGCCTCCGCGCAGACCGGTGTTGCGCCAGAAGAGATTGTTCGTGTTCATCTCCTCTTTTTGCGGCACACCCACGCGCCCTACGATGGCACCGGCCCTAGCTACTTGCACAGCGGTTTCGACCGACTGGTCGGTACCCACGCACTCCAAAACGGCGTCCGCGCCTGCGCCCTGTGTCAGGTCCATGACCTGCTGCACGGCTTCGTCACCACGTTCGGCCACCAGGTCGGTAGCGCCAAAGGCTTGGGCCAGCTGCTGACGATCCTCGTGCCGACTCATAGCAATGATACGTCCAGCACCGCGCAAGTGAGCCGAGAGCACGCCGCACAGACCCACAGCGCCGTCACCCATCACTACAACCGAGTCGCCCTCCTTTACTTCTGCTGAAGCGGCTGCATGGTATCCGGTTGCCATCACATCGGCCAGAGTCAGCAGCGAATTGAGCGTAGAGTCGCTGTAGTCAGACACAGATCCGGGAACCTTTACTAAGGCCCAGTCGGCGTTAGTAAAGCGCAAGTATTCACCCTGATAACCGCCGTTGCCGCCCGATTCCATATTCATGCAGTTACCATCAAAACCTGCCTTGCAAGCCGCGCAGTGACCGCAGCCGTGGGTGAAGGGCGCAATGACGAAATCGCCAGCTTTGATATGAGTAACTTCCGATCCAACCTCTTCAACTACGCCGATAGCCTCATGACCTACGAATGAACCAGACTCGCGCTTGGAGATGCCGCGGTACCACCACAGGTCCGACCCGCATACACAGGCCCGCACGATACGAATAATGGCATCGGTTGGCTTTTCAATAGTAGGCATAGGCGCATCCGTCAGCTCCATCTGCCCTGGCTTTACGAAAATAGCTGCCTTCATACTGACCTTACTTTCTGTAACTGCGTAAAACTTTCACTGCTCGAGTACCTAGAATCCGCAGCGCAAACTTGGTAAACCGCTGCCCCTAACAACTTCTAGATGCCGCAATCAACAGCTTAGGAGCTTAGAGCAGCTCGAAGTCAAATCGGCTTGCACCGCGGTTCGCTAGTGCGCAGGGCATAGCTGTCCTCATCGACAGCTTTCAACATACCGATTTCTATAACCGCTGAACAACTATACGGCCGAACAACTATAGGAAGGACCGGCAATGTTTCCATGCCGGTCCTTCCTATCTACCCAGCTCATTGAACGAGCCTAGCGGGCATTCACTCCCACTCGATGGTTGCCGGCGGCTTGGAAGTCACGTCGAGCACTACCCTATTAATACCCCGACACTCGTTGGTAATGCGGGTCGAGATGCGGGCGAGCACGTCGTAGGGCAGACGCGACCAGTCGGCGGTCATCGCGTCCTCCGAAGAAACCGGGCGCAGGACGATGGGCGAACCATAGGTGCGTTCATCACCCTGCACGCCTACCGAGTGCACGTTGGCCAGCAAGACCACCGGGCACTGCCAAATGTCCCGGTCCAATCCAGCTGTGCTCAGCTCCTCGCGGGCAATAGCATCGGCCTCCCGGAGCAGGTCCAGGCGCTCCTTCGTAATGTCTCCAATGATGCGAATACCCAAGCCAGGACCAGGGAAGGGCTGACGCCAGACAATGTCGTCGGGCAGACCCATCTGACTACCGATCGCACGCACCTCGTCCTTAAAGAGGGTGCGCAGGGGCTCTATCAGCTGGAACTTGACATCCTTGGGCAGACCTCCCACATTGTGGTGGGACTTGATGTTGGCAGCCCCGTCTCCCCCGCCGGACTCAACTACGTCTGGGTAGAGGGTACCCTGCACCAGGAATTTGACTTCCTTGCCAGTCTTGCCGGCTTCTTCGATGACCTGCTGCTGGGCTTTTTCAAAGGTACGGATGAACTTCTCGCCTATGATTTTGCGCTTGTGCTCAGGTTCCGACACGCCCTTCAGAGCCTGGAGGAAGTCCTCAGAGGCATCCACGGTGATGAGCTTGATACCTGTCGCCGCCACAAAATCGTGCTTGACCTGATCAGCCTCGCCCTTACGCAGGAGGCCATGATCCACGAACACGCAAGTGAGCTGGTCGCCAATGGCCTTGTGTACCAGGGTAGCCGCCACGGCCGAGTCCACGCCGCCCGACAGGCCGCAAATTACCTGATGCTCGCCCACCTGCTGGCGGATTTTCGCCACCTGATCCGCAATAATATTGGAAGCATCCCAGTTCTTGTCCAGACCAGCGCACTGGTGAAGGAAGGTTTCAATGAGCTGCTGGCCCATGGGGGTGTTGACTACTTCTGGGTGCCACTGCACGCCGTACAGGCCCCGAGAAGGATCCTGCATGGCTGCTACGGGCGCACCCGCCGTATGGGCCAGAACTTCAAATCCTTGAGGAGCCTCTTCCACGGCCACACCGTGGCTCATCCACACCGACTGGCGCTCTGGAGAGCCAGCGAGAATGCCCTTGGCTTGATCGATGACCGCCTCAGTTTTGCCGTACTCGCCTAGGGCCGCCTTATCGACCTTGCCGCCCAACTCATGGGCCATCACTTGGAAGCCGTAGCAAATGCCGAGCACAGGCACGCCAGCCTCGAAAATCGCCCGGTCGAGCGTGGGCGCACCATCTACATAAACCGAGGCAGGACCGCCTGAAAGAATAATTGCCTGCGGATCCTTCTCCAACATCTGCTCAACCGACATAGAGTGCGGCACGAGCTCGGAGTAAACGTGCGCTTCCCTGACTCGGCGAGCTATGAGCTGAGCGTATTGAGCTCCAAAGTCGACGACTAGAACGGGTCCTGCTGCCATGACGCTCCTTTGTATATATGGGTCTTGTCTCGATTATGGCTGTACTTTCCGACAAGACCCGCCGAGAAAGACGCTCGCAGCTAAACATCATGCAAGCGGTGGAACCCTAAGCAGGCACTTACCCTCATGGGCTCCTCTTTATACGCGCGCCGATCGCGGTCCAATGCGCTTAGACTGGGGCCAAACGAACATGAAAGCACGCCGATGTGCACACATATGAACACGCTTGCAACGAAAACTGTCAAAAAGTCGCCTAGGTCACGTACGATGAGAGCGATTGGGAAATAAGGGTCATCGGACTCGCTAGAGTTTGGTGAAACCTTACAACCGAATGAAAATAATCAATCGCACTATAGTGCAGGAGTACACATGACGAATCCTGTTATCGGCACCCCTTGGAAGAAGCTCGACGCTCCGGTATCCGAGGAGACCTTGGAAGCCGTTGACAAGTATTGGCGCGCAGCCAACTACCTTTCCATCGGTCAGATTTACCTTCGTAGCAACCCGCTGATGAAGGAGCCTTTCACTCGTGAGGATGTCAAGCACCGCCTGGTTGGCCACTGGGGCACCACTCCTGGCTTGAACTTCCTGCTGGGTCACATCAACCGTTTGATCGCTGACCACCAGCAGAACACAGTCTTCATTATGGGTCCCGGCCACGGCGGCCCCGCAGGCACCTCTCAGTCGTATATTGACGGAACGTACACCGAGTACTTCCCCAAGATCACCAAGGACGAGCAAGGACTGCAGAAGTTCTTCCGTCAGTTCTCATACCCCGGCGGCATTCCTTCTCACTTCGCCCCCGAGACCCCCGGCTCCATCCACGAGGGTGGCGAGCTCGGTTACGCGCTCTCGCACGCTTACGGCGCTGTGATGAACAACCCCTCCCTCTTCGTCCCAGCTATCGTGGGCGATGGCGAGGCTGAGACCGGCGCTCTGGCTACCTCTTGGCAGTCCAACAAGCTGGTCAACCCCCGCACCGACGGCATCGTGCTGCCGATCCTGCACCTGAACGGTTACAAGATCGCCAACCCGACCATCCTCTCCCGCATCTCCGACGAGGAGCTCCATGAGTTCTTCCACGGCATGGGTTATGAGCCCCACGAGTTCGTGGCTGGCTTCGACGACGAGAGCCATATGTCCATCCACCGTCGCTTCGCCGACCTGCTCGAATCTGTCTTTGATGACATTTGCGAGATCAAGGCCTTGGCCCAGACCGACGACATGACTCGCCCCTTCTACCCCATGATTATCTTCCGCACGCCCAAGGGTTGGACCTGCCCGAAGTTCATCGATGGCAAGAAGACCGAGGGTTCTTGGCGCGCCCACCAGGTGCCGCTGGCATCTGCCCGCGACACCGAGGCTCACTTCCAGGTCCTCAAGGGCTGGTTGGAGTCTTACAAGCCAACCGAACTCTTCGACGAGAAGGGTGCCATCCGTCCCGAGGTCACCTCCTTCATGCCCAAGGGCGACCTGCGCATTGGTGAGAACCCGAACGCCAACGGCGGTCGGCTCTTGAAGCCTCTGGACCTGCCTGACATTCACGATTACGAAATCGATGTCAAGAACCACGGCCATGGCTGGGGCGCCACTGAGGCCACTCGCGTTCTGGGTTACTACACCCGCGACGTACTGGCCAAGAACCCCACCGACTTCCGTATCTTCGGACCCGACGAGACGGCTTCGAACCGCCTGGCCGCAGCCTATGAAGTCACCAACAAGCAGTGGGATGCCGAGTACCTCTCCGAGCTGACTGATGAGCACATGGCTCACACCGGTCAGGTCATCGAGCAGCTCTCGGAAAACCAGATGGAAGGCTTCCTGGAGGGCTACCTGCTCACCGGTCGTCATGGCATTTGGTCCACCTACGAGTCCTTCGTGCATGTGATCGATTCCATGATCAACCAGCACGCCAAGTGGCTGGAAGCCACGGTTCGTGAGATCCCATGGCGCAAGCCCATCGCTGGCCTGAATGTACTGGTCACTTCTCACGTATGGCGTCAGGACCACAACGGGTTCTCTCATCAGGATCCTGGCTTCGTAGACATCTTGCTCAACAAGAACTACAACAACGACCATGTGGTCAACATCTACTTCCCTGCAGATGCGAACATGCTCCTGGCCGTTGGTGAGCGCGCCTACAAGTCCACCAATTGCATCAACGCCATCTTCGCTGGCAAGCAGCCTGCCGCCACCTACCAGTCGGTAGACGACGCCAAGGCTGAGCTGGAAAAGGGTGTGGCTCGCTGGGATTGGGCTTCCAACGCTAAGGATGCCGAGGATGCCGATGTCATTATCGCCACCGCTGGTGATGTCCCCACACAGGAAGCTCTCGCTGCCAACGATATGCTCCAGCAGATGGGTGTCAAGGTCCAGTTCGTCAACGTTGTTGACCTGCTGAAGATCCAGGACACCGAAGAGAACGAGCAGGCCATCTCTGACGAAGAGTTCACGAAGCTCTTTGGCAAGGACAAGCCAGTGCTCTTCGCCTTCCACGCCTATCCAGGCTCCATCTACCGTCTGATTCACGGTCGTCCAAACCACGACAACTTCTCGGTTCATGGCTACAAGGAGCAGGGTTCCACCACCACGCCGTTCGACATGGTTCGTGTCAACGACATGGATCGTTGGTGCTTGGCCGCTTCCGCTCTGCAAATGGTGGATGCCAAGAAGTACGCCGGTCAGATTGACCAGTGGACGAAGTTCCGCACCGAGGCCTTCCAGTTCGCCGTAGACAAGGGTTACGATCACCCTGACTACACCGACTGGGTATGGCCCGATGCCAACCGCGCTGGCCAGAAGAACATTTCGGCCACCGCTGCCACCGCTGGTGACAACGAGTAGTAAAACGCGTATGAGACTCACATAGTCTCATTGCTTACTCGAAGAAAGCCCCTCCTGTTCATTCAGAAGGGGCTTTCTGTATAGGTAGTCTTCCAAGTAGGGCCACAGTTGTCCCTAGCAGTTTCTCATTGAATGTGACCTGGATTACATTTTGGAAAGTTTTGGAAAACACCTGCCTTCGGGGTCAAGCTCGTTCACAATACATATATGAGCTGTCTGTTCGCTTGCAAGAGCGCAAGTGAACAGACAGAAGAACACGAATCTCCACTGACGGGGCAGCAGTCGAGATTCTCTTGTGACGGAGCAAAGGACGGCAAGTATGAGAACAAGTACTCAGCTTCAAGGCATCGAGAACCACCAAGACTATCTCGACATCAGCACTAATGGAGCACAGTTTAGGATTTACCTGTTAGACCAGAACATCATCCGCATCCGCTCAACCTTCGCAGAGTCGTTCGCACCCGAGCTCAACTATGCCATCGTGAAAACAGCTTGGGATGACGCTACCGACGCGCTTATGGCAGACGAGCGCAAGAGGGTCAAGCCCATCCCCATTGACCTGCAAGAGAACGCAGACGGCAGCTACCAGGTCAGCAACGGCTCCTATACGCTCACCATCACACCCGAACCCTTTGCCTTTACTATCACTGATGCTCAGGGGCACATCCTCCACGAAGACCTGCCAGGACGCTCATTTGTGGAGGATAACCTCGGCCGCCCAACCCACTACACTCGCATGGACAACGCCGATCACTTCTATGGTTTCGGAGAAAAGTCAGGGAAAATCGACAAGCTACGCCGCCGGATGCGTATGCACAATACTGATTCTTTGGGCTATGACGGTGCCATTAGCGACCCGCTCTACAAGATGATTCCCTTCTATATCTCTTTCAACGAAGACACCGGGCTCGCCCACGGCATGTTCTACAACAATGCCTCCGATTCGGTCTTCGACATGGACTCCGAGCACAGCAACTACTGGCTGCGCTACAGCTACTTCCAGGCCGAAGCTGGCGACATCGACCTCTACTTCATTGCAGGACCCACCATTGCAGAAGTAGTAGAACACTACACTGATCTGACTGGCAAGACCGCTATGATGCCCTTGCCTTCCTTGGGCTACATGGGCTCGACCATGTTCTACACCGAGCTTGACAAGGATTGTGATAAGGCCATTGAAGACTTCCTGGCCACCTGCAAAGACAACCAAGTTCCCTGCGACGGTTTCTTCCTCTCCTCTGGCTACACCTCCGGGCAGGATGGCAAGCGCTACGTCTTTAACTGGAACAAGACCCGCTTCCCTGACCCTCGTGCTTTCGTGCAGGCCCTCAAAGACGCCGGCGCATTACTAGCACCCAACATCAAGCCTGGCATGCTCCTGACACACCCCTTAACTGAAGACATGAAGGCTAACAACGCCTACGTGCGCACTTCAGACCGCCAGGGTTTCCAGGTGGACCGCTACTGGGGTGGCCCTGCGCATTTTGTGGACTTCACCAGCCCGGCAGGCCGCGAACAGTGGGCCAAGCACATGAATGAAGCCCTGCTCTCTATTGGTGTCACCTCGCTATGGAACGACAATAACGAGTACGAAATTAACGACGACTCAGCCATTGTCGAGTCTGAAGGCCAGCGCCGCCCAATTCGTGAAATGAAGCCCATCATGTCAACGATGATGGCTAAGACTGCCCACGATGCCGTCCACAAGTATGCACCCGGCGTGCGCCCCTACGTCATCAACCGCGCGGGCTATGCCGGTATTCAGCGCTACGCCCAAACATGGTCTGGAGACAACGCCAGTACCTGGAACAATCTCAAATACAGCGTTCCTATCATTTTAGGAATGGGATTGTCAGGAGTTGCCAACCAGGGCTGCGATATTGGCGGATTCGACGGGCCTGCACCAGAGCCGGAACTTTTCGTGCGCTGGGTACAGAACGGCATTTTCCAGCCGCGCTTTTCAATTCACTCATGCAATACCGATAACACAGTAACTGAGCCATGGATGTATCCTGCATACACCAAGTACATCAGCAAGGCCATTCAGCTGCGCTACTCGCTGACCCCTTACTTCTACTCCCTCCTGCACGAAGCAGCTACCACTGGCGCTCCTATCATGCGCCCACTGGTCTATGAGTTCCAAGACGACCGCGAAGTACTCAACGAGAGCTTCGAGTTTATGCTCGGCCCCTCCCTGCTCATCGCCAACGTGCTCGACAAGGGCGTGGACCAACTCGATGTCTATCTGCCCTTGGGCTCTGACTGGCTCAACCTAGAGACCAACGAATACATTCGCGGCGGCAGCCATATCGGCGTCCCCGTAGATTTGGGATCTATCCCCATGTTCCTGCGCACCGGCGGCATCGTTCCCACCAGCCCGGGCATTACCAACCTCCACCAGCAGACCATCGACCATATCGACCTGCTGGTCGAACCCAGCCAAGCCCACAGCTTCCGCCTGTATGAAGACGATGGCGTGAGTATGGATTACCAGTCTGGCAAGTACCGCGAGACGCTGATAAGTGTCAGGGCTCAGGGCCAGAGCACTTGCGTTGACTTCGCTAGCAGGGGCACATTCGAAACGCGCGTAAAGGATATGACACTCAAGGTGCTCTGCCGCGACATCGCTCCTCTGGCAGTCAGCATTGACTCTCAGCCCAGCGAGCGCTTCCTCAACTACGACAAATTCTGCCGAGCGAAGGAAGGCTGGTTCTTCGATGGACAGACCCGCCAGGCCTTGGTCAAGTACCCCACTCCCGGCAGCGAGCGCTACAGCGTGGAATTGACGTTCGCCGCCAAGGATCTTATCTCTATCTGACATTCACCTCATTCATCTATCTCAAGAGGAGTAAAGGAATACTCATGAGTACACAAGAACAAACAGCGAGCGTTGCCGTCAATCCTGACGACTTCGACGAGGATGGCATTGATGTCAAGCACTTCAATGTAGCCCGCTGGATTATTGGTTATCTGGCATTCTGGATTATCATGTCCATCGGTTTTGCCATGGTCAGCCAGGTCCTTCTGCCCCAGCGCATCAAAGATATGGGCGCTGCCAACCCTACGGCCGTTTTGGGCACTATGACTTCTATAGGCTCTATCGTGGCACTGGTAGCCAATATCGTAGTCGGAGCCCTATCTGATTTGACCAAGTCTCGCTTCGGCCGCCGCACCCCCTGGCTCTTCTGGGGTGCCTGGTTCACTTTGGCTTTCTACTTGCTCATGGGCAACATGGGTGTCATCGTAGGTGTCGTCATCGTGCTGTGGCTCTCCAAGCTCTCCTTCAACATGATGAACTCCCCCATTTACTCCACGGTTTCCGACCGCGTGCCCAAGCGCTACCGCGGCACTATCTCCTCGGCTATCGGCTTCGGCAATACTTTGGGGTTGGCCATCGGCGCGTATGTGGGTGCTAAGTTCATTGAAAGCGTACACTTGGGCTTCACTATCGCCGCTATCTGCATGTTCATCTCGGCCATGCTCTTTATCGCCATCATTCCTCGTGAACCCAGCAACAAGGACGAAGTTGTCGTCAACAAGGAAGGCAGCGCTTGGAAGCACATCGTCTACTCCTTCACTCCTCCCCTGCACGCTCCTGACTTCTGGAAGGCTTTCTGCTGCCGTACCCTGCTCCTCCTGGCCATTCAAATGCTAGCCGGCTACTGGCTTTATATCTGCCAGGATTACATCGGTCTGCCCAAGGTTACGGCTGCCAAGGTCGTGTCAACTATCGCCATTTTCCAGATGATTGCCTCTATCGTCGCCATGTTTGTGGGCCCGCTCTCCGACAAGATCCACAAGCGTAAGCCGATGGTAGTGCTCTCAGCGGCCTTAGCGGTGGTGGGCTTCATCTTCCCCATCGTCATGCGTTCCATTACCGGCATCTACTTTGCTTCTGTCTTCGTAGCCTTGGGGCAGGGTATCTTCATGGCCATTGATCAGGCTTTGAACGTCGACGTACTTCCCAGCAAGGAAAACGCCGGTAAGGATCTGGGCTTCATCAACGCTGCCACGACTGCTGGTCAGTCTGCTGGCATGGCTTTAACGTCCATCATCGTCTCGGCCACGGGAACTTACATCTACATCTTCCCCATCGCTATTGTCATGTCAGTGCTCTCAGTCTTCTTCGTGCTCTCGATTAAGTCTGTAAAGTAGCGGCTACTGTGCAGTTTTGGGAGGGGTTTGACGGTTGTGCGATTGCGTCAAACCCCTCTCGTTGTACCTCTGGGCGAATACTGGGACACCAGGCCCAGCGGTTGGTGGTCCAGCGAATGCGGTTGAGCGTGGACCACAGTGTCGATGAGCATATCAGCGGCCAGCATCCCCATTTTTCGGTGCTCAACGTGCACGCTCGACAGTTGCGGTGTCACCAATTGACAGCCCGGAATGTCGTCAATGCCCACGATAGCAATATTACGATCCAAACGACTTGAGCTGTTCTGGGCCTGCGCTTGAACAAACTGCAAAAAGGCGATGGCGATATCATCGTTGAAAGCCAGGACGGCCGAGGTGGGATGTTCACTATAATAGTGAAAGCTTTTTGCTGCCTGGCTGGCTACCGGGTATGCGCAGGGCATCCGGCGAAACGTTATACCAGCTTCCTGGCAGGCTTGGGACAAGGCCTTCTCCCGCCATACATTCTGCCAGGAGTTTTCTGGACCCGGCAGGTAAGCGATGCTTCTGTGGCCCAAACGATCTAGGTCACGCACGACATTCTGTATGGCCGGCGCATCGTTGGAGAATATGGAGGCAACACCGGGAACCACCCGGTTGAGCACGACGAGTGGCTTACTTTGTGCAAATCGCCGAATGGCTGTGTCTGAGAGCCGAGAGGAACCCAAAACGGCGCCATCCACGTGGGGCAGGATCCGGCGCAAGGCCAGCAGTTCGCGCTCACTGCTTTCCTCGGTGTCGAGAATGTTGACACCAAAGTTACGACGGTAACAGGCTTCTTGTAGTCCCCGGGCTATGCGGGCCGAGACAATATTCTCCAGGTCGGTAACGACGATGGCCAGCGAACCTTGCAGCCCGTTGCTCACCGGTGCATCCAAGCTGCTACTCTGGTAACCCATAGCTTGAGCCACCGCTAGTACCCGCTGCCGGGTTCGAATGCTCACCCTGCCCGGCCTGGCAAACACGCGCGAAGCGGTAGATAAGGAGACACCAGCGCGCTCAGCAACCTCGGTCAACGTCACTTCGCTGTCTTGGCTGCGGGGACTCGTTCCCGTATTGTTCGCCGCTCCTTGGGGCAGTGTCTCATTCACGAAGCTACAGTCTAAGCTACTTATGCAGGGAGAACAACAGTGGAAGCCATTTGTTGCAGTCGCGTCAGCTCATGCAAGAGACGGCAAGAAAAGCTCACTTGCCTCCCCTGCCTCGTATACTGATAGGTGCTGCTGAACGAAGTGGTCACAGTAATAAGTGCATATGTGAACAGGAGGGGACCAAGTGAGTCCTGTCAATATCAGTATTATCAGCCCTGAGGCTGGGGACGGCCGAAATGTCGTGGCGTACGGCCTGGCGAAAGCGCTGTCTTCCCGGCAACAGACTGCCGTTTTCCGGCCTATAGCCTGTAAGAAGGAGACCTTGACCGATACCTTACTCGAGGCCTGCGGCAGCTCGCTGAACCGACAGGATGTGATCGCTTCCTGCCCCTGCAAGGCTCGTAACGATAGTCAACAGGCTCGTGCGGATGCTGTAGCTGCCTACGGCGAACTCGTAGGAGCACACGCTCCCGAGGCAGTCCTCATCGTCGGTTCGGACCGCACGCCGGTGGCTGACCCTGCCCGCTTGTTCCTCGATGCTGACATAGCTGCTGACTTGCGCGCGCCGGTTTTCCTGGCTGTGTGCACCATCGAACGCAGCGCCCAGCAGGTCTTCGAGAGTGTAGAAAGCTGCCGAAGGATTGTGCAAGCAGCGGGTTCGGTACTCGCGGGTGTCTTCATCACTGGTTGCGAAGAGGAGCAGAAAGCTGATCTTTCAGCCGCCTTCAAGGACTATGACCAGCCGGCTTGGATGCTTTCGCGCACGGACTTCGACACTGACCCGTCCGCCACCCAGAGTCATGAGCAGGCCCTCACGGCCTTCCAAGCTGCTGCCCCCGCCGATGAAGTCATCGCAGCTCTCAATTCCTGCAAGCCTACCGTCACCACCCCGGTAGCCTTCCAAAACGACCTGCTGGAGAGGGCCAAAGCCGGGCAGAAGACCATCGTCCTGCCGGAGGGTGAAGAAGACCGCATTCTCAAGGCAGCCGACTACCTGCTCGCCCGCAACATTGTCAAGCTGATTATTGTCGGAGAGCGCTCGTCTATTGAGGCTCGTGGCAAGGAACTCGGCCTTGAGCACCTGGGCCAGGCTTCCTTCCAAGCTATGAACGACGAAGCGGTGCTGGCTCCCATGGTCGACAAGCTCTGCCAGCTGCGCGCCAAGAAGGGCATGACCCCTGAGCAGGCCCGTCAGCAGCTGCAAGATCCTTCCTACTTCGGCACCATGCTGGTAGTGCTCGGCAAGGCTGACGGCCTGGTTTCCGGCTCAGTCAACTCTACTGCCAACACCGTGCGTCCAGCCCTGCAAGTTATCAAGACCAAGCCCGATGCCTCCCTGGTTTCCGGCGCCTTCCTCATGTGCTTCAAGGACCATGTGGCCATCTTCGCTGACTGCGCTATCAACTTGAACCCGAACGCTGAGCAGCTGGCCGACATCGCCATCCAGTCCGCTCAAACAGCTCGTTCCTTCGGCATTGATCCCAAGGTTGGCATGCTCTCCTATTCCACCCTCGGCTCCGGCAAGGGACCAGACGTGGATTTGGTGGAAGAAGCCACCAAGATTGTCCGGCAGAAGGCACCTGAACTGCCGGTGGTTGGATCCATCCAATTCGATGCTGCCTGGTCCCCGACGGTGGCTGCCGCCAAGGCCAAGGGCAACCCGGTGGCAGGTCATGTCAACGTGTTTGTCTTCCCCTCGCTCGCCGCGGGCAACATCGGCTACAAGGCCGTTCAACGTTCTTCAGGCGCCCTAGCCATTGGCCCGGTCCTTCAGGGTCTGAACAAGCCGGTAAACGACCTCTCACGCGGGGCTCTCGTGCAAGACATTATCAACACGGTAGCGCTCACCGCAGTAGAAGCGCAAAACGACTGAGAAGATTCAGCCCAACGGCCCAAGACCTACGGCCAACCTACGCGGATCGACTGCTCGTCTTGGGCCCTGTATAGCCAGTCTTGTAAGCACTGGCGAGTAATCTAAACAGAGGAATAGGGAGTTCATAACTCCAACTCACTTGCATCAGGAGGATGCCACAATGGCGAAAACCGTCCTAGTTATCAATTCAGGTTCCAGCTCCATTAAATATCAGCTGGTTGACCTCGAAACTGGCGAAGGCTTGGCTTCAGGTTTAGTAGAGAAGATTGGTGAGCCCGTTGACGGCCACTACAAGCACGAGTACCAGGGGCAAAAGCATGAGCTGGAAGAGCCCATTCACGACCACGAGACGGGCCTCAAGCGTGTGCTTGACCTGTTCAAGCAATACGGTCCTGACCTGAATGAAGCCGGCATCGTAGCCGTGGGTCACCGCGTGGTTCAGGGCGGTTCAGTCTTCCCCAAGCCCGCTCTAGTGACGGACAAGACCCTGGCTCAGGTCAAGAATCTGGCCGTTTTAGCTCCTCTGCACAACGGACCGGAAGCCGAAGGCGCTCAGGTCATGCGCGAACTTCTGCCCGATACCCCGCAGGTTTTCGTTTTCGACTCCTCCTTCTTCTTCGAGCTGCCCGCCAAGTCTTCGACTTATGCACTCAACAAGGAGATTGCCGAGCAGTATCACATCCGCCGCTATGGCGCTCACGGCACCAGCCACCAGTACATTGGTCAGCTGGCTCCTCAGGTGGCAGGCAAGGACCCTGAGGGCTGCAAGCAGATTGTGCTGCACATCGGCAACGGCGCTTCTGCCTCGGCGCAGATTTCCGGCAAGCCTGTGGAGACTTCCATGGGATTGACCCCTCTGGAGGGCCTGGTCATGGGCAGCCGCACCGGCGACATTGACCCCGCCGTAGTCTTCCACCTGATCCGCAACGCTCACATGTCCGTGGACGAACTGGATACGCTCTTCAACAAGAAGTCGGGCATGATGGGCATGACCGGCTTCGGCGATATGCGCGAAGTCCACCGCCTGGTCGCAGAGGGCAACGAGGATGCCAAGCTGGCTCTGGACATATACGTCCACCGCATTGTCTCTTACATTGGCTCCTACACCGCTCAGATGGGTGGCCTAGATGTCCTCACCTTCACCGCTGGTGTGGGCGAGAATGATGAGATCGTACGCGCCAGGGTTATTGAGCAGCTGGCTCCCTTCGGCTTGAAGCTGGACAAGGCCAAGAACGACGAGCGTTCCAAGGAAGCTCGCATCATCTCCACGCCGGACAGCTCAGTCACGATCTGCGTTATCCCCACGAACGAAGAGCTCTCCATTGCCCGCCAGTCCGAGGTCATCGCCCGCGAAGGCGACTCCTATGGCAACAAGTTTGGTAAGTAGCACAAGCAGCAGGTATGTGCTGAGCTAATCTTAGACACATAGCTGAGGGCCGACAGCGTACAGACGCTATCGGCCCTCTCTTGTATCTAGGCGCTGTATCTCAGCACCCCATAGGCATTCGCTACTTCCCCGCCAGCATGGACTCCCACATGCCCACGAAGTTTGGCAGGGTCTTGCGGGTCGTTCCAATGTCGCGCACCCGTATTCCTGGTATACCGAGCCCAAGCAGGGCTGCAAAAGTTGCCATCCGGTGGTCACCGTAGGTTTCCATGTCAGCCTCATGCAGCCGCGAGCGAGGACAAGGCTCGATTGCAAGGCCGTCGGGAAGCTCCTGGGCTCTGCCGCCCACCCGCTCAATCTCTGTTACCAGTGCCGCCAGCCGGTTGGTCTCATGCCCCCGCAGATGACCAATCCCATGCAGGCGGGTTGGCGCATCCGCAAAAACGAGCAGCGCCGCAAGAGTGGGTGCCAACTCTCCGGCAGCAGACAAATCATAGTCTCCTAAGCCTTGCAGGCTGCCGCCTCCAGTCACGCAGCAGGTGCGCGAGGGCCCGCTTCCCTCCATGGCAACATGGGCTCCCATAGCAGTCAGTATGTCCGGCAGCAGGCCGCCAGGCTGAGTGGTAGTCTGAGGCCAGTCAGGAATGCGCACACTCCCCCTGCCACGAGCGCAGCACCTAAGAATGGGGCCGCGTTCGATAAGTCCGGTTCCACCTGCACCTGAGCCTCGAGCTGCGGGTAGGGCTCTTCTGGTGCTGGCTGCACCCGCCATACAGCTTGTGCTTCATCGGCTTCAATTGTCACGCCTGCTTCCTGCAGGTCGCTCACTGTCATACGAATGTGCGGCAGGGACGGCAGAGGACCTCCCTCGTGGCAGACCGTTAACCCCTGTGGTGCCCTGGAGCCGAGCAGGAGCAAGCCAGAGAGAAATTGAGAGGAGCTCGACGAGTCGATGCGCACTGAGCCACCCTGAAAACCCGCAGGGGGCTCGAGAACGAACGGCAGATGCCCTTCCTGGCCTTGGTAATGGATCTTGGCTCCCAACTGATGGAGTCCGTCGAGCAGGGGACCCATAGGCCTCGCCTGGGCCTGCTCATCACCGTAAAAGTGCGTAGGTCCGTCGGCGAGCATGGCCAAAGCCGGTACAAAGCGCATCACCGTACCAGCCAGCCCGCAGTAGACTTCACTGGCACCTTTGAAACGCCCCTGATCAGGTGGGTCAATCCGCACAAAGGTTTCATCGTGAGCATTAATCCAACAGTGGGCGCCCAAGTTTTGCACGGCAGCCATCATCAAATCCGTGTCGCGCGAACGCAAGAGACCACGTATTTGCACGGGTCGTGCACCCAAAGCCGCTAGAGCTAGGTAGCGGTTGGACAAGGATTTACTCCCCGGCACTCGCACCTGGGCTTGAAGGGGGCCGCTCGCACTTGGGGCTGGCCAGTATTCGCTTTCTTGCATGTTCTCATCATAGGGCTCAGCAAGGAAGACTTCACCAAGCAGGCAAGATATAACTGTGGGCAAGCTATCAATTGATAGACTTGCCCACAGCAATCACTACAGCTGTTGAAGAAGAAACCGATTACTTAGCTTTATCGTTCAGCACGCGCCGCAAGTCTTTCAAGGCCTGATCGGGGCTGGCTTTGTCATCTTCATCCTTCAGTTTGCTAGTAAACTCCGAGAAGTCCGGCGCATCCTCTTCCAGCTCCTGAGCCTGGTCTTGCAGGTCGCTCATTTTGCTGATGCTGGCGTCTAAGTTGCTCTCATTGATGGAACCCAGCATATCGGTCATCTGCTTGAGCACATCTTGCAGCTTGCTCATCGTATCAGCTGCCTTGCTCGTGTAATCGGCAATCGACTTATTCGGCGCCTTAGCGGACTCTTGAAGGCCGGTCTTGCAGCCGTCTACAAAACTCTCCACGCTCTTTAAGTATTTGTCAGTTTCAGCAGAACTCGAATACTTGGGAGTATTGCCGCACTTGCTCGCAGCTTTGGAAAACGCAGGAGCGGATTCTACAAGTCCTTCGACATACTTGCTGTAGGCTTTGGACTTTTGCAGATAGGCCTGATACTGATTGTTAACGTCCTTGTCTTTGAGGGCCTTGAGATTAGCGAGGCCGGCACTCTCCTTGTCAAACTTTTCAATGGCGCTCTTCAAACCAGCAGTATCCTGGCTGTTCATCGCCTTATCGCTGGTACTAGCTTTTCTGTAGACTTTCGTCAGCTGATCTGAAACGAGCGTCTTCTGCTCCTGCAACTGGCTGACCGCTTGAGCTGCATCCTTGTAGTCGGCAGGCTTAATACCCCAAGGCTTCAAAACGAGGAGTGTGGCCACGATGACGGCCACAATGACCACAACTATCGCAACAATCGCAGACCTTTTCTTTGTTGCGCGCTCGACAGCCTGCACTGCATCTACTGGCTGACCCATGCCGTCTGACTGCCCGAAAGCAGCTGGAGGCATCGCTCCTGCCACTCCCTGAGGCACCCCTGGAGTGGCGTTGACAGGAGGCTGAGGCTGCTCATTGCCCTGTGCCTGCCCTGCCTGCGGTTGGCCTGCGGGCAAAGTCTCCTGCTCGCCAGTGCCCGCTGTTGGAGCCGAAGTCTGCTCTGGGTTCACCTGCTCAGTATTTTCTTGCTCCGACGCAATAGGCTGCGTTTCTTGCGGCTGTGCTTGCTGCTCCTGGTCGGTATCGCCAAATTTTTCCTGCTCGCTCATACTACTCTGCTCGTTTCTTTTCAAGATGCGTTGAGCTATATGCCTAGAGTGCAAACAGCCCCTGCCAGCTCATTTCCCATCCCCGAGAGCCGTATTCTCATAGTCTAACCTAACCCAGGCACAGGCTCAAGACCCTTCCGGCACGCGCAGATGCATCCACCGTTCTGCCCCATGCGCTATACTATTCAATTGTGCCTGGATTCGTCTGGGTTTCGGGCTGTAGCGCAGCTTGGTAGCGCGCCTGCTTTGGGTGCAGGATGTCGCAGGTTCAAATCCTGTCAGCCCGACTTTGCCACTTTCAGGGTTTGAAAATGGCGGACTTTCAATTCAGTGTACAAATAAGTAAAAGAAATACACCTTACCTAGCGGGCCACGAGGGGCGAAAGGGCTCCGCAAGCAAGATAATGGGTCTATAGGCCATTGTGGGGTTTGAGCACTAGGGTGTAGCATTCTTCGCCTTGCTTGAAGTAGTAGGCCATAGCGGTCAGGGGCAGACCCGAGTAGTGCAAGCTCACCAACGACAGCTCCCCCTCGGAAGCGAAGAGCCTGGAATACAAGGACATGCAGGCAAATCCGTCATCAGGGTCCAGGTCAAACCAACATCGGATTGCATCGACCCTGGGCAAGACTATAAGCCCGCCATCAGAAGCAAATTCGTAAGTACGCCCATTTATCCGCATATACAGACGCTCATAAAGGGGATGACAAGTAACGCCCCCAACTTGCCCCATTTCGTCATCATCCAAGGGCCAGCTCTTCGTCCATGCACAAAGTCATCCAAGTCCCCTCATAAGCCCTCCTCTAGCCGCCTCACGTCTGCCCTTTTACCGGTAAGCGCGGAAAAGCACAGCAGTATGTTCTCCTGGCAATTTCTCTGCCGTAGGAACCCCTAAGAAAATACCAGCAAACCGAGTATTGCAAAGAAGGTCTACCGCCGTCTACTATTTCCACCTAGGCCTGCACAAAGGAAGAAAACTCTCAAATCAGGTTAGAGCAACTCCCCCCCCCTAGCCGTAGCCGATAGTCACTGCCTGCAACTGCGACCTGTTAGCATTGACCAAGCAAAGAAGGATCTCAAGGAGGATGCTATCGACGGATACAGGGGGGCGATGACCAATACCGAAACACTGAACTTGGTCTGCACACTCCAGGAACCTTATAAGGACGCAGAAATAACTCAGATCAGCAGCGCTTACGATGGTCGCCTGGTGGTCTTGTGGCGAGACTCGAAGGGCGAGCAGGAAGAGTGCCGCGTCTATGAGAAAAGTGGTGACTACCAATCCATGTCCTTCAGTGCTTTCCCAGGACCAGTTGATTATGTAGTGCCTATGCCCAAAAACCGCTGGCTGGGTTGCGTCTGCCGCGTTCCATATGAAGACGGAAAGCCTCTGCCAGACGGAGCATGGATTATATCCGACCGAGGCCAAGTCTTATCAACGAGCAACATGGGTAAAGCCCTTTTGTGCCCTGTCGTTGCGCAAGATGGAACAATTTGGGCTCCATACTGGGATGAGTATGAGTGGAGAGATGATCGTGTAGTTGATGAGGAATCGGATTATGGAAAATACACAGCCGGCTGCACAGGTATGACTGTTTTTGATGACCATTTGAAAGTTATCGGTCGGCATGACAGTCCCACTTTCGCACTCGAAATCTATGCCAGCCATCATGACGGCAGAACCTTCTGGTATCTGTCATATGGAGAATGGGTGATTGATAGCTGGGGACCCAAAGGGCAAGGTCAACCTATGCCAGCAAATGATGACCTGCAGTTGGTCGGAGCACCATTCCTTATTTATAAGGACAGATTGGCAAGGCTCGGCAATATTGCAAGAGACTATGAAAGAAATAGGAAGCCAGAGGGATATGTCTCCCTCTACCGGTACCCCCCGTCTGACAACCCAGCCACCCCTACCAAAGTCAACATTGAGGATATAAGGCAGACCGTACTGGTCTACCCTGACATGAGGCCAGTAAGCATGGATGATTTCATCAGCTCCTGGGGCAACAAGTTCTATCTAGTCGACCACAGCCAGCATTGGTATGAGCTTGAAGCTTTCCCAGACTGCTAGGGTTGATCGTCATACAGGCACCCCACATTTGGTATCTTCAAAGAACTACGAGCAACGAAGAAGGTATTCGGTGGTTGGAGAGGGGGATGGCAGAATTTATAACCTTACCAATGGCAGTGCCACCCAGTCAGACGAGTAGGTTCAAATCGTGACGTATGGACAACTGGGTGATTTCGAAATACAGTACTTTGCCTCTACGGCAATCGCATAGCAGGAAGCTTTATGCTTTTACCAGAACCGATGCTTTGATGATCGTTTGCAATGGGAAGTCCTCTAGACGAGTCCAAAAGCAGTACACTGACAAATGTCGTCGAAGGGAAGGCCACTTACCTCCATCAAAGTTAAAGGGTCTCCTTGTTGAGGTCCACTTGTGTGAGCGCATACTCTGTCAGGGCAAGCTAGGACGCTTGCAGGGAGCTGACCCTTTGCGGACTGATTCCGGTCACCATAGCCACATCGCCCACGGTCAATCCTTCGCTACGCAGCAATGCCACAGTTCTTCGCGAAAGTGCCGAAGAGCGCTCCTGATAAGAATAAGAACCCAACGCATTGAGAGGCTTTCTATGATAGAGATCACCAGACTATGGCCGCCTGTCAACACTGACCACGAGCTTGCCGTGTTGGACCGGCCCCGCACTTCCATGGAGATCGATTGGTACGTCTGGTCACTGTTTGAAGAGCATATTGTCATCCCCAAAAAGATCATGCAAAGCAGCAAGTACGATTACGTCCTGGTCGTTGCCCTATCGCAATACGATGAGACGGCAAGATTCTTCCCATACTCCCCCTACAACGGCGAATTGCTGGAAACCGCCACAATGACCCCAATCGGATACTATCGATTCGATGATTACGTTAACGGAGTCGGTAGAACGAAATGGTTTTCCCCTCAGAAGTTCTGGATCAATGGAGGAGACAAAACAGCCCTTATCTCAGCCAAGGCATCAAACGTCAACCAGGACATGAGCCCTCTTGAATACGCCGACCTGCTGTTTAATGCTTTTGCAGCAACGCTCCTATACAATTTCAAAAAAGTTAAGAAGGCAGAGCTCGACAGTTTGAAAGCCAGCATGGATCCCAAGGTCATATCCAGCTTCCCCTTCCCCGCCCGTTTTGAAGACCAGGACTACCAGACGGACCAAGGCGGCATAAAAATCTGCAGGCAACAAGACGATAAAACCACCGTCGAAGTCGATATCCCAAGCACAGAAACCTTCTACAAAGACCACTTCAAGCAATAATCGCAGAGAAACCGAATGACTCATGGAAGGTTAAACGCACTACCTGCGGCTTACCACACCCCACGCCAGTTTTCATCATCTCGATACATCTTCCAAAGAGCTCATGACAGGTCGTTGGGATCGTGCCATAGAGCAAATCGACGCACTCCTACAATAGAGATGGGCAGCCCCTCCGCATCTGCGCTCACATTGTCGTAGAGAAATCATCAACAAACCCAAGAAGCCGCCTCTCTTCTACTTCCGAAAAGCGCCGTTGGGCTACATCTGCCAACCACCGATTACAAGCGTCTAATCTGCTTTTGCTGCTGTCGTCAATTTCGAAGATTCCAGAGTCGCAGTAGGACTCATCAAGCATCTCGAGTATTTGAAGGAGCTCGGAGTAGTTTCCCACCAGCTCGCCTTCCGGAATCGTTTGTAAGGCCTCCATGACCTCCAAGATCTGGGGCAAGCCTAGAATGGTCGGCCCGCTCTGCAAGCGCTCAACTATCTGGCTGCAACTCAGTTCTTCAGTCATGAAAGTTGGGTATCCTCCCTGTTCGAATCGCTATATTTATCGTTGAGGTGCTTCCAATTGGCAACGTTGGAGAAGGATTCATAGCTATATTTGCTGAAATGGCGATAGTCGTCGGGCGATGCGCCGTGCTTGAGGGCCCATGCGCTCCCAGGTAAGGTCAGGAGACTCTCGAACTCCATGTCTGGATCGAGCTTTTGCTTCCCTGCCTTGACCTGGTCATAGAACTGCTTCCCATTCACCAAGGCTATGCAGCGTTCATAGAGGAAGACGTCACCTGAGTCGCCCGTATACCACTGATCCCCATCAATGTCATACAGGAGCTTGCTCATGATCTCGTCAAAGGCAAAGATGTCTTCATCACTGCATGAAGCCAGGTATGTCACTGCGGGCTTGAGTATCTTCTCATCGTCCTTATCCGCATATTTCCAATCCAACATATCCACGATTTTCCAAAACTCATCAGCAGTCATAATAGCACCCTTCTCCTTGTTGACCGGAAACACTGCTGGCCGCAAATGTTTTAAACGATGCCTTGGTCCAGCCTATAGAACGAATGCCCTGTCTTACTCCATTGATGTCAACTGAACACCAGAATCGAAACCCGTACAGCCCTATTAGTTTTCAATCACCATCTGTAATTGTTACTTTATCTTAGCGAATTGAACCCACCGTTTAATCGCATGAGCAAGTGAAGAGGGACAACCTAAACTTAACACTTCTCAAGGGGGGGGGGGGCGGCATGGGCGCGACAAATACGGAATCATTGGTTTTCGTTAGAACACTTGAAGCACCTGCTCAGGGCTCAAGCATCGCTGAAGCGCATACCGCCTACGACGGGCGACTAGTGCTTATATGGCAGAACGCGGAAGGTACAAGAACGCAATGCCAAGTGTACAAAAAGAATGGCAGCTGTGAATCCATATCTTTTAGCGCATTCCCAGGTCATGTCAGCTTTGTCATGCCGATGCCAGGCAATCGTTGGCTAGGCTGCAAAGCCAGAACCTGCTACGAGGAAGGCAAGCCCTTAGCAGATTCGGCGTGGATCGTCTCAGAGCAAGGGAAGGTCTTATCTAGCGGGAACATGGGAGATGCCCTTTCATGCCCTACTGTCGCCCAAGATGGAACAATCTGGGCCCCTTACTTCGACGAACATCCTGTCAGAGATGACGACCCCGTAGACGAGAGCTCGGATTACGGTAAATACACAGCCGGAGATTCAGGCATGACCGTTTTTGACGATCACCTGAAGGTCCTTGCAAGGCACAACTCCCCCACCTACGTGATGGATGTCTATTACAGTCATCACGACGGACACAGCTATTGGTATCTTTCGTACCCTGATTGGATAATCGACAACTGGAGTACCAGCGGTCAAGGTGAGCCCATGGCAGCCAACGATGAGCTGGAATTGCGGGGAGTCCCGTTCCTTATGTACAAAAACAGGCTGGCCAGGCTCAGCGTTTTCGAAGTAGAGTGGACCCGACGCAGAAGACCCCTCGATGAACATGTCTCCCTGTACCGCTATCCACAGCGCTCCGACATTGCCAGTGTGAGCAGAGATAAAGTGCAACAGACCCTGCTGACCTACCCTAACGGCCTGCAAGCAAGCATGGACGTTCTCGTCTGTTCCTGGTCCAACAAGTTCTACCTGATAGATAAGGACACAAGCTGGTACGAGATTGAAGCATTCCCTAGCTAAAAACCGCTGACGCACAGGCAACTAGGCTGTTCCGGGTCTAAATATTGCTGTATGCAGCATACTTGTCAGCTGTTATGCAAGCTCTCGCAATAGATCATCGCCTAGGCAGTTTGCAGGAAGAAGAGGCCTGCGTCACTGGGGTCGACAATGGTATTTCTTGAAAAGAGGCAGCCAACCACACCTGAGAAGAACATGCGCGCCCCTGGAGCAGCACATCCGAAAAGAGACCAGCCATATGAATGATACTCTTCTACTATTTGCTGTTATAAGTAACGACAGATACGTTCAGCGCGTTTGTTGCATTCCCGCCTCACATAGTGACGGAGCGAGGCGGGGCAGGAAGCTACACGCCAACTGCCCCACCTGGTCAACTTTGCTAGGCCTTAATCTTGCTGGTAGCTCAAAATCAAGTGCTCGTTGGTGAAGGCGTCGAATCCGTAGGTA
The DNA here is from genome assembly GCA_033127725.1 of Bombiscardovia nodaiensis. Classification (NCBI taxonomy): domain Bacteria; kingdom Bacillati; phylum Actinomycetota; class Actinomycetes; order Bifidobacteriales; family Bifidobacteriaceae; genus Bombiscardovia; species Bombiscardovia nodaiensis. The sequence goes on along the minus strand of AP026798.1, from coordinate 1,044,391 downwards.
TAGAGTTCACGACCGTAGCCGGAGTTCTTCACGCCGCCGAAGGGCAGTTCGGGAGCTGTAGTCCAGCCGCCGTTGATGAAGCCCATGCCTGTCTCGATGGCTCGCGCCACACGGTCGGCCCTATCCGGATCCTGGGACATGACCACACTGCCCAAGCCGTAGCTAGAGTCGTTGGCCAGGTCAATGGCCTCCTGCTCGCTACCCACCTTGTACACGGCGGCAACTGGGCCGAACATCTCCTGGTCATATGCCGGATTGCTGGAGTCAATGCCCGTCAGGATAGTGGGACGGAAGAAGGCACCCGGCGAATCAATACGCTCATTGCCTACTGCCACCTGGGCTCCTGCCGCAACAGCCGCATCGACTTGCTCCTGGAGCTTGTCGCGCGCGCCCACAGAGGAGAGCGGGGCGAGAGTCGTAGCCGGGTCCGCCGGGTCCCCTGGTTCGGGCTTGCGGAAGGCCTCAACCATCGAGGAGAGGAAGTCATCGTAGAGGTTATCCATCACTACAAACCGCTTGGAAGCGCAGCAAACCTGGCCAGCGTTGCCCAAGCGAGCGCCGGGAGCCATCTGCTTAACCAGGTCCATGTCAGCGTCGTCCAGCACGATGAATACGTCGTTGCCGCCCAACTCCATAGTTGACTTCTTCAAGTACTTGCCAGCTGTTTGAGCTACGGACGAGCCTCCCCGTTCAGACCCGGTCAGGGCCACACCCGCTAGACGCTTGTCAGCAATCGCGGCATCTACCTGGTCATAGTTGAGGAAGAGGTTAGTGATACTGCCCTCTGGGGCACCCGCTTCCCTGACCAGATCGGCGAAGGCCTGCGCGCAGCCCGGCACGTTGGAGGCGTGCTTCAAAATCATGGGGTTGCCCAGCATATAGTTGGGAGCGAAGACCCTCATGATCTGGTAGTAGGGGAAGTTCCAGGGCTCCACCATCATCAGCACACCAATGGCCTGCTTGACTACATACGCCTTGCCTGCCTTGGTCACCAGCGGTGTCGGCCTCAAGAAATTCTCAGATTCGTCAGCAAAGTAGTCTGCTATGTCTGCACACAGGTCTACCTCGAACTCGGCCTCTTGGATTCTCTTGCCCATCTCCAGGGTCATCAGCTGGGCGAGCTCATCCTTCTTCTTGCGCATACTGCTGGCAATCGTGTGCAGACTCTGCGAGCGCGTAGCTGCCGGCTCCTGCCTCCATTTTTTGTAGAGCCCATGGCCCAGGCTGAGCGCCCGCTCCAGGTCGTCATCGCTACTGTCTGGATAGGTTTTGACCAGCTGGTTAGTATAAGGGTTGATTGTTTGATACGTCATGTGTCTCTCCTTTGAACATCACAAGACTTTTCAGGCTCTGCTACTGCTGCCAAAGCCTTCGACCTGTACTTTCTAACGATACCTGATTTGAGCTTTCAAAGGAATCCCTTCCGACCAAGCTACGCTGAGGAGGTAAACGGCACATTGAGCACAGCTCGGACTCCAGGCTGGCAGGCAAACGTTTTCGGTCTCCAGGAAACTATTTTCCTAGTTTCGGAAAAACCACGATGCTCTGGGCTTACCCCCTATACAAACCGGAGTTTGCCGCTACTATGGCTCAATAGGCAGGTCTTGCGCTACCCTGGGCCGTCTGAAACACGGTTTGGAATGAGCGAGTGAAGTAACGAGGAGCCAGCAGCTCACGACAGCAAGGAGATGGACGTTCATGACACTGCAGCGTTGCGCTTGGGCTACGCATAGCCCGCTGGAGCAGGACTATCACGACCAGGAGTGGGGCGTGCCCCAACACGATGAGCGTGCGCTCTTTGAACTGCTGACCTTGGAGGGTATGCAGGCCGGGCTGAGCTGGTCACTCATTTTGAAGAAGCGAGAGGCCTTTCGGGCCGCTTTCGACCAATTCGACTACCAGCGCATAGCCAGCTACGGCGACCGCAAGCTGACCTCCCTACTGGCGGACCCCGCTATTATCCGCAACAGGCTCAAAATCAGGGCCGCAGTTACCAACGCTCAAGCATTTATGCATGTGCAAGATGACCTAGGCTCTTTCGACCACTACCTGTGGTCCTTTGTTGACGGCCAGCCCCAGATTGGCAACTGGCAAACCGAGGCGGAAGTGCCCTGCTCCTCTCCCCTCTCCGACCTGGTGAGCACCGACCTACGGCGGCGCGGCTTCAAGTTTGTGGGCACCACTATTGTCTACTCCTACCTGCAGGCCACTGGGGTCCTAAACGACCACGTCGTCAGCTGCTTCAAGCACACAGAGCAAGGTTGAACACTTCTTCACCTGCTCAATCGTGGTAAAGCCCCTGCTCGATACTTACTGCTTACTTCTCACTACCCATGAAAGTGCGCAGTCTGCACAAGGCACGCGCCAGCAACTGTACCATCATAAAGCTGGGCAGCTGTCGCTGACCCAGGCGGTCACTCAGGTTAGAATGGTAACTGCCTTCCTTACGCCAGTTTGGAAGAAGCCCACTATTGTTTACCTGCTAGGCCATGTACATATGATTATCCTTCTCTCACCAGCTAAAGGTATGGATTTTAGCTCACCCCTGCTCACGAACAGCTACACTCAGCCGCAATGGATTGAGGATGCGGCGCAGCTGGTAGCCCAGTGCCAGCAGCTCAGTTTAGGCGAGATTCAAGAGCTGATGTCCATTAGTCCTGGGCTCGCTCAGCTCAACCTTGAGCGCTTCCAGAACTGGCAGAAAGACTGCGCTCTCGGCCCTGGTCGCCAGGCCATCCAGGCTTTTCAAGGCGAGGCTTACGAGGGGCTGAGCGCAGGAGATTTTAGCGAACCCGACCTGGAATATGCGCAAGAGCACCTGCGCATCCTGTCCGGCTTGTACGGCATTCTGCGGCCACTCGACCTGATCCAGCCCTACCGGCTCGACATGAGCACCCGTCTGCCCACCGGCGCGGGTCCCAACCTCTACCACTTTTGGAAGGACAAGCTGACCGGGCAACTTCAAGAGGAGCTGAGCGCATCCCCACAGCCGACGCTGGTCAACCTGGCATCCGGCGAGTACTTCAACGTCATCCAAGCCCGCCAGCTCGGGGCGACCATCATCCAGCCCATCTTCCTCGACCAGAACAAGCAGGGCGATTATAAAATTATCAGCGCCTACGCCAAGCGAGCCCGCGGACTCATGGCCCGCTTCGCCATCAAGAATCGCCTCAGCCATCTTGAAGACCTCAAGCAATTCAAGCTAAACGGCTACCAGTTCTCCCCAGCCCAATCGAGCGAAACCCAGTGGCGCTTCACCCGAGCCATCAGCCAGAGCTAAGTCGACGCCGGGCCAGTTCATGAAGACTCACATACGCTCTCCCGTTCATCTGCCGCTACTCGCATACAAAGAACTCGGCTTTTGAATTACAGCTTCAGCAACTCAGTTGCCCCTTATTCCGGGCTCTTCAAAGACTCAACCATGTCGATGCGATCCAAACTGCGGTTGGTAATAAGCATAACCGCGAGCGCAAAAGCCAAAGCCAGCACTGCGACAGATATCCAACTCAACAAGCTCGTACGCACTTCAAGGTGGATGCCCGGCATCTTCATCATGCCCACCATCGGATAAGTCAACGCCCACCCCGCCGGAAGACCTAATGCAATACCGAAAAGCGTCAGCACGAGCGTTTCCTTATTCACATACGAATGAACCTCGCCACGTCTGAACCCTAGCACTTTGATAGTTGCCAGTTCGCGCTCGCGCTCCGAAATATTAGTAGTCGAAAGCGTAAACAACACCACGAAGCACAAGAGCGCCGCCATCATTACTGGGCTCAAGCGAACTCGCCAGCGCATGGAAGATGCCTTCTGGCAACTCTACGAGAAAGAACCCATTGAGAAAATCACTATCAAGCAGGTAACCGACCTAGCAGGATACAACCGGGCCACCTTCTACCTCTACTACCAGAACCTCTACGACCTACGCGACCAGATAGAAGACTCCCTTTTGGAGGAACGCGAGCAATTCGTCGACGCCCACTTTACCAACCAAACCCCGCTCGAAACCCTACGAGACGAAACCAAAGCCTTTCTAACCCGCACCCAGGCCGACGCCGAGTATTTCAAAGTTCTCCTCGGCCCCCACGGCGACCCCGCCTTCGTCTCCCGAATGAACGATTTCGCCAAAGACACCATCCGCCTCTACCTAGCCAGCACCCCCACCGGCCAATCCCTCTCCCCCACTCACCTAGACTACCTAACCGAGTTCTACGCCGCCGGCAAGCTCGGCTTGGTGAGGAAGTGGCTAGACGACACTTATACTATAAAATTGGAGGACTTTATTGACCTTATAATTCGCGCACAGATTGTATAAGTAGCGACATTTGAAAAGTTGATCATACGACCAATAAGTCTTCTCGCTTTTGAGGCTATAGCAGATATACCTCACTATGATCCATCACAAAAATTAAGAATCACCGCAAAAAAAAGGACAATTGGATGAGACAGTACAAAGGCGTAAAACTACCCGCTAGCCTTTTAAAGGGAGCTAAAGGTGAACAGGCAGTTGAAAATATATTGTCTCGTGATTTTGGATGGTACGTGTTGCCTCACGGTAACATTGACTTTGGCACAGATATATGGGCAATGCCCGTCAGCGGTGAAAGAGTTCCGTCCTATTCAATGCTTGGCATACAAGTCAAAACTGGAGGCTCATACTTCAGGTCGCCTCACAAAGTAAATGACATAGTAGAAGGATGGTGGTTCCCATTCACAACCGATCACCTTATCTCCTGGACTAACGGCAGAATAAATCATATTGTCGTATTGCTAGATGATAGCTGCAACAAAGCTTATTGGGCAAAAATCGATAGCGAAGCAATCGAAAAAAGCCATAAAAAACCTCGCGTTTTAGTTCGTAAGGATCATTGTCTTACTACTGTATTCAAAGATGAACTTGCGGAATTTGCGTGTCTACCATTCTCCAAGAAGGAATGGAGCGGTAGTGCATGGAACGGTATTGGCAATTTAAAATCGGAAGAAAGAATACGATATGCTCTTCTTGCTTCTAGGGCTGTAAGCCCACATGTAAACAAGCCCTCAAAGGATATGCAAGGTTATGAAGCGCTTGCTTCGGTAGCGTATGGTAACGAATACGGAGTTGAGTGGTCCTGGGAAATGGAGGAATTATCAACCGCAATGCAAGTAAATCCACCTCAACCAGTTCCACTAACAAAGAATGAAGCAAAGTCCTCTGATGACTGGTGCTGGCGCGCTGCCGAAGCTTTATACGAGTATAAGGTAGAAAGTAACACTGACCAGATTTCATTACTAAGATTGACCTCAAGATTACCAGAAGAAAGAGCTGCTTCTTCTATTCTTCAATTGATTACGATGATAAATGAAGGTGACTGGGAAAACTGTTTAACTTATGCGGATACGGCATTAACCTATGATGATTATACTGACATTGATCGTGCGTGGCTACTAACTTGGCGCGCTTGGATACAGTTCGAATTAGGTGCAGTAAAAGCAGCAACAATAACTTCATCCGATGCCGCCCGATATTGTCTAGGCTATCCCGAAGACCTAACTTCATTAGGCCTCCTGGGAGCTTGCATGGAGTTGATGTTCCACGCAAATTTCATACTCACCAGCAACGAGCGTACCAAAGAATCTCACGATTACACAGGTGATGTAATCCAATATGGTGACAATCCAATTTATTGGTGGCTAGGCAATCAAGAACGAGCAATAGCAGATTCTCTTATAGATGCTTCGTTTAAAAACTTCACTAAAGATAAATCAACGACAGACTATGCAAATATGCACACGCTTGTTACTCTCGAACTTCAATCAGCTCTAATAGGTAATCGGAGCTATTGGAAAAGATACCGAACTAGGCTCGGTAAATTACTTTTTTCAGAAGCCCTGTCTAACCATGACGAAAAATATATGCAAATAGCCCTGGAAAATTTAAGGTCAGCGGCAAATCATCGTGATTTCCAACAAGGCTTATACTCTGCAAAGTCTGAAATGACTCGCTCCTTTATGGAAAAAATCTCCAACTCTTTAGACCTCTCAAAATCAACTCAATCCACAGCATTTAACGATTTGACATTAGCCAAGGCAGCCAGCAATTGCATGACCAGCAGTAAAGCAGACACTATTGCTAAATGGTGTATGTCAACTATACTGCGCCCCGAAGAATGGGCAAGGAAAGTACGACCCACTTTCATATATATTGTAGAAATTTTGAAAGTGCTTTCTGCCTGTTACCTCAGTACCAGTCAACCATGTAAGAAACAAATACATGGCTGGTTTGTTCACTTTCCAACGATTAATAACCAGTTAACGTCTCAAGAATTTTATCAGTTAATTCGCCAGTTTCCACAAAATTTCTGGAAAACTAAAACTCTGAAAAAATTAATACGAAGGAGGGATAGCAAAACACTTTGCAATTTTTACGAACGACAAATGTCATTATTGGACGAGGAATATAAGCAAATCCGTCACGCGAAACTTTCTAACGGAGACTTTACTCTAATCCAGAGCATCAAAGATGTAGAAGCTTTAACACGTTGTGAAAGCAAAGCCATAGCAAAAAATGCTTTTGTCTTTTTAGACAGCCGAATAGAACAATACAATAAAATGTCTGTCAAATCTCATGGCACAGAGAATCTTGCCATATTTAGCATCATTGCTGTCGGACTTAAATATCACCAGTCTGTTGATTGGAATCAAGTAGCAGCTATTTTGGAAAATCCAGCTTTTTTCCCTGAATCAAAGATACCTGCTCTAAACTTAATTGCAGCCTATGGCAAATCTCTTCCTGTGAGCGCAAAACAGCTGTTAAAAGAATCACTAATGGTGTTTGCTCGAAACGAAAAAACCAATAGTGAACTTTTCCAAGACGAGAACACCGATTCTCAAAAAGTAGCATTCGAGGCTGCTGCCTCATTGTCATGCACAAAAACTCAGAAAATAGACATATTGAATGAAACAATCGACAAACAATTATTCGACTCAGCCGCTCGAATAATCGGTCATAATAATCTACATCAACAAGTACCGATTTTAATGATGTTGCTTGCAATGCCAGAGACAAATAGATCAGGCGCAGCAGCAAGAGCACTGACTCAACTGATTTTGCACGACCACTCTAACGATTACGAAATTCATGAGCTTCACATGTTAGTAGAGCACGGCACACTTTTACAACAACAAAATATAGCAGTCGCGATTTTAGAGGAAAGTGAATATCTTTCAAAACAAACAGCATGGATCAGAAACGAGATATTAAGAAAAGTGACGAATCCCCTTCAAATTCAACTCACCGCCATTAAAGTCAAAGAAAAATAAACATTTTATCCTCAGCACCAATGTACTTACTAGTTGAAGACGAGTTTCAGAATCAACGACTTTGAAAAAGAATTACTACAGAACAATCGTATGAATAGTGATAGATTTATACAATCTTGCTGGATAGTATGTTAGTAGCATAACCGCTCAACAGGAAAATGGTTAAGCCCCAAATAAGAATGTAAAAAATGACGCTTGGGGCCTTGATAGGGTGAGTAAATATTCTCGCGCTTCTTTTGACAAACTTTATCCGGACCTCACCGGATAAGGAAGAAGCAAAAGCTGACATCTCAACAAGATATTGCCACGAAGAGTACAACAAAATGAAAGCAAGTACTCCTATGAGAAAATACGGCAAAAAGGTAATAACATTGTTGGAACCATCTTTGGAATTCGAGAATAGGTTTGTTGAAAGAATCGAAATGATCGACCAAGCTTCACTTAATGGGTTAAGACCTTCTGTTCCTTGCAGTATAGGATATAAATCTCCACTAAAAGAGTATGCTGAGGTTAACTGGTATCCGCAAAGAGCACTGAGGATAATATTAACAGCAGCGCAGATTTCTATATAATATCCCGTGTTCAAGTTATAAGCGCAAGACCGTGATTTTTGTTTGGATCTAGCAGGCGGTTGATTCCTTCCTGTCTAACTTATGCAGCTATTAACTACTCTATACTTGTAAAAATGGGTCGAAATTTTGAGAGCAAACCTGCGGAAAATACGTCCTACAAGGGCCATTCTCGGCTGGTGCAGGTGGAAAATAAACGGCTGAATGTAGCAGTGTTTGGGAACACGGGAGGCTCGGCGCCTAAGTTGGTGCTGCTTTCGGGGTGTGGGACACCGGCTCCTGTATATGATTTTATGGCGCTTATAGAGCAGCTGAAGGAACGGTTCTGCTTGGTGGTGGTGGAGAAGTCTGGGTATGGGTTGAGCGACTGGTCGCGGGACTCTCGGGACGTGGACACCATGCTGACTGAGAGCCGGGCCGCGCTCAAAGCGGCTGGCCTGAGTGGTCCCTATGTGCTCCTGCCACATTCTATGTCGGGCTTGGAAGCCTTGCGGTGGGCGCAGAAGTACCCGGATGAGGTGGCAGGTATTGTTGGCTTGGATATGGCCACGCCCCTAGCATATAAAACACGCAATCTCGTGCCTCCCGCCTTCGTTACCGCCTTGCTCGGGCGCTTATGCCGCCTGGGACTACCGCGTCTAGTGCCAGCGCTCACTGCCGACCAATCCCCCGCCATCAAAATCGGGCAGCTACGAGGCAAAGATAAGCAGATCTACCGTGAGTTCTTCTATAGGAATTACATGGATCCTGACATCCAACGGGAAATCAACACGGTTATGTCCAATGCCGCTAAGGTCGCATCGTGCGCAATACCTACGGTCAAGATGCTACTGCTGGTTTCCAACGGCAAGGGAACCGGCTATAAACGCGACGAGTGGCGAGACCTACAACGCTCTTTCCAAGCCCAACAGGGCAATGCGCAAATCCGCTACTTTGAAGCACCCCATTACCTGCATGATTATCTACCTGAACAAATTGCTCAGGAAATTATGTCCTTCCTCTGCGAGTAGCACTAAAAATCTCAATACTATGATAGTGATTTTGCTCGCTTCTGAAAAATATCAGTAAAGCACAACTCCATCGAAAGAAAGGCCTATTCAAATGGGAATCTTACCGGAAATTGTATTAGGGATTCGGTTTCTGGTGGAGTGTGCAACAGCTTTGGGAGTTTTCGGCGGCGTGTTTGTCGATCCTAAACTCGTTGGAAAAGTGCTGTGGGGACTGTTAGCCACAGTCGCCGTGGTAGTTTGGTCGCTTTGGGGCGCACCGAATTCGAGTCATCCCCTGCGCGGTGTCTGGAAGCTGGCACTCGAGCTGATTGTATTTGCTGCTGCAACTGGCGCTTACTGGGCTATATATGGAAATCGGGCAACACTGATATATGCATTTATAGCCTTTAGCGACCTGGCTTTATACTATCTGCTTCACATGCAGGGCAATTGAGCCATGCGATAGCACAGCCGTTTACCTAGATGAATTGGGCTCAAAGAAGTTTATTCACAATAATAATTGTAAGTGCTGCCTCAAGCGGTACGATAGATTTATGACTACTGGACGGGGTGAGATGGACGAGAAGCGCGTGGCTATTTTTAAGGCGCTTGGGGATGAGAGCCGGTTGATGATGGTTCGAATGTTGCATGAGCAGGGGACGGAGATGAACTGTGGGCAGATTGGGGAGCATTTGAAGCTTAACAAGTCTACAGTTTCTTACCATTTTCGCATCTTACGGGAGGCCGGGCTCACCAGCACCCGTAAAGAGGGGCAGAACAAATTCGTTTCGCTCAATGAAGACGTGTTCGAAGCCTACATGCCGCATTTTCTCGATACACTCTAATTCTCTGAATACCTAGCAGGCAACGCATATCTATGCTCCTGGGACCACCGCCGGTCCCACCAAGGAAAGCAGCACTTCGCTCGCCACTGCAGCAACAGTCTTTCAGCGCTCTCACTCGCTTTTGTAAAGCCGAAACGTACTGCTTCCACGCAAAGCGGCTCGCTCTGCACACCACCGTGTGAAGCTCATTACCATTCACCCGTAGCAGAATTAGCAACCTGTAAGCTTCAGCAGCTGTAGGTTAATACTTGTTTGTTTGATTGTTGTCGAATTATCGAATGGAGACCGTTGTGTACCGCTACTCACTCACCTTTTTCCTCACCATGTTCTTGATCGGAACTGACACCTTTCTCATCTCTCCCCTCCTCCCAACCCTGAGCGCTCTCTACGGCACACCGACCTCAATCTCAGGCTGGCTCGTTTCCGCCTACGCCATCGGTTACGTCATTTTCGCCTTCGTCTCCGGCCCCATCTCAGACGACCGCGACCGCAAGAAGGTCATGCTCTGGGGACTCGCCGCCTTCGCCTGCTCAACGGCCCTGTGTGGCTTCGCCTCCAACTTCCAGCTTATGCTCCTCTTCCGCTTCCTCGCCGGAGTCAGCGCATCGTTTGTCACGCCCCAAGTGTGGGCGACCATCCCCGTCATCGTTGAAAAGCCTCAGATCGTGCGCGTCATGGGCTACGCCACCGCAGGCCTGTCCGTCTCCCAGCTCGTCGGCATCCCCATCGGATCCTACCTGGCTGTCGTCTCCTGGCGTATCCCCTTCTTCGTGATCGCGGCCGCAGCACTCGCGCTCATGACCGCCATAACCCTCATTCTTCCAGCTATGCCAGCCACAAGAATCCACGGCGAGCATCTCTCCTTCATCAAAACCTACGCGCAAATCTTGAGCAACAAAACAGCCCTGAGCCGCCTCTTCGCCTATTTCATCTTCCAGACTGGCTCCTTTACTGCTACTACCTTCATCTCCACTTGGTTCACCGGCAGTTTTGGCTTAAGCCTTTCGGGAGTCGGCACCGCCATGATTGCCATCGGTGCCGGCAACCTGCTTGGCTCTCTCCTTGGCTCGCGGGTCGTGTCGGCCTTCGGCCAAGGTCGCAGCTTTTTGGTCGAGCTCCTGACCTTGGTAGTCCTGTATATAATGGTGTCATTTTCTGACACCTTTTGGTTGGCCGAAGTCCTCCTGACCATCATCTACTTAGTCAACGGCTTCATCTTTCCCCTCTTCATGACCACCCTGCAAGAGAGCGTGAGCCAGGCCCGCTCCACCATCTCTTCCCTCTCCAATGCGGCTATGTACCTGGGCGAAACCTTGGCAGGCATTGCGGGAGGTCTACTCATCAACCACTTCTCGGGATACACCGGCATTGGCTACTTTGCAGCGATATTGATTCTGCTGGCAATCGCCCTCTACGCGCAAACGGGCGTTTTCAGGACAACGAGCCAGGAGAGCCAAAAGAGCCAGAAGTAGCACTCAAATAGCCACCCTTGTTTGCTCAGTGCGCGAGCCCATGACCCACAGGCTGATGGGGAGGGAGATAAGACCGCCGGCGAGGTAGACCGCAGCTATGGGGAAGACGTCGGATAAGGGGCCCGCGATGGCCAGCCCCAGGGGCAGAGCTAGGGTGCGTACTGCATTGAGGAGGCCGAAGATTCGTCCCATCATGCCCGGAGCTACTTGCTCTTGAATGAGGGTGGAGGCCGGGGCCAAGAGCAGGGGCGAGACGAAACCGGTCGAAGCGTAGGCCAGCGCAAAGAGCCAGAAGGAGCCGGTGAAAGCGGGCGCCGAGCAGGCCATGGCGATGTCGGCTAGGGCTAGGCAGAACATGGCCAGGCCCATGGAACGCAAGCGATGAGCGAATCCGCCCCAGACCGTCATGATGAGGCCACCCACGACGGCTCCCAGGCCGTAGATAAGTTCGATAAAGCCCAACTTGTCGGTGGAGGTTGTCAGGTGGAGCCCTAGGACTTCCAGGGGACCTGAGCTGAAGTTACGGCCTACAAATAGAGCATTGAGACCGCCTGGAGCCACGGTGAGCATGAAGCACAGAGCATAGGCGACCAGCACCATACCCACCGCCCGATGCTGGCGGCAATAGGCTAGCCCCTGAGCAATTCCCGACCAGGCTGAGGGCTTGGCCTGACGGGCCTGCCCGCGCTGCCGATGGTGCCCTTCCGTCCGGTCCTGGTCTTGTTCGTCTTGTTGGACTTGCTGGCCTTCCTTCCCCTGCTGACCATGTTCGCCCGCCTGGATGCCACCACTCACTGCCAGCTCATCTCCCGCCGCGGGAAGGCTCTCAACCTGAGGCTGACGAATTAGCAGGAGCATAGTAATGCCAATGACCGCAGTCACCGCGTCGACCATGAGCACCGCCTGCATGTGGAGGGCCGCAATCAGACCAGCACTCAAGGCCGGAGCCAGAATCGCAATCGCCGCCTGAAGGGTGCCGTTGAAAGAATTCACCTTCATAAGCCGCGTTTTAGGGGTCAGCTCGGGCAGGTAGGAGTCGATAGCCGGTGACTGAATTCCCGCCGCCAGCGAGCGAGCGCACAAGACCAGGCAGACCAGCCACACTGACGCCACTCCCCTGATATAGGCCAGAGCCAGCCCCAGGGAGAGCACGGCAGTGAACGCATCCGGCGCATTGATAAGGAGGCGCTTGGAGTAACGATCGGCGAGACCGCCGCCGAAGACCGACATGACCGCTTGCGGCAGGTTGGCGCAGATGAACCCCAGCATGGCCACCAGCCCAGAATTCGTGCGCAGGGCTAGGTCCCAGGTGATGGCGTACTGCACCAGGCTGGAGCCGAAAATCGATACAAACTGGCCCACGATGAGCAAGGAGACATTGCGCTTCCAAGCCGGGCGCATAACCACGCTGGTCTCTTCTGGTCTCATCGCTCCCCAATCGGCCCGGCACTCTCCTGGGCATGTGCTGTGTGGCTAAGCATAAACCAGGTCTCCTCCGGGCGCAAACGCTGTCTCATATCTGGGCACAACTGAGCGCGCGCTGATCGTTCGGCACCTCGCCACAGCCGAGCAGACATCAGGCACATCAAGCACCTACTGACAGCCAAGAAGACGCGCTGTCGGTAGTTCTGTCGGTGGTTTCTTAAGGACTTAGGCGCCCAACCGGCGGAGGGCCTCAGCCTGTATCGCCACTATGCAATTGGATGCGCTGATATGTAAACTGCGGAGTTCAGCCCAGGTCACCCAGGCCGATTGGACATGCTCGTCGGGGTCAAACTGCGTCTGCTGCCGCTTCCAGGCCTGCAGGTGAACAATATACACATGGACGAGCTCATCGCTCATCCCCTCAGAGGAGTAGCAGTCAGCCACCAGCTCTATCTGGCAGTCCGCTGGGCTCTGCGGCACAATCCCTGTCTCTTCGCGCAACTCGCGCAGGGCCGCAATCTCGGGCTCCTCCCCCGGGTCGATAAAACCAGCCGGCAGCCCATAGGTATAGCCGCCGAACCCCACCCGATACTCCCGCTCCAGCAGATACTGGTCCTTGGCCGCGTCATGCACCAGCATAGTGACGCAGGGCGCGTGGTGGACCATTTGACGGCGGATACCGATGTAGCCGCCTTCGCGCTTAGCTAAGCCAATCTGCCGGTCTTCTACGCTGAAAATGGCACCCTTATATACGGTCCGGTTGCTTAAGAGGACGGCTGGACGACTCATGTCCACCTGGTCTTCGCTCGCCTGGAAACGCTCCTCCAAGCTCTGCTTGCTCTTATGCTGCTCCTCGCTCACGACAGCCTCCAAAAGTCTCGTATCTCTATGAATACAGCCCCTGCTCGACCCTAGCGGAAGACGAAGGTCCAGGGGTCAGTAGCATGAGTGGTTACTTGCAGGTTCACACTGAGGCCGGTAGCCTCCTTGAGGGCTGCTGGAATGTCTTGACGGGCGTAAGAGAACCAGAGGCTTTCGATAGCGGAGTGCGGCGTATTCACTAGCAGGGGGCGCACTTGGCTATCGTTGCCTGGTTGAGCCCGCAATTGCGCCTCATAGAGCGCTTGCTGGTAGGCATCAGTGGCCGGATGATGGCGCAGGTCGCTGGTTACGTAGACGTCGACACCGCTAGCCCGAACCTGGTCAAACATGGAATCGCCAGAACCAGGCAGCACCGCCACCTTCTGCACCAGGGTGTCTGGGTCTCCTGCCGCTTGAACGCCAAGTTGCGTGCTGGGCAGGAGGGCAGCTACCCGGCTAGCGAAATCTTGAAAACGCATAGGCTGCTCCAACCTACCAACCCGTCCCAAGCCGACGGAGAGATTCTCGCCAGACTGGGCGCTCCAATCTCGCTCGTCCGCCTGGATAGGTTCAAGGGGGCGCTGGTCAAGCAAGCCCATCGCATCGGCTGCAGCCTGAGCCACGCCTCGAACGGCAGCGTCCGCATTCGTGTGCCCCACCCACAGTCCGCAGTGAGCCTCAATCAGCCGGTTGACGATAGCTCCCCGGAAACCCAGACCCGACACTTCGTGCACGGAGTGAAAGAAGAGCGGATGATGGCAGACAAGAAGCTGGGCACCGGCCCCTAGGGCTTCATCGACAATCTGCGGGGTAGGATCTACAGCTGCGTAGATGCGGCTGACGGGCCATCTTGGATCGCCAACGATGAGCCCTGGGTGATCCCAGTCTTCAGCGTAGGAAAGCGGATAGAGCCGCTCCAGCACCTTGACGACGCGGTCTAAACTCGCACCGGTTGCTTTCGTGCCCGTGTTTATAACCATGCCTATAACCCCCTCTGCCACCGCCCTGCGCGGTATGTTTACTCTTTCAGCTTAGCGTGATTCAGGGCATTGAGCGAACTGGCGGGCGGCTGGCGCAGCGGGCGCGCCTACCGCTCAGTGGGCCGCCTGCTGCCAATCGGACCCGCTGCCAATCGAAACATCCAGGGGAACCGCCAGCTGTACGGCGTGCTCCATGGCGTCAGTAATAATCTGCGTCACCTGCTCGGCCTCGCCCGGAGCGATTTCCAGCACCAATTCGTCGTGAATCTGCAAGATAATCCGGCTCTGGCAGTCTGCCTGACGCAAAGCGTGTTGGGCCTTAATCATGGCTATCTTCATAATATCTGCAGCAGAACCTTGGATGGGCGCATTGAGGGCCGCACGTTCGGCCGCCTCACGGGTAACACGCCGCTTTGAGTTGAGGCCAGGGAAATATCGCCGACGTCCGAAGATTGTCTCCGTATAGCCCTTGACCCGCGCATCAGCCACGAGCGACTCCAGGTAATCATGCACCTTGCCGAAGGTGGCAAAATACTGGGAGCGCAAAACATCGGCCTCAGCCGGACTCACATTCAGCTGCTGAGCCAAGCCGTACGTAGACAAGCCGTAAGCCAAGCCGTAGCTCATGGCTTTCACATGAGAGCGCTGGTCGGAGGAAACGTCGTCGACAGGAATCTGATAGACCATCGAGGCCACATACCGGTGGAAATCAGCTCCTGACTTAAAGGCGTCAATCAAGGCCTCATCCCCCGACAGATCAGCCATAATGCGCAGCTCAACCTGAGAGTAATCGCAGCTCAACAGCGATTCAAAGCCCTCTCCCGGAATGAAGGCCGAGCGAATCTCTCGGCCGGCCGCATTCTTGTTGGGAATGTTCTGCAAGTTAGGATCCACTGAGCTCAAGCGCCCAGTAGCCGCCACGGTCTGCTCGAAGGTAGTATGAATCCTGCCATCGTTCAAGTTCACTGCTTCCATCAGCGAGTTGACGATTTGTTTGAGCTTGTTGGTCTCCCGGTGACGCAAGAGCGCCCCGAGAAAATCGTTAGCCCGCTCGTTGTCTACGGAAGTGACGTACAGCTTTTGCAGGGCAGCCGCATTAGTTGAGTAAGAACCGTTCTTGGTACGTTTAGTCGGCTTCAACCCCATATCTTCGAAGAGCACCTTTTGCAGCTGCTTGGGACTCTGCAAGTTCACTTGCGCCCCGGCCCGATCCCAGGCTATGTTCTGCGCGTCCTGAGCTTCCGCGGCGAAGGCATCGCCCATCTCCTTGAGCCGTTGCATGTCAACCTTGGCACCCTGCTGCTCCATGTCGTTCAAAACCGTAGAAGTAGGCATTTCGATGATCCGTAGAAGGTTGAACTGGCGGCGGGCCTCGATCAACGGCTGAACCTCGCTCGCCAGGATCTTCACGTACAGGGCCCGGCGCATAGGCATCTCGTCCTTGGAAGGACCTTCATCTCGCTCATCGCCTCTATCATCAAAATCGAGAGAACCTTGCTCAACTTCTGGCTTTTCGTCCAGGGTCACTTGCATGGCATGCGCGAACGCTTCATCTAAGTTCGCCGCGTGAAAATCTGGCTCCACCAGGTACTGAGCCAATTTAACGTCAAAGAGCGGCATGGGCAAGTGCAGTCCCGCCACTTGGAGCATGTGCATGTGCTCCTTGTAACCGTAGACTACGCAGGAGCCGATGCGCTGGTCGATTATGGCCTGCAGAGCCTGAGTCGTAGGCTCGTCCAGCTCATTGTCTCTCAACTCAATGGCGTGCCCGTCTGAAGCCAATATCACGAGCGTCTCGAGTTTTGCATCTCCCGGCTTCGGCAGGCCTTCAGCGTATAAGTACCAGGCTTTACCGCTTAAATTTGGGCAAGAGACGACTTGTTCCTGAGCAGCCTTAACCCCATCCCCTGCTGCTTCGATGACTGGCTCGGCATCGGGCATGTCCTTGGCGATAGCTTGCGAATCCTCGGAGGAAGGCAGGTGCTGCTGGCACCATGCGTTCAATGACTGGACATCATGGCACTCGTCGCGCTCGGGGTCAGTCAAGTCCAGGCTCTGCGTAATTGTTGGCTCAGTGGGCAGAGCTGGATCATCGAAATCTTCAACGCATTTGAAGCCCTTAAGCATCTTGTTGCGGGTGTGGGATCCAAACTCAAGCTTGTCAAAGAGAGCGTTCACCTGATCCAAATGAATGTGGCCAAAGGTCAGGTCGTCGACCTCCACGCCCAGGTCCAAATCACGGACCAAGGCATTGACCTTTCGGTTGAGCCTAACCTGGTCAATATTGTCTCTGAAGGCTTGCCCCTTCTTGCCTTTAAGCTCGTCGGCGTGTGCGATAATTCCGTCCAGAGAGCCGTACTCGTTCAACCACCGGGCTGCGAAGGCATCGCCCACACCGGGCACGCCGGGAATGTTGTCCGCCTGCTCACCACGCATAGCAGCCAAATCCGGGTATGTCTGCGGCCCTACATGGTATTTTTCCTCGATAGTTTCCGGTGTCATCCGCTTTAACTGGCGGAAGTGGTAACCAGGGAAAAGCACGGTAATGTTGTCGTCAGCCAGCTGGAAGGCGTCGCGGTCACCGGAGAGCACCAGAGTGCGGTAGCCAGCTTGCTCGCCTTGCGTGGCCAGCGTACCAATAATATCGTCGCCCTCAAAGCCCTGCTTCTCAATGTAGGTCACACCGAGAGTAGTTAAGAACTGTTGAATTAAAGGAAGCTGACTGATGAGTTCTTCGGGCGCAGCATCTCGCGTGCCCTTGTACTGGGGAAGCATCTTCGAGCGGAAGGTGCCTCCAGCCATATCAAAGGCGACGCCCATATGCGTGGGGTGCTCCGCCTCGATAACCTCCGAGAGCATCTGAGCAAAACCCCAGATAGCGTTGGTTGGCTGACCCTCGGAGGTAGTGAAAGAATCAACCGGCAGGGCGTAATAGGCTCGGAAAGCGAGCGAATGCCCATCTACAATCAGCAGGGGGCCTTTGGAATTAATGTGACTACTCGACTCGCTCATACTTCTAGCCCCTCTTAGCCCAGGTTGACGCTATCTTAATTATCACCCTGCACTTGGGCGATAACAGCATCGGCGACTTCTTGCATAGTCAGTCGGCGATCCATAGAAGTTTTCTGAATCCAACGGAAGGCCTCAGACTCGGTCAGGCCCATGTTCTCCATGAGTAGACCCTTAGCCCTGTCGACGCGCTTACGCGCTTCGAAACGAGCCTTCATATCCGTGACTTCATCTTTCAAAGCATTAATCTGATCGAAGCGGGAGATAGCAACCTCAATGGCTGGCAGAAGCTTTTCAGGAGCGAAGGGCTTCACCACATACGCCATGGCGCCTGCGTCAGCGGCCTTCTCCACCAAGCCCTGCTGGGAATACGCGGTCAGCATGACGACTGGCGCGAGACTCTCATTGCCAATCTCCGTGGCAGCTTCGATGCCGTCTTTGCCGGGCATCTTCACATCCATGACCACTACATCGGGCTTGAACTCACGAGTCAGATCTACAGCTTCCTGGCCTGAGGCAGCCTGTCCCACAACCTCGTAGCCAGCGTCCTCTAGAGCCTCAACGGTGTCCAACCGAATCAGAGCCTCATCTTCGGCAACGACTACGGTGCGCCTCACTGGTTCATCGCTGTATGTCTTGCTCTCAGAAGCCAATGCTCAACCTCGTTTCGTAATGTCCATCTTCTCGTCTGAGCTTCACAAGCCTACCGGGCACAGACGAGAACTCGCGTTTGTCGTGCCCCCGGTGAGACTCGAACTCACACTGGACGGATTTTGAGGCCGTTTCCTCTACCAATTGGGATACAGGGGCTTATTACTTCCTTCGTAGAATCTAGCACACTTGGCCGACGAGACACACGGTAGGTGTTTCTGGGCGCGTTGGAAGCAGCGCGCCTACAATAAGAGATATAAAGGTAACTTCGTGTGACCATTCAAAGGAGAACGCAAATGAGCAGTCAAATCTACCGTCAATTCGATCCCTGGAGGCCTTCGCCCGTGCAGGAAGTGAGCCGCCAGCAGGTGCTCAAAAGCCATTACTTCAGTGTTGACCAGGTCAACTATCTCGCTGTAGGCGACGAACCATTTGAACGCAGCATCCTCAACGAGGAGCGCGGCGACACTATCGCTATCCTCGCCCTTGACGCTCAAGGCAGAATTCCGCTCGTAGAACAATACCGGCTTCCCACCCACCGCTGGACCTTGGAAGTACCAGCTGGGCACCCGAAAAATGAACAAGAGAGGCCTGTGGATGTGGCCGCCCGCAAGCTCCAGGAGGAAGCTGGATTCCGGGCCGAACACTTCACTCAGTTTGCGCGTTTTATCAATACGCCCAGCTTCTCCAACCAGCACACTTCGCTCTTTTACGCGCAGGGACTCACTCCCACCGACCGCGCCCATCTGGGACCAGAAACACCGCGGCAGGAAGTTCGCATGTACACGCTGGCCGAGGCTTACCGGATGGTGATTGCTGGAACCATTCTCGATGCCAAGAGCGTCATTGCCATCCTGCGAGCCAAGAACGGTTTCGCCGAGCTCAACTGAGCAGGTTTCCGGTTCCTGAGCACTAGCTCCTGAGCAGCTGCTGGCCGATAACAGCCTTATCAAACGCTTGTGGGCTTGTCCCTCCCCTTGGAGAGACAAGCCCACAAGCGTCACTACTGGTCAATCAGACCATCAGCAGCTCACTCGGACTCGCCGACTGTGTGCACGTAAATGGAATCTGTGGAACCAGGCTTGTGCTCACCCTGGGCGCAGCTCAAAACCACCACTTTATCTCCGTCAGAGAGCTTCTTGGCACCCTTCAAGACCTTGTCCATATAGCCCATCAAGGACTCACGGTTGAGCTCGTGGTAATCCTGCTCGCACAGGAAGGCCTCGGTGCCCCAAGACAGCGCCAACCAGTGGTAGGTGTGCTCGCTGGAGGTCAGAGCATAAATCGGAGCAGCTGGACGCTCGCGGGAGACACGGTGCACTGTGTCACCAGTCTGCGTGAAGGCCACAATAGCCTTGGCGTTGACCTTGTCGGCCAAATCCACGCCAGCAGAGGAGACAGCGCCGGAGTTGGACATATCCAAGTTCTTCATGACAGGGATACGGTCGAACCCGTGGGAAGTGGCGTAATCAGAGATACGGGCCATAGTGGCAACCGTCACGTCTGGATAGTCGCCAACAGCGGTTTCGTTGGAAGTCATAGTGGCGTCAGCACCATCCAGAACGGCGTTGGCGCAGTCAGAAGCCTCAGCGCGGGTAGGAATGGGCGAATGAGTCATGGAGCCCAAGACTTCGGTGGCTACGATGACTGGCTTAGCATACTGACGAGCCAGCTCGATGCAGCGCTTGGTCACCAGGGGCACCTCTTCCAGAGGCATCTCCACAGCCATGTCGCCGCGGGCTACCATGATACCGTCGAAGGCCTTGACGATCTCTTCCAGGTTCTCAACAGCCTGGGGCTTCTCAATCTTGGCTACGATGGGGATGCGACGACCCTCTTCGTCCATAATCTCATGGGCACGGTCAATGTCGGTGGCGAAGCGCACGAAGGACATAGCGATGATGTCGGCGCCTGTCTGGATACCCCAGCGCAGGTCGGCCTCATCCTTTTCGGTCAGAGCAGGCAGGCTCACAGCCACGCCGGGCAGGTTGATGCCCTTGTGGGAGGAGACTGGGCCAGCAACGATGACCTTAGTGTGGACGTTGTTGCCCTCAACCTCAGTGACCTCGAGGCGGACCTTGCCATCGTCAATCAGGATTGGATCGCCCTTGTGGCAGTCCCCTGGCAGACCCTTGAAGGTTGTAGAAGTGATGTGCTCATCGCCCTCAACGTCGTCCGTGGTGATAATGAACTCTTGACCAGCCTTGAGCTGGACCATGTCTTCGCCATCGGCGTTCTTCTTGAACCAGCCGCAGCGAATCTTCGGGCCCTGCAAATCTACCAGCGCCGCCACGTTATGACCAGTCTGCTTGCCGGCTTCACGTAAGTTGTTATATACCTTCAGGTGGTCTTCGGGCGTACCGTGTGAGCGGTTGAGCCTGGCCACATCCATGCCATTCTCGACGAGCTTGACAATCTGATCGTACGATTCAGAAGCTGGCCCAATAGTGTCTACAATCTTGGCTTTACGCATGTAATGCCTGCCTACCTATTCCTTTGAATTGTTGTCAACCACGAAAATCAACTCCGTAGCATTCACACCTGTAACTCTACTCGGAAAGGACGACCTTAGGCAAGTATTTATGTTAGCGCTAACAATTACTGTGCGACAAGGGTTTAGGTTTGTCCCACTACTTATGCTCCTGCAGGCGGGGCAGGTTGTCTCGCCGCGCCTTGACCAAGCTGGCCAGGGCTGCAAGACCAATTGAGAGTACGATGACCACCAGAGAGAGCCAAGTAGGCACTTCGGGCACAGCCTCTATCGGTTTACCGCCGTTGATGAAAGGCAAGGTGTTGTCGTGCAGGGCTTCCAAAATTAGCTTGCAGCCAATGAAAGCCAGTACGACAGACAAACCGATAGGCAGGTAAGCCAGCTTGTCAAGCATGGCACCCAAGAGGAAATAGAGCTGCTGCAAGCCCAGGAGAGCAAACACGTTTGTGGTAAATACGATGAAGGGGTCGTGGGTCAAGCCAAAAATGGCAGGGATAGAATCGAAAGCGAACATCACATCGGTAGTGCCAATAGCCAAAAAGACAATGAGCATGGGTGTGAAATAGCTGACCCCCTGTCGCTTAACACGTAGGTGCTCGCCATCGTATTCGTCAGTAATCCTCATGATTTTGCGCAGGTTCCGCACCAGGGCATTCTCGTGATACTCTTCGTCAGCATCCTCTCCCCTGGCCACTTTATAGGCGGTATAGAGCAAGAAAGCGCCAAAAATGAAGAAGACCCATGTGAACTTGGTAATGAGGGTAACGCCCACCAGAATAAAAATGCCGCGCAGGATGAGAGCTATAGTAATACCCACGCTCAGCACATACTTTTGCAGCTGCCTGGGCACTGCAAAGTTCGACATGATAATGACGAAGACGAAGAGGTTGTCAATGCTCAAGGAATACTCAGTCAACCAGCCTGAATAGAACTCAATAGCCGGTTGAGAGCCTGCTACCAACCACAGGATTCCGCCAAAGACCAGGGCTGCCGCAACAAAAAAAGCGATGTGCTGCAGGCACTCTTTCGTAGAGGGCACATGCGGCTTACGCCCAATAACAAACAGGTCGACTACAAAGAAAACAGCGAGGACAGCTAGGGTGATAATCATAAAGGCGAGCGGGGTCTCAGACATACTTGTACTGTATCGGGCAATTGCGACAGAGCGACCCCGCCCACTCGGTTATTTGCTAGCTTCAGCCATCTGCCGCAGCTCTTTCTTCAAGTCTCGAATCTCGTCTCGCAAGCGGGCAGCCAGCTCGAACTGAAGCTGCTCGGCAGCAGTGTGCATCTGATCACTCAACTGGCGAATCAGGTCTGCCAGGTCTTGAGCCGGCAGTCCTGCCTGCAGAATCTCCTCGTGCCGCTTTTGAGCCTCTTCCTCGTTGTAGGAAGGCACACCCAAGTGGGAGTTGCCGGCCTTGCCAGCGTTGCGGTAGCCGCCTTCCAAGAGGGTTTGCGTGTCCACGTCCTCCTTGGCCAACATGTCATTCACATCGGAAATCTTCTTGATGAGGGGCTTGGGGTCCAGACCGTGCTCAGTATTGTAAGCAATCTGCTTAGCCCTGCGCCGGTTCGTCTCGTCTATAGCCTTCTTCATCGAGTCCGTTTGCTCGTCCGCGTACATAATGACAGTGCCCGAGACGTTTCGGGCCGCACGGCCAATAGTCTGAATCAAGGACCGGTAAGAACGCAGGAAACCTTCCTTGTCAGCATCCAAGATGGCCACCAGAGATACTTCAGGCAAATCTAAGCCCTCACGCAAGAGGTTGATACCCACAATTACGTCGATCTTGCCCTCACGCAGCTCTCGCAGGAGCTCAACCCGGCGCAAGGTGTCCACATCGGAGTGGAGATACTCTACTTTAATCTCGCGCTCCAGCAGGTAGTCCGTCAAATCTTCTGCCATCTTCTTGGTCAGCGTAGTGACTAAGACGCGCTCGTGCTTGGCTACCCGGTCCTTGATTTCACCCAGCAAGTCATCGACCTGCCCCTTGACCGGTCTGACATCAATCTGAGGATCCAGCAAGCCGGTTGGCCTGATGATCTGCTCCACGACCCCGTCCGACAAGCCCATCTCATAGTCGCCGGGAGTGGCCGACAGGTAGACCGTCTGACCTACCTTGTCGAGAAACTCCGGCCACTTGAGCGGCCGGTTATCCATGGCCGACGGCAGGCGGAATCCATGCTCCACGAGAGTGCGCTTGCGGGAGGCATCCCCCTCATACATGGCACCAATCTGCGGCACCGTTACATGGGATTCGTCAATGACCAGCAGAAAATCGTCAGGAAAGAAGTCAAGCAGGGTGTGGGGGGCAGTACCTGGTTCACGACCGTCAAAATGCCGCGAGTAATTTTCCACGCCCGAGCAAGTCCCAATCTGGGTGAGCATTTCCAAATCGTAGGTGGTCCGCATAGTCAGGCGCTGAGCTTCGAGCTCTTTGCCCTCCTTGCGCAGCTGCCCCACCCGCCAGTCCAGCTCTTCTTTAATAGTTTTGAGGGCCCGCTGCATTCGGTCCGGCCCAGCCACATAGTGCGAAGCCGGGAAAATATGGACTTCGCTCTCGTGGGCAATTTCGTCACCAGTCAAGGGGTGGAGGGTGGAAATTCGGTCGATTTCGTCGCCGAAGAACTCGATGCGAACAGCCAGCTCCTCATAGACAGGGATGATCTCAACCGTATCGCCACGCACGCGGAAGGTTCCGCGGGTAAAAGCGATGTCGTTGCGCTTGTACTGCATGCCCACAAACTGACGCAAGAGGTCATCTCGGCTAATCTGCTGCCCCTCACGCAGGAATAGCATACGCCCTGCGTACTCCTCAGGCGTGCCTAAACCGTAGATGCAAGAGACTGTAGCCACGACTACACAGTCACGTCGGGTGAGCAGGTTGGCCGTAGCTGCGTGGCGCAAACGCTCTACGTCGTCGTTAATATTGGAATCTTTTTCGATGTACGTATCGGTCTGAGGAATGTAGGCCTCCGGCTGGTAGTAATCGTAGTAGGAGACAAAGTAAGAAACTGCATTGTCGGGCATGAGTTCACGAAACTCTGCACACAGCTGGGCCGCTAAAGTCTTGTTAGGCTCCAAAATGAGCGTGGGGCGCTGAAGCTTTTCAATCAGCCATGCTGTAGTGGCTGTTTTACCAGTGCCGGTGGCACCCATGAGCACCACATCGTTCTCTCCATTTTCGATGCGCTGCGTCAAGTCAGCAATAGCCTGAGGCTGGTCCCCCGACGGCTGATAGGGAGATTTCACCACAAATGGCTTGTTGGTGCGCTCAATATTAAACCCCATCTTGCTCCTCGTATCTGTACTGATCGCCTGACCAGGTGCCTTACCAATCTCACTCAGACTGGCTTACCTTCCCCAGCCTGCCGACTCAAACCTGAATATATCTTATCAAGATGTTCGAACATTTGTTCGACAGGAAGGGAAGAGTCAATAATAATGTCTGCTATCTGCTTCCGCTGAGCCTGCGTAGCCTGACTGCGCACCCTAGCAACCGCCTGAGCCTGGCTCATATGCCGGACGTTCACCATCCGCGCAATTCGCACTTCTTCCGGAGCCTCCACGCTCAGCACATGCGCAAAGGAAAATGGCTGTGTCTGCCACACATCAGCCAGAAGAGGCACGTCGTGAACCACCACCTGAGGCTGACTGCAATACTCCTGCTCAAGCTGAGCAGCCTGCCGGAAAATCAGCGGATGGGTCAGCGCGTTAATACGTTCGCGCAAGCGGTTATCCGAAAACACTGCTTGAGCCAACCAAGCACGGTCGACAGCGCCGTCAGTTCCCACAGCCTGAGGACCAAAGGCCTCGCGGATAGGCCCTACCGCAGCTCCCCCACGAGCCATCAGCTCATGGGCTATGCCGTCGTAATCAATCAGGACAGCGCCTAGCTGGGCAAGATGCTGAGCAACAGTACTTTTGCCAGCAGCGATACCGCCCGTCAACCCCACACGAAGCACGTTCGCCCCCTCCGCACAACTGACCATAGTTGAATTCACTACTCCGGCAACACAACTCTATTGCTGGGTATACAAAGAGAAGGCCTAGCACCTTCAACAGGGCTAGGCCTTCACAGCTTGAACTTACGGTCTACAAGTTAAGACTTGCAGGCTCAGTTCTTCTCCTTGAGCAGCTGCTCACGCAAAGCGGCGAGCTGATCATCGGAAGCCAACGTACCCTCAGAGGAAGCCTCGGAGCTGTAGTTAGTAGTAGAGGACTCAGAAGAAGCTGCCTGGTGCCCACCCTTGTTGGAAGGCTGGCTACCCTCTTCTGCCTCAGAGGACTTGGCATCCTCAGCCGCAGAAGCTTCGGCGTTCTCCAGCTCCTTGGCCACAAAGGCCTTGTGCTGCTCCCACAGGTCGTGGGCGGCCGCGTACTGGGACTCCCACTCTTCACGCTGCTTCTCGTAACCGGCAATCCACTCGTTGGTCTCGGGATCGAAGCCTTCTGGGTACTTGTAGTTGCCCTCTTCGTCATACTCTGCTGGCATGCCGTAGATAGCTGGATCGAAGTCCTCAGAAGCTGGATCGACAGAGTCGTCAGCCTGCTTGAGCGACAGGGAGATACGGCGGCGATCCAAGTCTACGTCAATCACCTTGACGAAGATCTCTTCACCCTGCTTGACAACGGTCTCAGGATTCTCCACGTGGCGGTTGGCCAGCTCAGAGATATGAACCAGGCCCTCGATGCCGTCATCGACAGAGACAAAGATGCCGAACTGCACAATCTTGGTGACCTTGCCCTTGACAATCTGCCCAGGCACATGGGTGCGAGCAAAGCGCTGCCAAGGATCTTCCTGCGTGGCCTTGAGCGACAGGGAGATACGCTCGCGCTCGATATCGACATCGAGCACTTCAACCGTAACCTTCTGGCCAACCTTGACCACCTCGGAGGGGTGATCGATGTGCTTCCAAGAGAGCTCGGAAACGTGGATGAGACCGTCCACACCGCCCAGGTCGACGAAAGCGCCGAAGTTGACGATCGAGGAGACAGTGCCCTCGCGGATCTGGCCCTTCTTGAGCTGAGCCATGAAGGTCTCGCGCACTTCGGACTGAGTCTCTTCCAAGTACTGACGACGGGAGATGACCACGTTGTTGCGGTTCTTGTCCAGCTCCAGAATCTTGGCCTGAATCTTCTGGCCGATGTAGGGAGACAGGTCGCGCACGCGGCGCATCTCGACTAAGGAGGCAGGCAGGAAGCCACGCAGACCGATGTCTACAATCAGGCCGCCCTTGACAGCTTCGATAACAGTGCCTTCCACCACACCATCAGACTCTTTGATCTTCTCAATGTCGCCCCAAGCGCGCTCGTACTGAGCCCGCTTCTTGGACAGAATGAGACGGCCTTCCTTGTCTTCCTTGGTGACAACGAGAGCTTCAATCTCGTCACCAACCTGAACGACTTCGTCCGGGTTAACGTCCTTCTTGATGGAAAGCTCGCGGGCGGGAATCACGCCCTCAGTCTTGTAGCCGATGTCCAGCAGTACTTCGTCATGGTCAATTTTAACAACGGTCCCCTGCACCAAATCGCCGTCGTCGAAGTTCTTAATTGTGGAGTCGACTGCCTTGATGAAGTCCTCTTTGGTGCCGATATCGTTGATAGCGACCTGTGGAACTTCTTGTGTATTCTCTGCCATTAATGAGTAGTTTTCTTATATAGTGGATGGATAATTACCAATATTTACTTATGCAATATTTACTTATGACCGCAGCTGAAATACTCAGTTACTCTTATTGTAAGAGTTGGTACCGTCAAATATCTGAAAGATGCCCGGGCGTGTCGTCCATCAAATCAGCGCAGTGAAATTACGCCCCTAGCAATTGACGCTGGGCTGCCTCTATCACGTTGACCAGCAGCATAGCCCGAGTCATCGGCCCCACCCCGCCAGGATTAGGCGTATAAGCGGCAGCTACTTGGCGCGCTGCCGGATCCACATCGCCACGAACCCGCCAACGTTGCAGGTCATCATCCCAGACCCGCGTAACACCTACGTCGACCAGCACCGCACCGGGCCGAACGTCTTCCGCCTGGACCAGACCAGAGCGACCTGCGGCGGCGATAATCACGTCCGCCCGGCGCAAGTGCTCGCGCAAGTTTTTCGTTCCCGTGTGCGTTAAGGTGACGGTCGCGTTGACCTCCCGCCGACTCAGCAGTAAGCCAATCGTGCGTCCAACGGTCAGTCCGCGTCCAACGACACACACCTCTTTACCAGCCAAATCAATCTCATAGGCATCTAAAAGAGACAGAATGCCCCGGGGCGTGCAGGGCAAAGGAGTACTCAGGGGACCTGAGGTGTGCAAGACCAGCTGGCCCAGGTTGTAGGGGTGCATACCGTCGGCATCTTTAGCTGGATCAATATGGTCAATAATAGCTGTCTCGTCAACACCAGCAGGCAGCGGCAGTTGCACAATAAATCCAGTGCAGGATGGATCTTGGTTGAGCGCCTCCACCTGGGCGAGAATGTCTTGCGCGCTGGCTGTTGCCGGCAGCTGGCGACGAATTGAACGGATGCCCACCTCAGCGCAGTCGCGGTGCTTGCCCTCCACGTACTTGACCGACCCCGGATCCTCTCCCACCAGCAAGGTACCCAGACCCGGCTCGATGCCCTGAGCTTTGAGCTCACGAACTTGCCCCCTGAGCTCTGCTTTAATCCGCGCGGCCTGCGCCTTACCATCTAACTTCACCGCCATGGCGATTACCTCCTGTGGACCAGCGACTTATCTGTTGCCATGCTCGCACATCCCGTCGGCAAATCGACTCGCTGCCAGCTGACCTTCCGCAAATGTCCATATTGAGAATGATAATCAATAAGCACATCTCGAGTGGATGTTTATCCTGCACAGCAAGGAGTCAGATGAACCAGCACGATCAGCAGACACCGCCACGCCTCCCGTCAGCTATCAGTCTCCAGCAGGCTGCCGTCGTCCGCAGCGGTCGCACTATCTGGTCGCAGGGTTCATTTTCCATCCCCACTGGCAGCATTACCGCCATCGTTGGCACCAACGGGGCCGGTAAAACTACCCTTATGCAAGCAGAGCTGGGACTCCTCCCCCTCTCTAGCGGATCCATCAGCGTACTGGGGCAGCCGGCAGGCAAAGCCACCCAGAGCATCGGCTACGTACCCCAGTCGTACACCACCGAAGTGGATTCCAACCTCAGCGTCGAGCAGTCAGTACTGCTCGGTGTCAACGGCACCCGCTTCGGCCTCCACCGCACCAGCAAGACCGAACGCGCACAAGCCAAACAAGCTATGGACTTCACCGGCATCAGTGACAGGGCCCAGGTCAGGCTCAGCGAGCTCTCCGGCGGTCTGCGCCAGCGGGTGGCCATCGCGCAGGCGCTAGCCAGTCAACCTCAACTGCTGATGCTGGACGAACCCCTGGCCAACCTGGACTTGGCGAGCCAGCGCGAGAGCGTGCAGGTTCTGGCCCGTCTCAACCAGGAACTTGGTATGACAATTCAAGTGGTGGCCCACGATTTGAACATGCTCCTGCCCATTTTGGACGGGGCAGTCTACCTTTTAGACGGCCATCCCCACTACGCCCGCATTGGCGACGTCTTAGACGGGGACCTGCTCACCCACTTGTATGGCACGCAGGTAGAAGTGGTCACCACCGCGCAAGGGCAGATGTTCATTAGCCCCACGCACACCGTCAGCCAGCACAGTGGCCACCATGTAGAACAGACCGATGCTATCGCTAGTTCTCTAGCAGCGAGCAGTCAGGAGAATCGCTGATGAATGCCTTTACCTTCGATCCACACTGGCTGGAAACCCTCAGCGCACCATTCATGGGAAAGGCTTTTCTCGCCGGCATCCTCATCGCCCTGGCAGCGGGAGCGATGGGATACTTCACTATTGCCCGCCACTCCACATTCGCCGCGCACGCCCTCGCCCATATTGGTCTGCCAGGAGCTACCGGTGCTGTCCTCTTAGGGCTACCAGTTTCAGCAGGCTTGGGAATTTTCGCCCTCGGCGGCGCGCTGGTCATTGGCGCCCTGGGCAAACGGGCCTCCCAGCGTGAAATTGCCACCGGCACGGTCTTAGCCTTTGCCACAGGCCTCGGCCTCTTCTTTGCCCGCCTCTCATCCTCGGCCTCACAGCAGATGCAGGCCATCCTCTTTGGCTCTATCCTGACAGTGACAAGCGGCCAGATTCTGGGCTTTGCGCTCTTCGACCTCATCCTGCTCGCCGTGCTCACAGCGGTCTACCACCCCCTGCTCTTTAGCTCCTTGGACGAGCAGGTAGCTCAAGCTAAGGGAGTGCCCATTGCTGCCATGAATCTGGTGTACATGGCCCTGATGGCTGGCGTAATCACGATTGCAGTGCCAGCTGTGGGCACCCTGCTCATCTTTGCCCTCATCGTCACTCCAGCGGCAACGGCCAATATTATGGTCGCCTCGCCCCTCAAAGCCATGGTGGTTTCCGGCCTAATCTGCCTGGTCTCCATCTGGGGAGGACTGGCCCTCTCCGCTATGTTCCCCGCTCCCCCATCGTTCATTATTGTCACCATCTCTACCCTGCTGTGGGCACTGGCTCAAATTTGGAAATCAGCGAAGGAGAAAACAGAGCGCCGGTAAGTCATCAGTTGGAACTGGTCAGTGCATCCAGCGTAAATGTTATGACTGCGAGAAGCAGTGAACAGGCCAGCCGACCAGCGCCCAGACTACGTTTTACTGGCTACTTTTTGCTCTTGGCCTTGGACTTCTTATCTTTGGCAGCCTTGGCCTGGGCCTGCTCAGCCACGCGCGCCAGAGTCTGGTCTGCCGGTTCCTTAGGAAACTTGCTGTGGTGCTTTTCGTCACCAGGCTGGGGCTCCTGGTAGCCCAAGTTCACGTCAATGAGACGCTGGGTCTCAGCCTCATCCACCTTCTCTGAAAGGGCAATTTCGGAGGTGAGAATAGAGCGTGCCTTGCCCAGCATGCGCTTCTCGCCCGCCGACAAACCATGCTCGTCAACATCGCGCTGGGACAAATCTCGCACCACTTCAGCAATCTTGTTGACCTCACCCGTAGCAATTTTCTCAACATTGAGCTTGTAGCGACGGGACCAATTCATCTCTTTTTCTTCGACAATCGGAGTGCGAAGAATTTGAAAAACTTTTGCGACCGCTTTGCCGTCGACAATGTCTCGAACAC
Organism: Bombiscardovia nodaiensis; assembly: GCA_033127725.1. NCBI lineage: Bacteria > Bacillati > Actinomycetota > Actinomycetes > Bifidobacteriales > Bifidobacteriaceae > Bombiscardovia > Bombiscardovia nodaiensis. The sequence continues at coordinate 1,014,652 of AP026798.1, read as the reverse complement.
CGACTTTTTTGGCGTTATCAATCGGCACATCAATCACTAGGCCATCTGAGGAGAGCACTGAAAGCTGCAGGTAAGTACGCGTTACCCCTTTCACTGTCCGCTCTGTGATGGCATCTACTCGTGCGGCACCGTGCCGCGGATAAACCACCATATCGCCGACCTTGTAATCCATGGACCCTCCATCAGCGTACCCGTGGGCCTCAAGCCAGCGCCGAGCAGCACATAAAACACCAGTAAATACTTGCTCCATGCTCGCATTCGCCGTGGACTTCCGCACAGGAGCCGCTCCTTGGCAGCCCTGCTGTCCACTACTCAGGCAAAAGCTCACTCTCACGCCAAACTCACACTTTTTTACCCCTGCGACTAGACTTAGAATAAGACTTACGAGAGTGCGTACAGTAAAGGCAGAATTAAGCATGATGAAGAATTCGTCCAACTATGCGGTTCCAGCTACTATTTTGGTGGTTGAAGATGAACCGACACTGGCCACCGCTATAGCGCAGCGCATTACAGCCGAGGGCTGGACCGCCCGCGTCGCCTCAGATGGGGCCTCGGCTGTGCAAGCGGCTAGCCAGTTCAAACCCGACCTTGTCATCATGGATATCATGCTGCCGGTCATGGATGGGCTGGAAGCCACGAAGCGTATTGTAGCTGAACGCCCAGTGCCAGTACTGATCCTGACCGCCCGCGACGATGAGGCCGACAAGGTGACGGGCTTGGGCGCTGGTGCTGACGACTACATGACCAAGCCCTTCTCCATGCGCGAGCTCATAGCCCGCTGCAAGGCCCTTCTGCGCCGCGTAGAGCGAGCAAAGGTGATAGCGAAAAATTCGGAGAACGAAAAAATCTTAGATTTCGGCTCGCTCGTCATCGATCCAGCCCAGCGCATTGTCACTCAAGACGGCGCTCAGGTCCACCTCACGCCCACCGAATTCGACCTTCTAGCGACCCTGGCCCGCAAGCCCAAGTCGGTTTTGACCCGCGAAAAACTTCTGGAAGAAGTGTGGGACTGGGTGGATGCTTCAGGCACCCGCACGGTGGACTCTCACGTCAAGGCCCTGCGGCACAAGCTCGGCGCCCAGATGATTCGCACCGTGCATGGCGTTGGATACGCCTTTGAACCACCGGAGGCTGGTCAATCGGGAGCGCAAGACTGACCTGGCATGGACAAGCAGCACAGCAATCGAAGCAAAAACTCGGCTCAGCAGGCTAAAGAGGCCATTACTTCGGCGGTAGAGTCGTCGGTGAAGGCTCAACGCCCTATCGGCGCGTTCTCCTCCCTCAAAATGGAGCTCAGCGTACTGATTACCATCTCGACCGCTATCGCCTTTGTGATGGCCTGGTTCCTGCTCAAGATGGGCTGGTCGGGGTGGATTGCTATGCCACTCACGCTGGTCGTAGCCCTGGGCATAACCTACACATTTTCGCGCGGACTGACTGCCCCTTGCGCCAAATGCGCGACGCGGCTGAAGCCATGGCAGAAGGCGACTACAGTGTACGCGTGCAGAATGCTGAGGGCTCCCGAGACGAAGTGGGTCTTTTGGCGCGCTCGTTTAATGAGATGGCTGGCGAGCTCCAGCACGCTGACCAGATGCGGCGGGACATGGTGGCCAACGTTTCGCACGAGCTGCGCACTCCCGTTTCGGCCCTGCAAGCCATGGTTGAAAACATGGCCGATGGGGTCACCGAGCCGACACCCGCGAACTTAGAGGGCATTCTAGACCAGACCCACCGGCTCTCCGATTTGATTGCTTTTCTGCTCGATCTCTCCCGCATGGAGGCCGGTGCTGCCAGCCTGGAGATTGAAAAATTCAACTTCGCCGACTTCATTGACGACACGGTTGGTCCACTGGAAATTGCCGATGCCGGCCACGCCCACGACATTAGCGTCAGCATACCGCCCGACATTGAGATGGAAGGCGATCAAGACCGTTTACGTCAGCTTTTTACCAACATTATCTCCAATGCCCTGAAACACTCGGCCGACGGCACTGCAGTGCTGATTGAAGCCCATGAAGACGAAAACCAGGGCACGATTGTGACTAATGTAGTCAACTTTGGCTCGCAAATTCCTCCCGAGGCCCGCTCAGACATCTTTCGGCGTTTCGTCAAGGGCAAGTCCGGCCCAGGAACCGAGTCTGGGGGCACAGGACTCGGCCTATCCATTGCCCGTTGGGCTGCACAGCTGCACGGCGGTGAAGTGCACGTTGTGGACGACACGCGCGGAGCAGACTTTGAAGTAACCCTGCCGCAGTACCACCTGGCGGTAGACGAGGAAGGGCCGAGCGCCAAGCTGCGCTAAGGTTGTCGGCTCATCAGCCCATAATGTATTCGAACAGATGTTCGAATACATGAAATCGGGGTGATGCTCTTGAGTAGACCAGTCACACAGCCAACAGATGCCGCTGCGGACGGCCGCAGTCCAGCTGCAAGCGGCGTGCGCTGCATCTGTTCGGTCAAGCTCAACCCCCAGCGCGTACCGATAGCGCTCGAGGCAGTCCATGCTGGCTTCCCCTCAGTAGCTCAGGATTATTTCTCGGGAGAATTCTCCTTTGACGAGCACGTCATCGTCCACCCCAACTCCACCTATATTGTCCATGTAGCCGGTGATTCCATGACCGGAGCTGGTATTTTCGACGGCGATGTGCTGGTAGTTGACCGTTCCCTCAACCCCTGCGATGGTGATGTCGTCATCGCCATCTTGGACAACGAGCTCACCGTCAAACGCTTGCGCTGCCAGCAGGGCCGCAGCTGGCTCCACGCCGAGAACCCTGCCTACCCAGATTTCTGGCCCGCTGAGGGCGAAGAACTGGTGGTCTGGGGCGTTGTCACCGGCAACTACCACTGGCAGCGGGCTGACAGCTCCACCCAGCTTGAGGATACACCGGCCCCAAATGTGTCCTACCCCCACCCAGGTTTATCTTCCACGCCCACCCATTCGAACAGGCGGGCGAAGTCATCGCCCCCGCAGTCCGAGTCGGAGCACGCCGAGCCCCGCCACCCCCAGCGCGGCAACACTGTCTATCCGTCCTCACCCTGGGAGCATTATGTCTGATTCACATACAATTCAAGACTCGCTCGACGGGCACACCAAGCTCACGCCACAGTTCGTACTCGCCGATGCGAATTCATTTTTTGCCTCCTGCGAGTGCGTATTCGACCCCCGCCTGGCAGACCAACCAGTCGTGGTGCTCTCCAACAACGACGGCTGCGTCGTAGCGCGCAGCCCTGCCGCTAAGCGCTTAGGCATTACCAATGGCACCCCTTGGTTCAAAATTCGAGAACAGGCCGAGCGGGACGGTGTCATCGCCCGCAGCTCCAACTATGAGCTCTATGCCTCCCTCTCCCACCGCATGATGTCGATTATGGAAGACTTCCTACCTGAGCAAGAAGTCTATTCGATCGACGAATGCTTTATGGTGAGCTTGTGGGACGATAAACGCACACAAGAAATTTGTGCCCGCCTGCGCGAAAGCGTCCTACAAAATGTGGGAATCCCTGTCAGTGTGGGCATTGCACCTACTAAAACGCTGGCTAAGGTGGCCAACCACTGGGCCAAGAGCCACCCATCTTCAGCCGGTATTACCCTCTGGCAGCAGGTCGTCGAGGACTTCGGCGACCAGGCTCTAGCCTCGGTGCCCATCGGCGACGTGTGGGGCGTAGGCCGCCGATTGACCAAAAAATTGGAGAGCATGGGTATCGTAACGGCCCTAGACCTGCGCAATGCGGATCCAACGGTGATGAGACGGCGCTTTTCAGTGCTCCTAGAGCGCACTGTGCTCGAATTACGGGGAATACCTGCTATAGAGAGCGAAGAGAGCGCCAACAATGGGGTGCGCACCAATCAGATTTTGTGCTCGCGCATGTTCTCCCAACCAGTGTTCACCTATGAAACCTTGTGCCAGGCGCTGAGCGTGTACGCGCAAAAAGCTTGCGCCCGCCTACGGCATCAGGGCAGCTTATGCTCCCAGGTGCGCGCCTTTTGCTCCACAAGCCCTTACTCCCCTTACCGGTATACGGCTTCCAGTCACACCGTTCAGCTGGAAGACCCCTCGGACGACCCCATCGTCATTACGCAGGCAGCTCGTACCGCTCTGGCCGGTCGGATTGATCCCCATGCTCCCTACATTCGGGCCGGAGTGGTGCTCTTGGACCTCCAAGATGCCCGCAGTTACCAGACCTTAGAGGGGCTCGATGCCCGCCGTGATCCAGGGCTCGGCACAGCCCTAGAGGAAGCAACACGCCGCTTCGGCCCCTTCCGCGTAGGCATTGGCTACGGTGGCGTGCGCGGCAAAGGTCGGCAAGACAGCGACACCGGTGGCAAGTGGGCCATGAACCGACAGATGCTCTCCGCTCGTCCTACTACCCGCTGGGATGAGATGGTCACCGTCCTCGCCCAGTAGCGCCAAATTTTGGCCCGGCAGCGAGCGAAAACAAGGCGGGTGAGTGTCACAGGAGGTCCGTAGAGGCCTGGTGCCGACCGGCCCGAGCGAGGGCTAAGGACAGTATCGGCCGGGCTCCAGCTCCACTCAGAGCAGCCCCACACTGGCGCAGGGTAGAACCAGTAGTCACAATATCGTCGACTACAATGACACTCCTGCCAGCTATCTGGCTACCCGCCTTGACCTGAATATGCCCGCTCACCCTGCGAGCGCGAGCACTGGAGCTATGCAGTTCTACTGCCTTACCCTTTACAGCGCTCATAGTCAGGGCTAGTTGGGCCTGGGCTGGTAGGCCAACGGCAGTCAGCTGGTGAGCCACAGCTTGCGCGAGCGGGCGCAAGTGGGCCCTCCCCCGCCGGCGCATGGAAGCAGCAGAGGAGGGTGCGGGGACAATCACCAGGTCCGGTAAGCTAACTCGCTCATACAGGGGCCTTAAGCTGACCGCTAATCTAGCTATTGCTCGAGCTAGCTGAGCCCCTACCTCCTCGTCGCCGTGGTCCTTCCAACCCAGGATAGCCTGACGGACTGGCCCGGCATAGACGGCACAGGCGTAACCGCTCCCACAAGCATATCCAGGTGCAGGAAAAGACTCAGTTTGCTGGAAGAGAGCCGCACAGGAGGGGCAGAGTACACAGTCAGGCCGGTCACAGCCCGCGCAGGCACGCGGCAGTAGGAGATTGCCGCACATGTTGAGGAGGCCAAGGAAGCCCGGGCCAAACCTGTCTACTTGAGTCAGAGCATTCATACTCCGATCCTAGGAGCCCAGCGGGCCCGCAGCGAGCTAGCGCAGGCAATGTGGTCGAATGTGCCTGAGGGCTCAGCCCCGCAGTAAAGGCTCCATGGTGCGCAGCAACTCCAGGGTGTCATCAGGCTCACTCACCCGCAGGGCCATAGTGCCTGCTTGAGCAGCTGGATAGTCATTGCCATCAGGATCCATGCGGTCGCCCACAAACACCATGCTGTCCACTGGCCGCTGCAAGATTTGCGCCAACTGGCGAACCGCATAAGCCTTATCAATCCCCTGAGCAGAAATATCCACGCTGGTAGACCCTCCCGATCGCACCTGTAAGTGGGGCAGATCTCGGGCTACCGCAGCTGCAAGCGCATTTTTCTTTTCATTGCCCGGATCCCAAGCCTCCTTGGCATCTACCGGCGCCTGCTGACCGAGGGCTGAGAAGGTGATCTGGCTGCCCCGGTCTTCCAGACGTGGCCCCCACGTTTGCTCCTCCCAAGCGCCCAGCTGCCGGGCTCGACGCTCCAAACTAGCCATTGCAGCCTGCCGGTCTGCCAGGCTTAAATCGTGAGCATACACCTGCTGGAATTGACTGCCGTCCCAACGGTAGTAGCGGGTGCCAGAAGTGGGCATGAGATGCAGCTGACTCATATCAGTATCCGCCGGCAGGGCTGCGAGCACCTGGTCACGGAATTGCTCAAAGCGCCCACCAGAGATGATAGCTACGGGCCTCAAGTGCGTCATAGCCGCAAATTGGACGGCCATCGCTGGGGTCATGCGGGTTTTAGAGCGGGCCAGTGTGGTGTCTAGATCAAAAGCTAGAACTTGCGCCCTCCGGCAGATAGCCGCCAAATCCTGCTGCCTCCAAGAGGGCACCACTAACGGCTCATGAGCGCTCATACTCATACCGACTCCTTTTCACCATTCCTCGTAAGGAGAGTAAACAGACACCCATATCCTAGCAAGGTCCACATATCAAGCTAGCCAACTATGGTAGTAGGTATGACGCAAGCACCACTGCCCTGGCTTGAAGGTACCTACCGCGACTTGCACGGCCGTGGTACCCGCCGACCTACCTTTGGCACGCGACTGCCGCGAGCCCGCACCCGTGCCGGCATTTTCGACGCTCTCGTCGCCGCCCAAATCCGCCGCCTGAACATGGCTTGGCCCCAACTGGTGCAGCCCGTGCAATTCGCTGTTGAAGATGTGCCCGCCTCCGACCCCCTGCCCTGGGACAATGAGCCTTGTGCCCTCTCACACGCTTTTGCCGCCCAGCACGCCATAGCAGCACGCATTGTGCTCTACCGTCTGCCCATGCAGTCCAAGGCGCACAGCCATCTTGAGCTCCAATTCATGATCCGCGACGAGTTGACTCTGCGCTTAGCCGAACTCTACGGGCGGCATCCCGAAGACATCGATCCCTCCTGGGGCCTGTGAGCGGGTGACCAACAAACTGCCGCCCTTATCGGACCAGACCCTGATCTTCCTGCGCCTGCACTTTCATGGTCTGCGGCATTAAGCTCGTAGGCGCTAGTACCGCTAAACCCGCTAGGTCGGCACGACGAACATCACCAACGCCAACCCGCATGGCCCAGGCCAGCTGCTTGCTGTCGTCTTCAACGCGCACAATGGCACCATCTGGCACTAATTCCTGGAGCTCTACATCTTGAGCGCCGTGCGCATCCAGTTCCACCTGTTCATCGCTCAAGTGCTTGCCAGCAGCGTCATACACTTGCAGGTGAGCAGTGAGTTGGTCGCCGCCAGTGTTGATCATCGACAAGTGTCCTTGAGCCTGGTGGGGAAGGGCCGCAGCACTCGTCGCCACCGGACTGACCGGCTGCGCCCAGGCAAAATCTTCCTGCTCATCCTCACCTTGCCGACTCAGCTGGGCCGCAGCATAGACAGGCTCGTCAGCGCTCAGACTCAGACCTACTGCCCCGTCAGGCGCCTTTCCCAAATCTACGCTGGTCACTTGCCCGGCCTTGAGGTCGGTTTCCTGAGCCTGATGAATACCAGTAGCAGTGACCCAACTGGCCTTGACGCGCGTCTGCCGCTGGCTCAACAGCAGGAGACGAGCCTGGTCGGCCGCAGTAAAGCCAGGCAGGTAAGACTCTTGCTGAGCCGCAGGCGCATCCAGAATGAAATCAGAGCCCTTAGGGGTAGTTCCAGACATATCACTGGCCCGAATGAGAGCCACCACCGGCACCTCAGAGCCGGTCAGGGTCAGGAAAAGCCCGTCTTGGTCCGGAGCTGCTGCCGCAATATCAACTACCGTTTCGCTCTCAGCTTGCACGGTGACCCGGCCGCTCGTAGCCAGGGCCAAACGCCCCGTCCCCTTACTCCCCCAGGCCTGCAGATTCAAGCTCGTAGCCTTGCTGGCTGGGTTGTAGACGACGAGCTGTTGGGACCAACCACGCTGGGTGGAAGGCAGGAGGAAGGAGTTTTCTACAGCAGGCGAGAGACAGGATGAGGCTTGCACCCCGCGCAGGTCTCCCGTGCTCGCCCAGGAGACCACGCTAGCCGCCGCACCAGCCCCTTGAACCGCCTGGAGCAGGTGGGTGGCTTGCAAGCTGGCAGACTGATCGGCTGAGCCAGAAGCCACTTGGAGCTGGTAACTATCAGAGCCATCTTGATCGGTCAGCTGCTGCTCTTGCTTACCTGACACGGCCTGTACTGAGGAGCGGAAAACGGGGCCAAAGGCCGTGTATTGGGCTGCCGACGCGATATTGCCCTCACTCGGTTTCGCCTCACCGTAACCGGTAGTGTCCGACAGCGCCATCCGGGCCGGACAGTAGGTTCTGAGATTGAGCTGGCTGACCGTGCGCTCACCCGCATCCGCCACTCTGCCCTGATTAACCAGGGCATCAGAGGGCTTGCAGACCAGGAGCGCAGCAGCCAGTGCCACGATCAGCACTGCGGTCAACACGCCAGTGACCATAGCCCACCCACTTGACCTGCGATGCGGCTGTTCGGGTGTGCCCACTTGGGGCCTTGTTGTACTCACGCTCAACTCCCTTCTACCCACGACCAGCGGGGCAATGCCACCAGAGCATAGGCGACCAGTACCACCGATAGAGACCACAGCCAGACTGGACGCCACCATAAGTTAGCTGCAGCTTGCTGACCGGCGGTGTCAACACCCTGCTGATCAGCATCCACCAGCGTAATGCGGAAATACGTTCCCGAGGGGCTGGCTACCACCTGCTGAACACCATCCGAAGCTGTGATATTGGTCGTCAGCGCGTCAACCGTGTTCGAGGACTGACCGCCCGACGACTGTTCCTGCCCGGCCGGCACAAAAATGCCAGCAAAACCTAAGCGGCTGATTGCGGCTATAGCGTCTGCATCCGGACTCGCCATCAAGGCGGCCGCGGCAGAAGCCAAATCACGATCCGTTTGGTTAGCCTGTCCCGACAAACGCAGAGCCTGAGCCGAGGCAGATACGTCGACCAAGTCCCCCCTGCCAGTTCGCATGGCCTGGAAGCCGACCTGTCCCTCTCGGGTCGAACCGAGAGCCAGAATCCGGTGCCGGTCCGAATGCTGGATATAATCGACGGCCACCATGGGCAGGCCCCCATTGCCCGCTCGCACATTCATATGCTGCGCCAGCATAAACCCACTAGCACTCGAGGCTGCAAGCACAGCCAAGAGCACCACAGCCAAAAAGCCACGAGCACAGCGTTTCCAAGACCAGTTGTGACGCAGGCGGGCGAAATTTCCTTGGCTGCTGACCAGAGCAGGGTCTTGCGCCAAGGCCTGGCCAGCTTCGGCAGCCACCTGTGCAGCCGTCGTACGATTGTCAAGGGCTGCATAGGCATGGTAGCCGCTCTGCCGACGGACATTGAGCGTGGCGAATGGTCTCACCGCTCCCCCGGCCATCATCGAAACGCAGGCGAGCAACCCGAGCAGGGCGAGGAGCAAACCAGGCAGGGGTGAGCCAGCCACCGGACCGCCCCAATCGACTCCAACGGCCAAGCCAGTAGAGACCAGGGCGAGAGCTGAACCAACGATGGCCAGGAACCACATCAGGCGCGAAACCCTTGAGATTGAAGGCAGGCACAGGCTGATCAGAGCAATCACACCGATAGTCAAGAGGGCGAGCAGGGCAGCGATCTGTGGCCAAGCGTTGATTTCCAGCCACTGCTGGGGGCTGCCTTCGATGTGCAAGCCCAGCAGGGAGGCTACGAGTTGAGACAGACTGCTGGCCCGTGGCTGCCCAAAACGCTGCGACGAGGTGAGCATGACATCACCGAAAAGCTGCCGCCAGGTGCCTTCACTCCAATGGCCGACGGTATTGACCAGAGTTGGAGCCATAGCGAGCGCGGCAGGCAGAGGAATCAGCATCAACATAGTGCGGTGACTGACCACGAGCGCGATAAAGAAGATGAAGACCACGACGAGCGCCAGCAAGAGCTGGGGTTCAGCCAAGACAATGACCGTGAAGCACAGCGCAGCACAGGCGGCATTTCTGGCCGAAGGGTGAGGCTGGGAAGGCTGCTCAGTGTAATACATACCCACGGCCCGGAAGGTGAAAGCGAAGGCAGCAGGCATGAAAGCCATGACGAGCAGATTAGGTACGTCGCCATCGCTGTACATGGGCAGAGCGAAAGCCAGAGCTGTCCAGAGCAAGCCAGAAAGCACGCGAATGGGGTTGGAGCGGGTGAAAATACCAGCGAGAGCCCAGAACGAGAGCGCGGACAGGGGAAGTGAAACAAGCAGGAGCAGGGCCATAGCCAGGTCAATATGACCGCCAGTAAGTACCGCCACCGGCAGCAGCAAGAGAAGGAAGGGCGTAGGAGCAGACGGGGCTCCCAGACCTACCCCCCAGGTCCAAGGAACTGTAGCCGCTTGGGCCAGTTGGGAGAGCGAAGCTGCCGAGGGGAGCAGATAATTGGAGTGGAGGGAGCCACCCGCAAAGAGGTCTTTCAAGAGATTCCAGGAGCTCACGGCCGCAAAGGCACACACGAGCGCCACCATGCCCAGCGCCCAGTACACACGAATCGTGCGCTGGTGGCGAAGGTGAGCACGAGCCAGGTTGTTGAGTAGCGGATGGTTGAGCTGATCCTCGTAGGCCCGCTGGCGCATTCGCCACTGCTTCACCTGCAGACGAGAGAGTTCCAAGGACTCCAACTGACCCATGCCCGTGGTTGTCACCTGCGCCAGATGCCGCCTGGCCGAAATCAGTCGAGGCAGACGGGCCAGCACCCGCCAGGGGCTGCACAACTCGCACACGGCTGCATACGGATGTTTGGAGACCAGCCGAGTGACCGCCAACCACAGAGCCAGGAATAGGCGCAAGACCCACAGCATGGGCCAGGTCGCCAGGCGATGCCCAGCGTAACAGTAGCCTTCCCGAGCATCAATCACCTGCATAGAGCTGTCGCGCGGATCCCGTGCCTGCCCCTCATCGTCAGATTTTGACCGGAAGCCCTCGTAGCGCGCCCGGTAGTGGCCGATAGCTGCGCCCGGCACCACGACCACGCGCCCACCGGACAAACACACGCGGCGGCAAAAATCAGCGGACTGGCCAAAAGTACCTGACCAGTGCCCTAAGCCCGATAGGCTAGACAAGGTCTGCAAGGGCACGAGCGCGCCAGTCACAGACACCGCGAACACGTCTTGACGAGCATCGTACTGCTCCTGATCCGGCTCGCCGTCGACGACTAGGCTGTTGAGCCTGCCTTGATAGGCATAGTAGCCCACATTGTGTAGCCCACAGCCCTCCCAGTCCATCTGCTTAGCCCCGAGCACCGAGGCTGTTGGGGTGTCACGCCAGGTCTCCACTAAGGTCTCCAAGCACGAAGTCCCCAGCGGCTTCGAGTCGTCATGCAAGAGCCACAGGGCCCGTACACTCGCCGGCAGACGGGCATAGCCGAGGGCACGGCGAACCGCATCACCGAAGGACGAGGCCCCATGCGCGCGCACGATTTCAATACTGACCTTGCGCAGGGCTCCCGCTCTTCCTGGCAACGGGTCGAGCTCAAAACTCGAATAGAGGGGTTCCTTAGTATTGCCGGAGCAGTCGGCTATTACAACCACTGCCGGTAGCACTCGTTGGTCAAACACAGCAGCAAGCGTCTGCGGCATATACGTCAAATCACGTTCAACCGTGATGAGGGCTGCTACGGACGCGTCCACTTCCTGCTGGCTGGCATGGGGGTGGGCAGCTAAGGTGTGAGCGAGGACCTGCTGGACATCGCTAAAGGTAGAAGTGGGCAAACTCATAGGCTCAAGTGTACGCATGACCCTGTCTCAGGAAGTGCAAGAGGCAGTTCTTGCACATTTTTCACAATCCCAGCCCATTGCTCTCCCACCCTTACAATGCCAGGGATTCGACCCTGCTTGACCCTTCAACTCGGGCCTGGGAGTGGAGCAAAACGCTGCCGCGGCCCATACTTTCCGAGCCCAAGTGCAGCCTGAGGACTTACAATGAAATACTGAATATGTACGGAGGCGCCTCAATAGGGTCCATGCGTCTCCCTAACACAGCTTAAGAGGCAGAGACCTACTGCGGTAATCAGGAAGGCGCAAACGTGACCTCACACAAGAAGGATAGCCACACCCTACCCAATGTTGGCGGCAAAGCGAGCCTGGGCCCCCGTCACTCGCTGGGCTTCCGCGTCTCCCACCGTGTACGTTCGGGCATCGCTATTGTCTTGTGCGCCCTCGTCGCCTTCACCGCCTCCTTCATCAGCGCGGCCGCTATTGAAACCATGGGCATTATCAATATTGTTCAGATACCCAAGCGGCCCAACGAAAAACAACGAGAGCCGGAAGACATCTACAAGGGCAAGGCGCTCAACATCCTGGTTTTGGGGCAGGACACCCGTGAGGGAGCTGGCAACGAGGCCATCGGTGGTGGCGCTCCAGACGAAGCCGGCAACCACCAGTCCGACACTGCCATGGTTGCGCAAATTTCTGCCGACCGCACCTATATCAACCTTGTGCCTATCCCCCGCGACTCCATGGTCAACGCTCCAGCTTGCGTCACCAGTAAAGGTGACACCATTGCAGCCCGTCGCTATGTGATGTTCAATTCTATTTTCGCCCTGGGATACCAGGAGGGCGGCGACATAGCTTCGGCTGCCTCCTGCTCACTGACAGCAGTCAATACCTTAACTGGCTTAGACATTCAACAGTTTGTAGTCGCCGACTTCAACGGTATGAAAGACATGATTGATGCCCTGGGTGGCGTTGATATCTGCATACCAGTTAACACTCAAGACGATTACACCGGTTTGGACCTGCGCAAGGGCCTACAGCACTTGGACGGCACATCGGCCACCCAATACGCCAGAATGCGGCACGGCACCGGCACCGACGGCTCGGACATTATGCGCACTACCCGCCAGCAGTATCTGGTCAAAACGCTGATGAATGAAGCCCACAGCAAGGAGGTCTACTCGAACTTTGGCAAGCTCTACCAGTTAGCCAAGACGTCGCTCTCTGCCCTGCAACTGAGTGAGGGACTGGGCAACTTGGGCACCCTGTACGGCCTGGCGGACAGCCTCAAGAACATTGATTCGACCCATATCTATTCCCGCACCCTGCCTGTGGACCCCGATCCCAACAACCCCAAGGCACGAGTGGTGTGGGCAAAAGGCGCCCAAGATGTGTGGGAGACGCTCAAGGCAGAAAAGCCGCTGACCGACGACCACATGTACAAGGACAACGCTGCAGATCCGAGCGCCAGTGCCACTGAGAATGCACAGACGAGCGAACAGGACGGCACGCAAGCCCCCTCCAGCACTCCTGCACAGCCTGCTCCAGACCCCAAGACTGGGCTCATCGAGCAAAATGGTCAGCTCATTGACCCCGTTACCGGCGGCATTGTGGACCCCGAAGACGGCAGTATTCGTGACGCCAACTCCGGGCAGTACATCGGAATAGCCGATCGCTACCTGTCTGCCACTGTTTGTGCCGTTCCTGCGCAGAAATAAGCGCTCAGCCCATGACAGACCAGCCAAACATGTTAAGTCTTTTGCATGAGTCGTTGAGTAGTAGGACACCAGAGGAGAGCGCCAGATGAGCGAACGAGCAAGTCGGCAAGGCTCCGGCCAAGAACCCCCTCCTTCCTGCCTACTGGTAGCTCACAGCGTATCCACCGGCAAAGTCAAGAAACTCCTGCCGTGACCCCCCGCACCAGCTCTAAGGCTCACCGGCAGGCCTCCTCGGCACAGCCTCCAGCGCAAGAAGCGCGACCAGCCCGCTCCCCCCGCACCTCCTCAAACTCAGGCAAGACTCGAATGGCGCCTGCACCAGCTCAACCGCGGCGGACAGCTGGGCGCTCAACTCAGGCCACCCCAGCAGCCGCTCTGCCCCCTGCCCAACCCCGTCGTTCGGGAGGCTCCACCCGCCTGAACAACCAGGCTCCGGTTCGGTCCGCAGCAACCGGAAGCCGCTCCCGCCCGGTCTCGACCGCCCAAGCGGCCACAGCTCTAAAGCCTGCTAAAGCAATGCGGCACCCGGTGCGAAAAGTTCTCGCTATGATTCTGGTTTTGCTCATAGCGCTCATAGCCGTCGCTGCGGGCAGCGGCTGGGCATGGGTCAACAATCAGCTCCACCACAAAAACATGCTCACCCCCATGGGCGCTGGTACCGCCACCAGCTGGCTCATCCTCGGCTCAGATGAGCGCGATGGGACATCTGGCACAGGAACCTCCGATGATGCCCCAGGCTTTCGCACCGACACGATTCTGGTCCTCACCAAGCCCAGGCATGGGTCCTCTTCACTCATCTCCATCCCCCGTGACTCCCTGGTCACGGTCAACGGTCAGGGCATGAAAATCAATGCGGCAGCCAACTTGGCTGGTTTCCCAGCTTTGACTGGGCAGGTGGAGGCTATCACCGGCCATAAAATCGACCATGCCATTCAAATTCGTTTTGGCGGTCTCGAAGGTGTAGTCAACGCCTTGGGTGGCGTCAACCTGTGCTACGACAGCACGGTGAACGATCCCTACTCCGGCCTCAATTGGACCGCAGGCTGCCACGACGTCGACGGCGGAACGGCCCTCGCCTTCTCGCGTATGCGCTACGCCGACCCCAAGGGAGACTTCGGTCGAGCGGAACGCCAGCGGCAGGTCATCGGTGCTATTGCGCAAAAATCCGCCTCCCCGAAGACCTTGATGAATTTTTCTGCTGTCAGCAAACTCGCCACGGCAGCATTAGGGGCCGTCATCGTTGACGAAGACACCAATCCCTGGTCGCTGGCCCGCATGGTTTTAGCCTTCCGGGAGGCCTCGGGACCTCAGGGGGTCAACGGATCTGTCTACTGGACTGACCCTGACTACTACCCGGGGGGCCTGGGCTCTACCGTTTTGCTCGACGCCAATCGCAATACCGAGCTCTTCCAGCAGCTCAATGACGGCAGTCACCAGCCCGGAACCGTGGGAGGCATGTGAGTCCAGTCTGCTTTTGGACTTATGCACATCGCTAGCCACATTCGACCACATTGTCTCTCGGGCTCGCGCAGAAGCCCCCAGTAGGTTCACACTGGAGATATGCACGTTTCGAGAGGCAGTTCACACCAACGTCAGCACCGCAAGTCGTCTCAGTCGCCTGAACAAGCCCGGCAGGCACGACTGGTTCGCTGGCGCTTACTCGGGCAAATCGCCCCCGTCCTAGCCCAATGCGGCCTAGCAGTAATGATGGCGGTGCAGGGCCGCTGGCTCTTTGCCTTGTTCTTTGCACCCAGCGCCGTCGCTACCTTGGCCCTAGTAGTCAGCAGCTACTGGACCGAACGCCAGGAGCGCGAGCAGCCCTCTGGTGAGCACCGGCAGCTAGGAACCAGCAAGACACTTCCTGCGAGCGAGTCTGACCAGGCACAAGCCCTGAGTTCGCAAGTTAGACAGTTGGAAACGAGACCCTTAGAGGATTTTCTCCCAGCCCACCAAGCTGTCGAGGCCGGTGGAGCACTCTGGCAAGGCATTGTCCACAGCTGGCTGGTCGCCGCAGGCAGTACCCACCCGGAAGTCAGCCAAGCTGACAGCACTCCTTACGATGCCCTTATGGGCAGCACAGCCAACGGCGTTCTACACATAGACCTTCCCCTTCAGGGCCCGCACGCGCTCGTAGCTGGCACCACCGGATCAGGAAAGTCCGCATTCTTGCAAGACTGGTGCCTGGCCCTGGCCTGCCAGCTGCCACCCAGCCGCCTGAATTTCGTCTTTTTGGACTTCAAAGGAGGTTCGGCCTTCAGTCAGCTCAGCCGCTTGCCCCACACTGTGGGCTTCGTCTCCGACCTTAACTTGGAAGCCGCCGCCCGGGCCATCGAAGGTATCGAACGCGAGCTGAAACGCCGGGAGGAGCTGGTAGCCAGTCAGGGACTTGGCGACACCCGCGATCTCAACCCTGAGCCAGCCCGACTCATCGTCGTGATTGACGAATTTCAGGCTCTGAGCCAGCAACTGCCTGACTACATGGATCATCTGGTCCAGCTGGCCTCCCTAGGCCGGTCCCTGGGTATGAACTTGATTGCCTGCACCCAGAATCCCATGGGACAGGTCAACGCCCACATGCGAGCCAACATGAACCTGTCCATCTGCTTACGGGTCAAGGACTCTATGCAGTCCAAGGAACTCTTGGGATCCTCCTGCGCGGCCCTCATCAAACCTCGGGAACCAGGAGCCGGCTTTTACCAGGACGGAGAACGACTAGTAGCTTTCCGCTGCGCCTACTGCAAGCAACCCGAAGCAGTAGTTGACCAGGTACTCCTCGCCAGCCACTGCTACGGATCCGCGAGCGCCAGTCCCCTCTTTACTCCCGCTCTACCCACGAGCGTCAGCAGCGGGCAGCTCAACACGCCTCAGGCGGTAAATACCTGGGACGATGGTCACCCTCTCCTCTGTATCGGCTTGGCAGACGACGGCGTTCTCTGGCACCCCTGCCGACTGCCGGTGACCGGCAACATCGCCATCATCGGCGGTTTAGGACGAGGCAAAAGCAACTTGCTGGAGCTCATTCGCGAGCAGCTACTCGACTTGTATGCGCATACGCCAGGTCAGCGCAGTCCTCCTGGCGTGAGAATGAGCTCCTACCAGGCGGGAGAACTCAAGGAGGTAGAGGTCAGGCTCCCCCACTCTGGCAGCCCTAGGCACCCCACTTGGGCATACGAGGGTAAGACCTCGAAACCGCCAGCCGGGCAGCTCAGAGGCAGCCCTACACTGCTTCCACCACCAGCCCCCTACAGCGTCTGGCTGATAGATGCAGCCGACCAGCTGATGGACCCCCTGTGCCAGGATCGCACCGCCCAGCAGGTCAGCCAAGCCCTCCAAGACCCGCGAGTGTGCGTGATTCTAGCTCTTGAGTCGGCCCGCCTGGTACGCAAGCCTGAACTCTTCAGCTCTCAGATCGTCTTCCCCAGTGGCCAGCAGTCTCAGGACCTGCTGTCCGGTATTCCTACCGTCCTTTTGCGGCGTTTAGGCGAGCAAGTGGGGTCCATACCAGGGCGAGCCGTCTTGATGAGCGCTGGTCAAGCACAACAAATACAGTGCTCTGAAAGAAGAAATTTCGCTCCTAGACCTTGAAAAGTTGTCGTAATCGTGCTTCCCTAGAGTAAGTGCAATTGTTGAGCAGTAGTGACAGTAGTGGAAGGTAGGGGTAGTACCAGTATGAGCAGCGCATTTGATTGGCGTGCCAAGGCAGCTTGCCGCGACAAAGATCCTGAGCTTTTCTTCCCTGTAGGTAATACGGGCGCCGCATACCAGCAGATTGAAGAAGCCAAAGCCGTATGCAGGACTTGTGAGGTGATTGACGCTTGCCTGAAGTGCGCGCTCGACACCAACCAGGATTACGGTGTCTGGGGTGGCCTGAGCGAAGACGAACGCAGAGCTTTGAAGCGCAGGGCTATGCGAGCCCGTCGCAGTCAGGCTATGCAGCAGTCCTGAAGAAACTCTTAAGCCCAGCCAAGGCTCCTACCGGATGGTATCCGATTGCTTATCTGCGAATACCATCCGGTTTTTTTGTAGGCTTCTATAGGCTAGCTCGCCCCAGCCCTTGCGCTCACTCCAGGGCCGCGAGATGACTCTTTTCACTCGACGTTTGGGCCACCCGCAGGGTGAGGTTAATCACTACCCGCGTGCCCCCATCCCGGCGTGGTTCCCAACGGACAGTGCCGCCGAAGTCATTGGTCACAAAAGTGTTGATAATCTGCGTACCAAGTCCCGATCCAGAGGGCCGAGCCTGGCCAGCGTTGGACTCAGTGTGGTAGCCGTTACCATCGTCTTCTACCACCACATTCAAATTATCGCCGCCTCGTCCCACCGAGATGGTGATATGCCCCTCATCGCGGCCCTCAAACCCGTGCTCGACTGCGTTGTTGACCAACTCCGTGAGCACCAAGGAGAGCGGAGTGGCATCCTGGGCAGGCATCATGCCGAATTTGCCAATATAGGAGATGGAGATCTTCTGCTCACCGGTCGTCGCTAAGTCCACGCTCATCTTGAGCAGGTTGGCTATCACCTTATCAAAATCGACAATCTCATCAGCTGTCTGGCTCAAGCCTTCATGCACTACGGCAATCGTTTGCACCCTGCGCTGGGCCTCTTCCAGCTCCTTGCGCACTTCTTTAGACTTGGTTCTACGCCCCTGCAAGCGCAAGAGCGCGGAGACCGTCTGCAAGTTATTCTTTACCCGATGGTGAATCTCGGAAATGGTGGCGTCCTTGGTCTGCAACTCCTTCTCCCTGCGCCTCAACTCGGTCACATCCCGGCAGAGCACAATGCCGCCAATTCTGCCGTCCTTACCGTACAGGGGCAGGGAGCGCATGGAGACCGCAGAACGGTTGACCACCAGCTCTGAATCCACAGCAGCCTTACCCGTCAGCACTAGGGGCAGGGAGTCAGGCAGGGGGTCGTTTTGCTGGATGAGCGAAGTGCCAATCTCACTCAAGTATTGTCCAGGCATAGTCTCCACCGATCCCAGGCGCCTGAAGCATGATATGGCGTTCGGGGAAGCATAGCGCACAATGCCGCCCGCGGTCAGAATGATAAAACCGTCGGCCACCCGAGCGTTATGCCGCTGGTTCATCACTGAGTCGGAGTATGGGAACTGCCCGCGCGTAATCATGTCGAAGAGGGCTTTGCCAGCGTTGATACTCTCACTCTCGTAACGTCCGTTGGACTCACGGGTGGCCATGTTCGTCTCGCGAGCCACCAGGCCCAAGGTCTTACCCTGGTGGCGGATAGGCGCGTAGACATCGCAGACCGTGGCCTTACCCACCGTACGCATGGTGTTGGAACGCACAGTCGTCTGGGACAGCATAGCGGCATCTAGCTCGCGCTTGCGCTCTGAGGGAATCAAATCACCCACCACGTCCTCAGTGCGCAGAGACATCACTGTGGAGGGCCTGCACTGCTCTGCCACCACATATGAACCGTCAGCGCGCTTGAGCAAGAGGAGGAGGTCAGCAAAACTCAAATCGGCAATAACCTGCCAGTCAGCCACTAACAAGTGAAGCCACTCACGGTCGCTCTCGTTAAAATCGGGAAATGATGCGAGAATCTCGGAAAAATCAGCCATACCCATTATCATAGCGAATGCCCTAGGAAGCCTGGCCGCCCTCCGCTTTCAGGCGAGTCTGTTTGCATGCATGCCAGTCAGCCAAGGTAGTGCCCCTAGGTTTACACTGGCAGTAGAAGGCCTGGCGCATTCAGCGCGCTTCCACACACGGGAGGATAGGATGGCGCAAGACTTATCACACGAGGATCCGCAGGTGGCTGCCCTGCGCGAGCAACGCCGACAGGAGCTCTTGGCTGCCCGCCAGCAGGCCCAATTGACCCGTGAAGACCACTTGAAGGCGAAGGCAGCGGCTGTGCGAGCAAAAGGGCAGGCTAAGGCCGCAAAAATCATTGAAAAGTCCGAAACTAAAGCCGCCATCATTGAGGGTATTCCCGACGACGAGATAGAGCACAAGGTGCGCTTGGACGTGCACGGCAGGCCCAAACCACTCATGCGTGGATGGATTCACGCTATCGCCGCCCCACTCGCCCTAGCCTCGGGTATTGTGCTGATCTGCATCAGCCCCGGCGCAGGTTTGAAATGGGCGTGCGCCGTCTTTATGGTCTGCTCGCTGGCGCTCTTCGGCAACTCAGCCCTCTATCACTTGGGCGACTGGTCACCCCGGGTTACCGACATCTTGCGTCGCCTGGACCATGTCAACATTTTCTTACTCATAGCCGGCACCTACACGCCGGTCGCCTTCGCCCTGGACAGCTTCTGGCGCAAGGTCATCCTCATCGGCATTTGGAGCTGCACCCTGGTGGTGATGTTCATCCATGTCGTCTGGATTTCAGCACCCCGCTGGCTCTACACTTCGGTTTATGTCGTCTTCGGTGTCGCCGGAGTCGCCTTTCTAGACCTCTTCTGGCACTCGCCAGCGGCGGGCCCTGCGGTGGTCTGGCTGCTCATTGCTGGCGGCATCTGCTATATCGCAGGAGCCGTAGTCTATGCCCTGCGCAAACCAGACCCCTGGCCCCGCATATTCGGATTCCACGAGATTTTCCACTGCGGCACCGTAGCTGGCTACGCCTGCCATGTGGTGGCCATCTACCTGGTCGTCTGTCAACTCATGTGAGTCGGGTGCCCAGGCACAGTTAAGGGGCTCTGGCGGACTATGAGATAGGTCCACCAGAGCCCCTCGCATAAGGCCTCATGGCATTACTTCAACGGTTTCGCATCTTGAATCGTTACCGTAATCTCCTTGCCGTTTGGAGTTTGGTAGGAGACAGAATCGCCCTTCTTGTGGCCCATAATAGCCGCTCCGATGGGAGACTCTGGGCTGATCACATCGTAATCAGTAGCCACGGCGATGTCGCGCGAGCCCAGCACATAAACCATCTCATTACCAGCTAAATCGAGCGTCACGACAGAGCCGTTGCCTACGCTGCCTGCTTTGGGGGCCTTCAAAATCTTGGCGTTGCGCAGCTTGACAATGAGCTCGTTAATCCGGCCCTCATTCTTGCCCTGCTCTTCACGCGCAGCCTGGTAGCCGCCGTTCTCGCTCAAATCACCTTCAGCACGCGCAGCAGCGATACGTTCCGTAATTTCGTCACGGTACTCCCCCTGCCGGTGCTTGAGCTCGTCTTCCAGCTTGTTATACGCTTCTTGTGTCAGCAGGATAGTCTTTTCTTCTGCCATCACACCCTCCTTGAGTTATTGTTTCACGATACAGTTAAGGACCAACCCCGCTCAGTCCTTCGATATGCTGCTGGCCTCAACGCTGAAGGCTTTGGGCATACACAGATAGAAAAAAGCGCCGGTCTCGCCGGCGCCCACTTTACCAAGCGTCACCGGGTCGAGACAATGTCCACCACGAAAACTAGCGTATCATCTCCACCTATTCCTGCTTGAGGTACACCGCGCGAGCCATAGCCGTACTCTGGCGGGATAGACAGCAGGAGCCGGGAGCCCACATTGTGGCCCGGCAGACTGCGATCCCAACCCTGAATGACCTGGCCCACACCAATGGCAAAGCTGGCCGGCTGGTGACGGTCGAAGGATGAGTCAAAGGGCTTGTCTGATCCCCAGACGAGGCCATGGTAGTTCACCGTGACCGTGTCACCCTTACGCACCAGTGGGCCATCACCTTCCACCAGCTCCTCCACGTGCAACCCGCGGAAAGCCGGACCCTGAAATTCAAGGGTCGGATAAGCACCAAAGGCGGCATTCGCCTTGAGAGCAGACTCTTGCGTCATATCGTCCTCCGAACTTGCCAACTGACCTCTAGGGTATCGGTTCAAGCGAAAAGTTACAAGTCGCTCGAACCTCAATCCTCACCGAACTCTTAGTATGTAATACTCACGAACAAGTGCCCCGGGTGGGAATCGAACCCACACGCCTGTTGAGGGCGGCGGATTTTAAGTCCGCTGCGTCTACCGTTCCGCCACCGGGGCTTGCAACCACTAGAGGATACTATACCCCTGTGGACGAACACCCCGCACTACTCGCCAGCCAGCAGGTCCCTGCCTAGGCTCAACACGAGTCCATCGAGCAGGCCGTGCTCACTGGCCACATACCCGCCTTGCAAACTGGGAGCAGCCGCCCGCAGGCGCTCTAGCAGGCGAGACCAGACCAAGGCCCCTCCTCCAATCACGTCGATACGCCCGGGGTGGATGGCCCCCAATCCGGCGCGCTCCTGCCGGCTCATCTGCAAGACCCGCCGATTGGCCGCCTGCGCGTCCTCCAAGGCGATTCGCGCTCCATCGACCGCCTGGCGCTCGTAGTGGTCCAATCCCAGGGCAATCGCACTCATCGTGGTCACTGTGCCCGACACACCGATGAGCGTGCGCACCTGGTCAACGGGGACTGCCTGGAAGGCTTGCGTAATATGTTCGTCGATGTCTGCCTGGGCCTGCTCAATCTCGTGGGCGGTCGGCGGGTCGGAGCGCAAGTGCCGCTCAGTCATACGCACTGAACCGATGTTCATTGAGTAGGCAGCCTGAACCTGATCAACGGGCCCTGAAAGGCCGTCGGCACCCGCTACCAGCTCTGTGGAGCCCCCACCCAGGTCCACAACCAGATAGGGAGCAGCTGGCACGTCCTGCCCCTGCTCCTGCTCCAAGACGCTGACAGCACCCAGGAAACTCAACTGTGCCTCTTGCGTGCCCGCAATCACCTGGGGCTCAACACCTAAAATTTCATGGATACCAGCCTCGAACTCAGCTCGATTGCTGGCATCTCTGCTGGCCGAGGTTGCCACGAATCGCAGGGCATCAACCTGGTATTCGCCCAACACTTGTGCAAACTCTCGAGCCGCCGCAAACGTACGCTCCAGGGCCCCCTGACTGAACCGGTGATTGCGGTCCACGCCCTCCCCCAGACGCACCACGCGCATGAGCCTGGGCCGCAGGGGGTGCAGACCCTGTTCGTCAACCTGGGCCACCATGAGCCGAATAGAGTTAGTGCCACAGTCCACGCCTGCGACCGTGACCGATGCCCTGTGCGTCATTATTGCCTTGCCCTTCCACGCTTGTTCACTCACTACAACTGCCACCTACTGGCCTACAAACTGGATTCACCAGCTAGAGCGCGCTGCGGCCACGGCTGATCGCAATCGCAGCGGCTAGGGCTAAAACTATCAGCGACAGCTTCCAAAGCTTGGTCACCCAGAGGATTGACTCCCGGTCCCATCACCAGCGATTGAGCCACCAACGCGTGCAAACACTTGACGCGCTTGGGCATGCCACCAGCAGAAATGCCTTCAATATGGCTCTGATCGTCACCCAGGCGCTCAGCTAAAAGCTGGCGGAAAGCCAAATAGGTGCGGTGGGCTCGCTCATAGCGCTCACGCAGGTTCTCATCCTGCGCCAGTTGCTCATTCATCGTGGCCATAACTCCCTCGGCCTCCAGGTGGGAGACAGCCTTGACCGCCTGGGGCGAAGTCAGATAGCAGGTCGTGGGAAAGGGAATGCCGCCCGGCAGCTCAGGTCGGGTAATCACTGCCAGCGGGTTGCCACACACACACTGAGCGCCCACAGCAACGATGCCTCGTGGATAGCGGCCGAGCTGGGATTCCACCACAGCTATCTGCTGCTGACTGGCCCGGTTCTCCATCGCCCTATCCAGGCAGGCTCGCAAGGCCGACTGGCTCAAAGCGAGCGAAGCTTGGCCGACTACTGCTTCCATACTGACAACTCCCCTACCTTACTGTGCTTGTTTGGATCCGTTGGGCGTCTCTTGAGTTGTGCCCTGACCCGAGGATTCAGGCGTGTCCTGGCTGGTCGAGTCGCTCTTGGGCGACGTTGAGGGCGCAGTCGGCTCAGCGTCCGCGCGACTGAGCGAATACGCCATCTCCCGGTACCAGGGCAGCGGTGGGCGAGCCACCGTCCGCTGGGAGTCCTTCTTCTGTTCAGCAGCGCTGGGCTGCCCGCCGGTCACCGCCTCAGGGTGCAAAACTCGAATCGCCTGCTCACCAGGAAACACGAAGCCCAGCCGCTCCCTGGCCTGGGCGGTCACATAAGCTCGGTCATCCCAACGGGCGATGTCGTTCTCCAACTGTTGTTTTTGCTCCACCAGGACTGCCTGCTGGTTCTTGAGCCCGTTGAGTTCAGAGAGGTTGATGGCATAGGTGTGGAAGGTGGAGACGAGTTGGATGGCACCCACTAGAACAATGATGATAGAAATACACAGGGAAATAGGGCCCTGCGAGCTGTGCCGAGACTTGCTAGCAGCCTTCTTTGAGTCTGGTGAAGACGCTTCAGGTTTCCTGCTGCGAGGGTGAGTTCGGCTTGCTCTAGTCATACTCACAAAAATACCCGTGGCAGCCGACTCGACATGCCACGGGCATAACTTCAACGCTTTCGGTTAGGTCTTGATCCGAGAGCTAACCTAAGGCTCTTACTTGGTGTACTGCTTGCAGGCCTTGAATGCAGAATAACCGGCGTACTCAGCGGTGGAGCCCAGCTCTTCCTCAATCTCCAGCAGGCGGTTGTACTTAGCAATGCGCTCGCCACGGGCAGGAGCACCGGTCTTAATCTGGCGGGTGTTCTTGGCCACAGCCAGGTCGGAGATGGTGGTGTCAGGAGTCTCGCCAGAACGGTGAGAGACCATGGAGGTGAAGCCATTGGCGGTGGCCAGCTCGATCGCATCCATCGTCTCGGTGACAGTGCCAATCTGGTTGAGCTTGACCAAGAGCGAGTTGGCAGCCTTCATATCGATGGCTTTCTGCAGCCTCTTGGGGTTAGTGACCAGGAGGTCGTCACCCACAAACTGCAGGCGGTCGCCCATAGCGGCGGTGATCTTTTGCCAGGCAGCCCAATCTTCCTCGGCGAAGGGATCCTCGATAGAGACGAGCGGGTAGCGCTCTACCAGGCCCTGGTAGTAGTCGAGCATATAGTCAGCATCGCGGTCTTCACCGTCGAAGTGGTACTTGTTGCTCTCCTTGTTGTAGAACTCGGAGGAAGCCACATCCAAGCACAGACCAATCTGCTTGCCGGGCTCATAGCCGGCGGCAGAAATAGCCTCGACGATGTACTTCAAGGAGTCCTCGTTGGACTTCATCTTTGGAGCGAAGCCGCCCTCATCGCCTAGACCAGTCTCGTGGCCGTCCTTCTTCAGGATGCCCTTGAGGGTGTGGTAGACCTCAACGCCAGCGCGCAGGGCCTCCCGGTAGGAGTCGAAGCCGTAGGGAGAGATCATGTACTCCTGAATGTCGGTAGCGAAGTCAGCGTGTGCGCCACCGTTCATGATGTTCATGTTGGGAACGGGCAGGATGTGTCCGTTGGTGCCGCCGATGTAGCGGTAGAGCGGGAGCTCTGCCGACTGGGCTGCGGCGTAGAGAGCAGCCAAGGAAACGCCGAGAATGGCGTTGGCGCCCAGCTTGCCCTTGTTGGGCGTGCCGTCGAGCTCAATCATGGTCTCGTCAAGAGCACGCTGGTCGGTGGCATCCATACCGATAACATTGGGGGCGATGGTCTCGTTGACGGCCTTGACCGCATTGAGCACACCCTTGCCCTGATAGCGCTTCTTGTCGCCATCGCGACGCTCCCAGGCCTCAGCCTCGCCAGTTGAAGCGCCCGAAGGCACCAATCCGCGGCCTTCCGCACCATCTTCGGTCTGTAGGATAACCTCTACAGTCGGGTTGCCACGGGAATCAAGAATTTCGCGTGCATACACGCTTTCAATTGCTGCCACAACTTCTCCTTAAGTTACAACTTGTGTTGTGCTAACACTCTTAAGACTAGTGCCTTTGTTGGACTAACAGGCCCCAAAAAATGTGAGCGCTCACATCCTTGCTATGCTTGAGAACTACCTTCATGCTTCCAGGCCAAATCGTCTAAGAGCTGAGCGGTCCAGGCCAAAATTTCCATCGAACCCATCGGCTTGGCACCCATACTCCCCGCAAAAGGAGCCGGTACCAGGAGGGTCTGAGTCACTGGATGGTAGCGCGAGCCCTTATAAATGCGCCCAATCCGAATTTGCAGGGACTCAGGCATATCAATCTTGCCAACCCGCACCCGGCTGGACTGACCGTTGATTTCGCTGATGCCCAGCGCCCGGGCCTGAGCGCGCAGACGAGCTACAGCGAAGAGGGTTTCAAACTCAGCTGGCGGCGTGCCATAGCGGTCGGAAAGCTCCTCGTACAGCTCCTGCAGGTCGCCCTCATCTTGCGCAGACGCCAGCTTCCGGTAGGCCTCCAGCCGCAGCTTATCCGAGTCAATGTAGTCCACCGGAATGGAAGCTTCCACCGGCAGGTCAATGGCGACCGACAGCGACTCCTTGCGCTCCGGCTCCTTGTACTCCTCCACCGCCTGGGAGACCATGCGCACGTACAGGTCGAAGCCCACGCCCTCAATGTGCCCAGACTGCTCCGAGCCCAAGAGGTTGCCCGTGCCGCGCAACTCCAAGTCCTTCATAGCCACGTCGTAGCCCGAACCCAGGGCCGTGTGCTGGGCAATCGTAGCCAGCCGGTCGTGGGCGGTCTGCGTCATAGGCTTCGAGGGGTCGTAGAGGAAGTAGGCGTAGGCGCGCTCGCGGCCACGGCCCACCCGCCCGCGCAGCTGGTGGAGCTGGGAGAGACCAAAGCGATCAGCCCGGTCCACAATCAGCGTGTTGGCGTTGGGGATATCCAAGCCAGTCTCCACAATCGTGGTGCAAACCAGCACGTCCACGTCCCGGTGCCAGAAGTCCTGGATGACCGCGTCGAGCTGCTTCTCCCCCATCTTGCCGTGGGCCACACCAACCCGCGCCTCGGGTACCAGCTCGTGCACCTTGGCAGAGACTTTGGCAATGTCCTCCACCCGGTTATGAATAAAGAAGACCTGCCCGCCCCTCAAGAGCTCCCGGCGGATGGCAGCCGTAATCTGAGCGTCCTCATAGGCGCCCACGTAGGTCAGGACCGGCAGACGGTCCTCGGGCGGCGTGGCCAGGGTTGACATCTCGCGGATGCCCGTGACCGCCATTTCCAAGGTCCTGGGAATCGGGGTGGCCGACAGGGAGAGCACGTCCACATTCGTGCGGATGGCCTTCAGGGTCTCCTTGTCTTCCACGCCGAAGCGCTGTTCCTCGTCAATGATCATGAGCCCCAAGTCTTTGAACTTGATTTTGGGGTTCAAGAGCTTGTGGGTGCCAATAACGATGTCAATGGTGCCATCGGCCAAGCCAGCCATGGTCTCCTGGTTCTCCTTGGCCGACTGGAAGCGGCTCATCTGCCCCACAGTGACCGGGAAGCCCTCGTAGCGCTCGGTAAAGGTCTGATAGTGCTGCTGGACCAGCAAGGTCGTGGGAACGAGTACCACCACCTGCTTGGCGTCTTGCACGGACTTAAAGGCCGCGCGGATGGCGATTTCGGTCTTGCCAAAGCCCACATCGCCGCAGATTAAGCGGTCCATGGGCACCGGGCGCTCCATGTCTCGCTTGACTTCGTCAATGGCTGTCAGCTGGTCGGGCGTCTCCTGGTAGGGGAAGGCATCCTCCAACTCCTTCTGCCAGGGCGTGTCGGGGCTGAAGGCGAAGCCGCGCGTGCGCTGACGGGCCGAGTAGAGCTTGACCA
Organism: Bombiscardovia nodaiensis; assembly: GCA_033127725.1. Taxonomy (NCBI): domain Bacteria; kingdom Bacillati; phylum Actinomycetota; class Actinomycetes; order Bifidobacteriales; family Bifidobacteriaceae; genus Bombiscardovia; species Bombiscardovia nodaiensis. The sequence continues at coordinate 987,990 of AP026798.1, read as the reverse complement.
GGTCTTGGGCAATCTCGTGAACGTGTTTTTTGGCCTTGGCCTTGGTCTGCGCCCAGTCCGAGCCCCCCAACTTGTTGAGCTTAGGGGCCTCCGAGCCTATATATTTGCTCACCTGGTCCAGCTGGTCGGCGGGCACGAAAAGCTTGTCGGCCGGAGCCCCGCGCTTGGAGGGGCGTATTCGATGACCAGATACTCGCGCGTACCCTTGCTGGCCTTCAGACCCACCTGCCGCTGACGCATACCAAGGAAGCGACCGATACCGTGGCTTTCGTGCACCACAAAGTCGCCAGCCTTGAGTTCAGAGAGGTCAATGGCCTTGCGCCTGCGCTTGGTAGCCTTGGGCCCAGCTACCGCGCTGGAGTGGCCGGTCAAATCGCGCTCAGTTAAGAGGGCCAGCCCGGCCTTGGGATCCACGAATCCGTCGGTGGCCAGGGATTGGATGTACGTTATCCCTACGGTTCCGCTGGCTTCCAGAGCCCGGCGCAAGCGGCTCAAGGTACCCTGGGCTGCCGCCGTCACCAGCACTTCGCTGCCTGCCTCGATGAGCCCGCTTATCCCGGCTCTAGCCCGGTTTTCGTCGCCGCGAAACTCTTCTGGGGTCTGGGCCCCCAAGGCCTCCTGCCCCTGAAGCGAAGGATCAACACTCAAGTCGGTGAGCTTGTAGACATCGCGCTGGCCCTGGGTCAGGGATTCGACAGCGCTGTCGTAGTCTAAGAACGAAGCCTGGTCAAAGGAAATCGGCGCGCCCGAACCGTGCCCGGAGGCGGCCACATGCCAGGAGGCGGCCAGGAATTCATTAGCTGTCTTGGCTAAATCTTCTGCCGACCGGCGCAGGAGCTCGGGGTCACTCAGGAGGACGCTCGCCTTCTGGGGCAGGAGGGTCTCCACCGGGCTCAGGTGGTCTACCAGCGCTGGCAGCAGGGATTCCATACCCTCTACCGGTATGCCCTGGGCGATGGACTCCAGCATGTCATCGGCGTTGGCAATGTGCCCCACCAGCTTTGCCGCCCTCGTGCGCACCTGCTCGTTGAGCTCCAACTCCCGGCAGGGAGTGGCCCAGGCCTGGTCGATGTCTTCGCCATAGGTGCGCTGGTCGGAGGCGTGGAAGGCGCGAATAGAGTCAATCGTATCGCCGAAGTACTCAATGCGCACCGGGTGGGCGGCCGTAGGCACAAACACGTCGAGAATACCGCCGCGCACAGCGTACTCGCCCCGGTCCATGACCAGGTCAGTGCGCGTGTATGAAGCGGTTTGCAAACGTTCAACCGCCTGCTCCAGGGGCAGGTCTTCGCCGCCAGCAAAAACGAGTGGCTCCACCTCTGCCAGACCTTGGACAATGGGCTGGATGAGCGAGCGCACCGGCATGACCAGGAGCTGGATAGGCCCGAAGAGCGGGTCGCCCGCCTTGGGGTGAACCAGACGACGGAAGACCGCCATTCGGGAGGCCACTGTGTCGGCCCGGGGCGAGAGTCGCTCGTGGGGCAGGGTCTCCCAGGCCTGCAGGAGGGCAATGCTCGAGGGGTCGCCCGGGTACCAAGAACGCAGGGAGGCTACCATCTCTTCGGCATCCCGCTGGGAGGGCACCACCATAACTAAAGGCTTTATACTGGCCAGAGCGGCACCAAGAGCAGGACGGATACCCGCTGGAGCCTGCACGCTCAGCGTGCCGTCGGGCGCAAAATCCTCCTCCTGACCGCCCGCCAACCGGGCAAAAGCCGGGTCAGCCTTGAGCGTCTCAAGATAGGGAGCCAGGACACCATCGAGAACTTGTGCCTGCTTATCTGCCATTAAATTGCTCCTGTGCCTGCCCCAAACCTTGCGTCATCACGGTCTCTACCGCGTCGGCTCCATCGGCCAAAAAGTCGTCGAGCTTACTGCGCTGGTCGCTGCTGAACCTGCCCAAGACCCAATCTACGGTCTGCTGGTGGGCTTGGGGGCCGCGCTGGGCATGACCCACGCCCAGTCGCACGCGCGCATAGGCGTTAGTCCCCAGGGAGCGGTCGATGGAACGGATGCCGTTGTGACCGCCAGCCGATCCGCCAGCCTTGACCTTGATGCGACCGAATTCCAGGTCCATGTCGTCATGCACCACCACGACCTGCTGGGCAGGAATGTCATAGTAGGAGCAGATGGAGGCCACCGCGTTGCCGGAGTCATTCATGAAGGTCAGGGGCTTGGTCAGGAAAAACTTGGTCTCCTGTCCACCCAAGCGCATGATACCTTTGCCTAGGAGGGCTAGGCCCTTGTGGTCGCTCATACTGACTGACCAGCGCTCAGCCAAGAGGTCAGCGCACATAAAGCCCATATTGTGGCGGGTACCCTCGTACTTCGCTCCAGGGTTGCCTAAACCCGCCACCAGCCAATACTGAGATGTCATCTGACCCACTTCCCGAACGTCTTCAAAGCCTTGAGCATTCTACAAGGCCAAGCCGACTAGGGTTGCTTGAAGACCGTCTACTTATTGGCTTCGAGAGCTTTATTCAGAGCCTCCTTCAAGCGGTTTTGGGCCTCACCATAGGCACTGAAATCGCCTTGCTTCAAGGCAGTGTCGGAGTCCTTCATGGCTTGGTCAGCATCACTCAACGCCTGCTTCAAGGCAGGACTGGAGCCGGAAGCGCCTTGCTTGCCCTGCTCTCCTGACTGCTGGCTGCCACTGCCGGACTGGCCCGACCCTGACGGTTGGTCTGGTTGGGTGGCCGTGCCTGTCTCGTCGCCCTTGCCAGCATTAGCTGCGTCTCCTGCCGAAGCTCCTGAATTGCCCTTGAAGGTTTTATCCAAGGCCGCATCCAGAGTAGGCGCCGAGCTGACCTTGTCACCGAAGGCCACCAGCACGCGCTTTAAGAGCGGGAAGGAAGTCGCGCCCGAGGACTGCACGTAGACTGGCTGAATGTAAATCAGCCCGTTGCCTACAGGCAGGGTCAGCAGGTTGCCGCGCTTGACCTTGGTCGACCCCGACTGCAAGAGGTTCAACTCGGTAGAAATAGCAGCATCAGAGTTGAAATTATTCTGGGCCTGACCAGGACCTGGAACGTTGGAATTCTTGGGTAATTCCAGGAGTCTCAGGGTGCCGTAGTCCGGCCCAATCTTGCCGGCTGTACGCCCAGCGTCAGAGTCAATCGAGAGGAAACCGGTCAAAATCTCGCGGGTTGAGGTGCCTGCGGGGATGAAGGTCGAAGTCAGCGAGAAGGTCGGCGAACTCGTGCCCGGCGTCTGCATAGTCAGGTAGTAAGGAGGCTGCTTTACGCCGCGCTTCTGCTCTTCATCGGTGCCCGTTGGGTCCACAGGAGTCTGCCAAAAGTCCTCGCCAGAGAAGAACTGACTGGCCTGGCCCACATGGTACTGGGAGAGCAGTTGCCGCTGGACCTTGAAGAGGCTCTCCGGGTAGCGCATATGGCTCATGAGATCGCCAGAAATTTGGCTGAGCGGCTTGTATTGGCCGGGGAAGACCTGCTGCCAGGCTTTCAAGACCGGATCTTTGACATCCCAGGCGTACAGGTCAACAGACCCGTCGTAGGCATCGACAGTGGCCTTGACTGAGTTGCGGATGTAGTTGGCTTCCTGGGAACCCAGGCCCTTGACCGCCTGCGAGCTCAGGGTGGTCGTATCCTGCGTGATGGGCCCCAAATCCACCTTCTGCGAGTAGGGGTACATGTCGGAAGTGGTGTAGCCGTCCACAATCCACTTGACTCGGCCGTTCACGACGGCCGGATAGACGCGCCCGTCCAGAGTCAGGTAAGGCGCTACCTTAGCCACGCGCTCCTTGGGCGAACGGTCATAGAGAATCTGCGAGCTGGGGGTCACTCGATCAGAGAAGAGAATCTGGTCTGAACCGAAGCGAATAGCGTAGAGCAGGCGGGTAAAGAGATTGCCCACGGAAGGACCACCGTTGCCGCTAAAGGTGTTAGTGGCACCGTCCGAACCAGTCGGATAGTCGAATTCCCAGCCCTTGGTCTTACTGCCCTGTGGCGAGCCGACAATGGAGTACTCGGGCGCATTGGGAGAAAAGTAGATACGCGGCTCATAGTGCTCCTGGTCGGTGAGCTTGCCGTGGGTGGGAATATCTTGCTCGAAGAACTCGGGCTGCCCGTCCGGCGTGACCTTGTTGCCGTAGGCCGCCACTACCCCGTACCCGTGGGTAAAGACCGTGTGGTCGTTGACCCAGTTGCGGTTGTCGTTGCCTTCCAAGTCCAGCTCGCGGGCGCCAATCACCGTGTCCTGGCTCACGCCGTCAATCTCGTACTTGTCGACGGCCAGCGTGTCTTCAAAGGTGTAGTACTGCTTGGACTGCTGTAGCTGGCGGAAGGTAGGTGAGACCACCTGCGGGTCGAGCAGACGAATCTGAGCGGTCGTGTCCGCATCCTGCGCCAGGGCACCCGAGCGCACCTGAGTAGTGGCGTGATACTGCTCAGTTTTCAGGCCTTGAAGACCATAAGCCTGGTTAGTGGCGGAAATGTTGCGCTGAATATACTGGGACTCCATCTCCTGCGCGTTGGGGCTCACCCGGAAGCGCTGGACCACCATAGGCCACACACCCGTAAGCAGGATAGAAGCCACGACCAGGGCCGCAATAGCCGTGATAGGCAGCCTCCAGTCTTTGAAAGCTGCGCCCGCCGAAGATGCCTGGGGCCTGCCTTCGCGCAGGGACTTGGCAGACAAGATCCAGACCGCTAGCACAATACCCAAGAGGGCTACCAGAGCGGCCATGATGAAGGTGACGGGAATACTGGCGTTGACGGAAGTGTAAGAAGCGCCGGTAATCTTCGTGGCGCCCCCAACCTGACTCCCCTGCTCGGTCAGGCGGTCGAAAACGCCCAAGACCATATTGCCAGCCCAGACCAGCATAGCTAGGAGGAGCCAGACAGCCACCTGCTGACGGGCCCGGCGGGTCATCTCCACAATTCCCCGGCCACCCACGGGCATGGTCAAGCGAATGCCACCCATGAGGAAGTGCGTAATAACGCTAAAAATGCCAGCTAAGACTACAATCAGCAGCAGGGCAGAAGCCAGAAGCTTCAAACCCGGCAGAATGAAGACATAGAAGCCGTTGTCCAGGCCAAATTGAGGGTCCTTGGCCCCGAAAGATTGGCGGTTGAACAAAAGGAGAATGCTGGTCCAATCAGCGTTGAATTGGAAGCCAAAAATAATGCCAACAGCCAGCGAGACTATGCCAGCCACCCGACGCGCCCTCTTCGAGCTAATTCCGTGCCCAACTTCAATAACGTCACCCTTAATGCGAATCGTTGAGCCGTCTGGCGAATCGGGACGGGCCCAAATAGCCATGGAGGCAGCGAAGAGCGTGACCAACGCCAAAATGAGAGCGTAGGCCAACCACAGACCGACTTTGACGGCCAGCTGCGTCCAGACCACGCGAGCCGCTCCCAGTTGGGAGTACCACATGAGGTCCGTAATGAAGCGAGCAGTGGCGAAGAGCAAGACCACCACGACGGCCACAATGCCGACCACAACCAGCATAATTTTTGATCCCCGACTCAGCCCAGGCCCTGACACCGGCTGCCGCTGGAGCCTTGGTAGGCGAGGAATGCCAGGCCCATGGGGACCGCGCGGACCGCGAGCCGAACCCGAAGAGGCAGCAGAGCCAGAACCCCCATCCTCTTCCACATTGATGATGACCGGGTCATCATCAGGGGCGTTCTGACGCGAGAACCGTGGGTCACGACCGTCGTCGAACATGGCACCAAAGAGATCAAAAAATGACATACTCCTAGCCTACCTTGAGGCCGAGTCCTACCGCAGCTCACAGCGCAAGAGCGGTCAGCCTACATTACATCATGCCCGCGCGCAGCTCAATCGCCTGCCGGTAGACTGCTTCCACCTGGCCCACCACCGTCTTGATATCGTAGCGACCTAGGAGCTGCTGCTCCCGCTGCCCTAAAGCCTGAGCCCAAACTGGCTCCCGAAGGGCACGGCTCAAGCGCTCGGCCAGACCTGCGGCAACCTGCTGCTGCTGGCCCTTTACCGGGAATAAGGCATCGCCATCGTCGGCCAGGGTGGACCGGTAGCCGGGATTGTCACCCGCGAGCGTGACCGCCGCGCCCGAGGCAATAGCCTCTAAGAGCACAATGCCAAAGGATTCGCCGCCCGAAGAGGGGAACACGGCTACATCGGCGGAAGCTAAGAGAGCAGGCTTGTCCTCCTCCGAGACGAAACCGGGGAAATCGACCTGGTAGGACAGGCTGCTGGCCTGGCGACGGCAGTCCTCCAGGAGTGGTCCCCTCCCAGCCATGGTCACATGAAGATTCGTTGGCAAGAGCTGGTGTTCCTGACCAAAGAGCAGGGCATCAATCAAAGTCTGCGCGCCCTTGCGGGGTACGAAACGGCCCAAAAACACAATGTGCGGACCAGGGCCACGATAGGCGCGAATCCGGTCGGAGCCTACTGCCTGCCGCCGCTCCAGGAGCCCAGAGACGTCAACCGGGTTCGGGATGACTATCGCCTGAGCTCCAGCCGTCATCTGCGCGTAGCGGGCAGCAACCGGTGAGACGGCAATAACCCGGTCAATACGCCGGTGGCTGCGGGCGTTGAGCAAACCCAGAGCCTGACCTGCCAGCATTTGCAGGCGGCCAGTAGGAGCAATATGGTAGGTGGCCACCAGGCCAGTGCTAGCTTCGGCCCGTTTAAGCACTCGTCCGGCCAGAAACGGGCTGTAAGGGGCTTGTACGTGCAGAATGTCAAAATGCCCTCCGCCCAAGGCAGTCTCGATGGCCCGCTGCGGGGCCCAAAGGGGGATGCGCATACGGTTGCCGTTGAAAGAAACCATTATGTTGCGCGAGAGCGAGTGCACATGCTCCACCGGCGGATGCTGGGTCTGCCCAACCAAGTAGTGGACCTCATGGCCCCTTCGGGTCAGCTCATGGCCCAGGGTCAGTATGTGTTGTTGTACTCCATCGAGCACGTCGAGCGTATCGTCAAAGACAAACCCGATCTTGAGCGCCCTCATCCGCGAGCGCCGTCCTCCCCTGAACCTCCTTCGAGGGCAAGCTGCCGGCCCATGAGCGAAACATGAACAAGCCGTTGGCGGATGTCTTGGGCACTCTCCTCGTCAGCATCCTCGCCGTTGCCCAAGCCATCTATATACATTTTTTCAATGTCGGTGATTGCGCAGTAATCGGTCAAGGTCCGCTGGCAAATTTGCGTCTCTACGGCATCGTTGACACCGTTGCGGCGGAAGTCGTCTTCTCGACCGCCGCACAGAATGAGGAGCCTTACTTTTTTACCAGCCAGTGCGCCCTCAGTCCCGTCGGCATGGTAGGCAAAACGCCGACAGAGCACCCGG